>NZ_JBFATS010000006.1:296498-381198 GCF_040678435.1 Streptomyces sp. NPDC052682 | reverse complement strand
ACGGGGTATCAACATATCTGGCGTTGACTTTTGGCACGCTGTTGAGTTCTCAAGGAACGGACGCTTCCTTCGTACTCACCCGAGAGACTCTCTCGCGGCTTTCCTCCGGGCGCTTCCCTTCGGTGTTTCCGACTCTATCAGATCTTTCCGGATCCGATTTCCTCGGTGCTTTCCAGGTTTCCGCTTCCGCGTTTCCCTTTCCGGCGGTTCCGACTCTATCAGATCCTTTCGGGCCTGATTCCCAGTCAGCGGGGTTCGTCTTCCCGGCGGTTGGGCCGTTCCGACGAGGTGAGACTTTAGCGGATTCCCGGCTCCCGAGCTAATCGGGGGCCGCGTTCTTTCGAACGGGGATTCCTCATTCCGCGAATACGCATGCCAATGACACGACGGCAGACAGAGCGACTGTCGTCGAGTGGTGGTTGGTACTGCGGAATGGCTGCCCGGGGACCGACCGGAGTCGGCGCTCACGTCGGACAACCCGGAGAACACTACGGAGCGGGCGGGTACGTGTCAACCGCGGTGCGGACGGCACTCCAGGGACGTACTCTGGGGCCCATGACGACGCGTACGTGCACCCGGCAGTGGTGGGCCGCCTGACGGCGGCCGTCCTCACG
The DNA here is from genome assembly GCF_040678435.1 of Streptomyces sp. NPDC052682. Taxonomy (NCBI): domain Bacteria; kingdom Bacillati; phylum Actinomycetota; class Actinomycetes; order Kitasatosporales; family Streptomycetaceae; genus Streptomyces; species Streptomyces sp. NPDC052682. The sequence goes on along the minus strand of NZ_JBFATS010000006.1, from coordinate 380,584 downwards.
TATGCGCACAACGGCCGCCGCTTCGGCGGCCGTTCGCGTTTCTCCCTCCTGAGGTCCTGAGGGGCGGCCCGCCGGAGCGGCGGTCCCGACCAGGAGGTGGAACAGGGATGACGCGAGTCTTCAGCGGGATCAAGCCGACCGGGCACCTGACGCTGGGGAACTACCTGGGGGCCATGCGGCAGTGGGTCGCGGTCGACCAGCACCGGGCGGACGCACTCTTCTGCATCGTCGATCTGCACGCCCTCACCGTCGACCACGATCCGGCGCGGGTGCGCAGGCTGAGCCGGCAGGCGGCAACGCTGCTGCTGGCGGCCGGACTGGATCCGCAACGGTGCACGGTGTTCGTGCAGAGTCATGTGGACGAGCACGCGCGGCTGTCGTACCTGCTGGAGTGCGTGGCGACCGACGGTGAGATGCGGCGGATGATCCAGTACAAGGAGAAGGCCGCGCGGGAGCGGGCGCGGGGCGGGAGCGTGCGGCTGTCGTTGCTGACGTACCCGGTGCTGATGGCGGCGGACATCCTGGCGTACGGGGCGCACGAGGTGCCCGTGGGGGACGACCAGGCGCAGCACGTGGAGCTGACCCGGGATCTGGCCGTGCGGTTCAACCAGCGGTACGGGCACACGTTCGTGGTGCCTCGGGCCACGGTGCCGACGGTGGCGGCGCGGGTGATGAATCTGCAGGACCCGTCGTCGAAGATGGGCAAGAGCGAGGACGTCGGGTCGGGGATCGTCTATCTGCTGGACGAGCCGGACGTGGTGCGCAGGAAGGTCATGCGGGCCGTGACCGACAGCGGGCGGGGGGTCGTGTACGACCGTGCGGCCCGGCCGGGTGTGGCGAACCTGCTGGAGATCCTCGCGGCGTGCACGGGCGGGAACCCCGCGGACCTGTCGGACGTATACGAGTCGTACGGCGCTTTGAAGGCGGACACCGCGCAGGCCGTGGTCGAACTGCTCAGGCCCGTGCAGGCCAGGCACAGGGAGTTGTGCGCTGATCCCGGCTATGTGGAGGGGGTGCTGCGGGATGGTGCGGAGCGGGCGCGGGCCATGGCGCGGCCCACGGTGGATGCCGCCTATCGCGCGATCGGGTTGCTGCCGGCGGGGTCGGATACGGGTGCCGCGCTGAACGCGGCCCGGTAGGCGCGGGGGCTGGTGGCGAGGCGCGAGGCGAAGTGCTGGCGCATCGTGACCTCGCTGCCGAAGCCGGCCCGGCGGGCGACCTCGGGCATGGGGAGGTCGGTGCGTTCCAGGAGCTTCTGCGCGGCCGCGACGCGCTGGTCGAGGAGCCAGCGCAGCGGCGTGGTGCCGGTCGCCGCCGTGAAGTGGCGGGCGAAGGTGCGCGAGGACATGCCCGCGCGTGTCGCCAGGTCGGCGACGGTGAGCGGTTCGTGCAGGTGGCGCAGGGCGTAGTCGCGTACGGCGGCCAGGGCGTCGGCGTCGCGGTCCGCGCAGGGGGTGGGGTGTTCGATGAACTGTGCCTGGGTTCCGGTGCGGAAGGGGGCCGTGACCATGGAGCGGGCGATGGTGGCGGCGGCCTCGGCGCCGTGGGCGCGGCGGACCAGGTGGAGGCAGAGGTCGATGCCCGCGGCTGTGCCGGCCGCGGTCCAGATGTCGTCGTCCTCGATGAAGAGGGCGTCGGGGACGACGGTGACGCGGGGGTGGTGTGCGCGCAGGAGGTCGACGAGGCTCCAGTGGGTGATCGCGCGGCGGCCGTCGAGGAGGCCGGCCTGGGCGAGGGTGAAGGCGCCGCCGCACAGGGCGGCGAGGGTGGTGCCGCGGGTGTGGGCGCGGCGGAGGGCGTCGAGGACGGGGGCGGGTGCGGGGGTGAGGTGGTCGTCGAGGCCGGGGACGAGGATGAGGTCGGCGCGGGAGAGCCAGGTGAGAGTGCGGTCGGGCAGCAGGGTGAGGCCGCCGCGCAGCGCGACGGGGGTGGTGTCGGTGGCGACGCGGCGCAGGTCGAAGGCGGGGACGCCGCGGTCGGTGCGGTCGACGCCCCATACCTCGGTGATGACGGAGACGTCGAAGGCGCGGATGCCGGGGAAGGCGACGAGGGCCACGCGGTACGGACGGCGGCTCATGGCTGGCAGTAAACCATCGATCGCTGACTTCTGTACCTCTGGGGCGGTGGCGTCCGGGGCGGCAGGATCCTCGGCATGGAGATCGCGGAGAACGCAGCGCTGGTGGTCGTCGATGTGCAGAAGGGCTTCGAGGAGACCGGCTTCTGGGGACCTCGGAACAATCCCGGGGCCGATGACCGCATTGCCTCGCTCATCGATGTGTGGCAGGTGACGGGCCGTCCGGTCGTCTACGTACGGCATGACTCGGTGACGCCGCAGTCGCCGTTGCGGCCGGGGTGTGCGGGCAACGCGTTCAAGGAGTACGTGGAGCGGCGGCGCGGGAAGGGGGGCGAGGGGGCCGAGCTGCTGGTGACGAAGACGGTGAACTCGGCCTTCTACGGGACGCCGGACCTCGGCGCCTGGCTGGAGGCGCAGGGGATCGCGCAGCTCGTGGTGGTCGGGATCCAGACCAACATGTGTGTCGAGACGACGGCCCGGATGGGCGGGAATCTCGGGTACGACGTGGTGGTCCCGCTCGACGCGACGTACACCTTCGACCTGGCGGGGCCGTTCGGGTGGCGGCGCAGCGCGGAGGAGCTCGCGCAGGCGGCCGCCGTCTCGTTGCACGGGGGCGGGTTCGCCCGTGTGGTGCGGACGGAGGAGGTGGTGGGCGCGGCCGGGTGATCGCGCCCGGGGCGGTCGGGGGTCAGTCAGTCCTTCTTGCCGGAGGCCAGTTCGCGGCTGCGGTCGCGGGCGGCTTCGAGAGCGGCGATGAGGGCGGCCCGGACGCCGTGGTTCTCCAGTTCGCGGATGGCGCTGATGGTGGTGCCGGCGGGGGAGGTGACGTTCTCGCGGAGCTTGACCGGGTGTTCGCCGCTGTCGCGGAGCATGGTGGCCGCGCCGATCGCGGACTGGACGATCAGGTCGTGGGCCTTGTCGCGGGGCAGGCCGAGCAGGATGCCGGCGTCGGTCATGGCTTCGACCAGGTAGAAGAAGTAGGCCGGGCCGGAGCCGGAGAGGGCGGTGCAGGCGTCCTGCTGGGTCTCGGGGACGCGCAGGGTCTTGCCGACGGCGCCGAAGATCTCCTCGGCGTGGGCGAGGTCGGCTTCGCTGGCGTGGCTGCCGGCGGAGATGACGGACATGGCCTCGTCGACGAGGGCGGGGGTGTTCGTCATGACGCGGACGACCGGGGTGCCAGCGGCCAGGCGGTCCTCGATGAAGGAGGTGGTGATGCCGGCGGCTCCGCTGATGACCAGGCGGTCGGCGGGGACGTGCGGGGCGAGTTCGTCGAGGAGGGTGCCCATGTCCTGCGGCTTGACCGTGAGGATCAGGGTGTCGGCGGTCTTGGCGGCTTCCGGGTTGGTGACCGGGGTGACGCCGTAGCGGGTGCGGAGTTCGTCGGCCCGTTCCTGGCGGCGGGCGGTGACCAGGAGGTCGGACGGGGCCCAGCCGGCTCGGATCATTCCGCTGAGCAGGGCTTCGCCGATCTTGCCGGTGCCGAGGACTGCGACTTTCTGGGTCATGGCTGGGGGTGCCCTCCGGGGGTTGCGTCGTCCGGGTTCATCCTCGCACTGGCGGGGGCGTACGGGGTGGCGTGTCCGGTGGGCGGGACGGTGGGGGTGGCGGGGGCCGGGAGCCGGTGTCGTACGAAGGCCGGCGGCTGGGGCTAGGTGGTACGGCGTCGGAGGGTCGCCGCGCCGAGGGTCAGCACCAGCAGGGCGCAGCCGGCCACGACCAGGGCGTCGCGGACGAAGTCGGCGGTCATGTCGGTGTGGTGGAGGACCTGGTTCATGCCGTCGACCGCGTAGGACATGGGGAGGGCGTCGGAGAGGGCCTCCAGGACCGGGTGCATGGTGTCGCGCGGGGTGAACAGGCCGCACAGGAGGAGCTGGGGGAAGATCACGGCCGGCATGAACTGGACCGCCTGGAACTCGGAGGCCGCGAAGGCCGACACGAACAGGCCGAGGGCGGTGCCGAGGAGGGCGTCGAGCAGGGCGACCAGGAGCAGCAGCCAGGGGCTGCCCGTGACGTCGAGGCCGAGGACCCACAGGGCCAGGCCGGTGGCGAGGGCCGACTGGATGATCGCGAGGGTGCCGAAGGCGAGGGCGTAGCCGGCGATGAGGTCGCCTTTGCCCAGGGGCAGGGCGAGAAGGCGTTCGAGGGTGCCCGAGGTGCGTTCGCGCAGGGTGGCGATGGAGGTGACCAGGAACATCGTGATCAGCGGGAAGATGCCCAGGAGGGAGGCGCCGATGGTGTCGAAGGTGCGCGGGCTGCCGTCGAAGACGTAGCGCAGCAGGAGCAGCATCACGCAGGGGATGAGGATCATCAACGCGATGGTGCGCGGGTCGTGGCGCAGCTGGCGCAGGACCCGGGCGGCGGTGGCCGTGGTGCGGGCGGGGTGGAGGGCGCTCGTCGCGGTGGGCGGGGGCGTCGGTGCCGGTGCCGTGGTGGTCATGACGTGGTCTCCTTCGTGCGGGATGGTGCGGTGGCCTCGTCGACCAGGTGCAGGAAGGCCGCCTCGACGGTGTCGGTGCGGGTGCGGGTGCGCAGGGCCTCGGGGGTGTCGTCGGCGAGGATCCGGCCCTCGCGCATGAGGAGGAGGCGGTGGCAGCGTTCGGCCTCGTCCATGACGTGCGAGGAGATGAGGAGGGTGGCGCCGCGGGTGGCCGCGATGTCGTGGAAGAGGTGCCACAGGTCGCGGCGCAGGACCGGGTCCAGGCCGACGGTGGGCTCGTCGAGGACGAGGAGTTCCGGGGTGCCGAGCAGGGCGACGGCGAGGGAGACGCGGCTGCGCTGGCCGCCGGAGAGGGTGCCGGCCAGGTCGTCGGCGTGGCTGGTGAGGTCGACGTCGGTGATCGCGCGGGTGACGTGTTCGTGGCGGCGGTCGGCCGCCGCGCGGCCGGGGTCGAGTATGGCGGCGAAGTAGTCGAGGTTCTGGCGGACCGTCAGGTCGTCGTAGACGGAGGGCGCCTGGGTGACGTAGCCGACGCGGGTGCGCAGGGTGGGGTGGCCGGCGGGGCGGCCGAGGACGTCCAGGGTGCCGGTGACCTTGGCCTGGGTGCCGACGATGGCGCGCATGAGGGTCGACTTGCCGCAGCCTGAGGGGCCGAGGAGGCCGGTGATCTGGCCGCGGGGGACGGTGAAGCTCAGGTCGCGCAGGACGGTGCGGGAGCCTCGCGTGACGGTCAGGTCTTCGGCGTGGACGGCTGGGGGGTCGTCGGTGGGGGTGCCGGCGGGGTCCGCCGCCCTGAGGGGTGGGCCGGAATCGTAATTCATCATGTGATGAATAGTGCGCCGACAGAGGGGAGGCGTCAAGCGGGGGGTGTACGGAGACGTCGCCGTCCGGAAGAACGCCGGGTCGCTTCCGGGACAAACGCCGGATCAGGAGCGGCGGCGCTTCTTCGCCCTCGCCGGGTTGCCCGAGCGGCGGGTGGCGCGCTTCTCGTGGAGCTCGCGGGCCGCCTCGTACTCCTCGCGGTGCAGCTTCTCGCCCGGAGCCTCCATGAGGGAGCGGAAGAAGTACGCGAGGAGGGAGCCGGTGAAGCCGACGGCCAGCAGGCCGCGCAGGGAGGCCTGGCGTTCGGGGTCGGGGCGGCGCGAGAAGCCGTCCCAGGTGTGCCGGAAGGCGAGTGCGCTGCAGAGCGCGAACATCACGATCATGAGGAGCGTGACGAAACCGCCGACGGCGGCGATCCGCAGGCCCTGGTAGGCGAGCCGCAGGACGAGGCAGGCGGCGGCCGCGGCGGCGAGGGAGCCGACGGCGACACCGATGCGGCGGGCGGTGTAGCCGCCGTCGTGGTGCACCCAGGTCGTGCCGAAGAAGCGGAGCGGTTCCGGACGCGGCCCGGTGGAGGGCGCGGGGGCCGCGGGGGTGTCCGGGGTGCCGGTGTCGTCGCTCACGGCTCGATTATGGCTCCGGCGGCGGCACGGGCACGTGCGTGGGTCTCGCCGGTGCCACGCAGGTTTCCGCGTGGCTCGGCAGGGACTCCGAGCGGGTTCCGCGCCGGAACCCGCTCGGAGGGCATCCCCGGTGGGGACGCGTCCAGGTTCAGCCGCAGCGCGGGCTGACGTAGCCGTCGCTGCCCGTGTTCACGTACGCGTCCGAGATGTACTCGCCGCTGTCGATGCTGTCCCAGATGCTGCTCGTGCCGTACGGGCCCGTGACCCTCGTGCCCGGTGTCTGGCAGTAGATCGGGACCCTCGCGCCCTCCGGCAGGACGCGGACGACGCGGTAGTCGGTGCCGGGGCCGCTGCGGACGTTGACGCGGTAGCCCGGCGCCACCGAGTAGTACCGCAGGGCCGTGGTCTCCACGGCCGAGACGACCGCCTCCGGCCGGTCCGCGACCGCCTCGGCTCCGACTCTGTCCGCGACTTTTTCGACACGGTGAACCGACATGTGTACTCCCCCCGTTGCTCCCCATGACGGCCATGGGGTTCCGTTGATTCCCCTGAAGCACGCATGGAAACACATATGCGTACGTCGCACACGGAGGCTAGCAAGCCGCCTCGGTCCCGTACGCGTCATCGACTAGGCTCCGAGCGTCGCGCGCGCGGACGAACAGCACGGGGGTGGTTCCATGGCGCCGCAGCGGAACACCGGAGCGGGCGTGGAAGCGGAACTTCCGGAGTACGCCGGTCACTACCGCCTGGAGTCCCGTCTGGGCTCGGGCGGCATGGGCGTGGTGCACCTGGCCCGGAGCACCTCGGGGATGAAGCTCGCGGTGAAGGTCGTGCACCCGCAGTTCGCCAGGGACCCCGAGTTCAGGGGACGGTTCCGGCAGGAGGTGGCCGCGGCCCGGCGGGTCAGCGGGGCCTTCACCGCGCCGGTCGTGGACGCCGACCCGGAGGCCGAGCGGCCCTGGATGGCCACGCTGTTCATCCCGGGTCCGACCCTGTCCGACCACGTGAAGCGGAACGGCCCCATGGATCCGGCCGCGGTGCGCCGGCTGATGGCCGGGCTGGCGGAGGCGCTGCGCGACATCCACCGTGTCGGCGTCGTGCACCGGGATCTCAAGCCGAGCAACGTGCTGCTCGCCGAGGACGGGCCGAGGGTCATCGACTTCGGCATCTCGCGGCCCAAGGACAGCGAACTGCGCACCGAGACGGGCAAGTTGATCGGCACGCCGCCCTTCATGGCACCCGAGCAGTTCCGCCGGCCACGGGAGGTCGGGCCCGCCGCGGACATCTTCGCGCTGGGGTCCGTGACGGTGCACGCGGCGACCGGACGCGGGCCGTTCGACTCCGACAGCCCGTACGTCGTCGCCTACCAGGTCGTGCACGACGAGCCCGACCTGACCGGCGTACCGGAGGAGCTCGCGCCGCTGGTCCTGCGGTGCCTCGCCAAGGAGCCCGAACAGCGGCCCTCAGCCGATGAGTTGATGCGGCAGCTGCGGTCGGTGGCGGCCTCGTACGACACCCAGGTCTTCCTGCCGGCGCCAGGGACGGGCGACGCGCCGACGGGGGACGAGGGGGCGGAGCCGGAAGCCCAGCAGGACCCGCGGGACGCGGGGGCGGCACGGGTCGCGCAGGCCCCGCCTGCCGCCGAGCGGCCGGAGCGGCGGGAGCAGCCGGAGCGGCGGGCCAGGAGGCGTACGGGCCGGCGTGTGGCGCTCGGTGCCGGGGCGTTGGGTCTGGCGGTCGCCGGTGTGCTGGTGTCGGTGCAGGTGTTCGCCGGTGCGAGCTCGGCGCCGGGAAGCAGTCCGCGCACCGAGGCGGCCGTCTTCGACGCGTGGGCGAGCGTGCCGGGGTCCAAGGAGAGCACGCCGCAGTGCTCGTACGGCCGGGGCAGGCTGTTGTGTGCGCAGTCCGGGCAGGTCGTGGCCCTGGATCCGGCCGACGGCCATGTGGTGTGGCGGCACTCCACCGCCCGGGCGGTCGTGAGCGGACCGCCCGTCCTGTCGGGCGGGTTGGTCCAGCCCGCGCCCGAGCAGGTCCGCCGCAGGGAAGCGCTCGATCCCGCCTCGGGCACGGTGCGCTGGCGGCGGGACCTGCCCGGGTACAACGGCCTGGCGAGCGCCGGGGGCATGCTCCTGCTCACCGGCACGGACGGAACGGTCACCGGTGTGGACAGCGCCACGGGCGAGAGCAGGTGGAGCCGCCGGGTGCCCGGGCAGGCGATGCCGTACTTCTCCACGTTCGCCGGGGACCCGCTGGCGTACGCCGTGAGCCCGTCCGCCGACGGGACGGGCACCCGCGTCACGGCGGTGGACCCGCGCACGGGGGACGTGCGGTGGGACGCCCGGCTGCGCGGCACCCTGGACCCGGTCGGCACGGCGGGCGGGTCGGTGTTCTTCACCTCGGCCGACGCGGTGTACGGGCGGGCCAAGGCGGTGGTCCGCTACACCCCGGGCAGCGGCGCGGTGCGGGAGGTCGCCCTGCCGGTCCCGGTGGAGCAGGCCCACGGCACCGTACGCGGTGATGTCGTCCACCTCATGGGGGGCGGCGGCTCGCTGGTGGCGGTCGACCTGCGGGCCGGCCGGCAGCTGTGGCGTCTGGAGCTGTCCGTGACCCGGGCCTCGACGCCCGCCGCGGACGGCCGGCATGTGTACGTCACCGCCCCGGACGGACGGCTGCTGGCCGTCGACGCCCGCGCGGGCAAGCTGCTCGGCCAGACCCCGCCGCGGCTCGGCGGGCACGCGGACCGGGTGGCGGCGGCGCTGCCCCAGCCCCTGATCGTCGGCGACCGGGTCTACGCCTCCGCCCCCGACGGCACCGTCTTCGCCGTGGACGGACGCGATCCGTCGCACTGGTAGCCGGTACGGGACCTCGTTCCACGGCTCGCCCGCCTGTACGGCAAAGGGCCACTCCCCCGCGAGGGGAAGCGGCCCTCAGGCCCCGGGCTCAGCCCAGCTTGGTCACGTCGCGCACGGCGCCCTTGTCCGCGCTGGTCGCCATCGCCGCGTAGGCGCGCAGCGCGGCCGAGACCTTGCGGTCGCGGTTCTTGGGCGCGTACACGCCGTTCAGGGCCTGCTCGCGGCGGGCCAGCTCGGCGTCGTCGACGAGGAGCTCGATCGAGCGGTTCGGGATGTCGATGCGGATGCGGTCGCCGTCCTCGACCAGGGCGATCGTGCCGCCGGAGGCCGCCTCCGGGGAGGCGTGGCCGATGGACAGGCCGGAGGTGCCGCCGGAGAAACGGCCGTCGGTGATCAGGGCGCAGGCCTTGCCCAGGCCGCGGCTCTTCAGGTACGAGGTCGGGTAGAGCATCTCCTGCATGCCCGGGCCGCCCTTGGGGCCCTCGTAGCGGATGACGACGACGTCGCCCTCCTTGACCTGCTTGGTGAGGATCTTCTCGACGGCCTCCTCCTGCGACTCGCAGACGACCGCCGGGCCCTCGAAGGTCCAGATCGACTCGTCGACACCGGCCGTCTTGACCACACAGCCGTCGACGGCGAGGTTGCCGCGCAGCACCGCGAGGCCGCCGTCCTTGGAGTACGCGTGCTCGGCGGAGCGGATGCAGCCGTTCTCGGCGTCCTCGTCGAGGGACTCCCAGCGCTCGGACTGGGAGAAGGCCTCGGCGGAGCGCTTGCAGCCGGGGGCCGCGTGCCACAGCTCGACGGCCTCGGGGGACGGGGAACCGCCGCGGATGTCCCAGGTCTTCAGCCAGTCGCTCAGGGACGGGCTGTGCACGGAGTGGACGTCCTCGTTGAGCAGGCCCGCGCGGTGCAGTTCGCCGAGCAGGGCGGGGATGCCGCCGGCGCGGTGCACGTCCTCCATGTAGTACGTACGGGTCTTGGCCACGTTCGGCGCGACCTTCGCCAGGCACGGCACGCGGCGGGAGAGCTCGTCGATCTCGGTCAGGCCGAACGGGACGCCCGCCTCCTGGGCGGCGGCCAGCAGGTGCAGGATCGTGTTGGTGGAGCCGCCCATCGCGATGTCGAGGGCCATGGCGTTCTGGAACGCGGCGAAGGTGGCGATGTTGCGGGGCAGGACCGAGTCGTCGTCCTGCTCGTAGTAGCGGCGGGTGAGGTCCATGACCGTGCGGGCCGCGTTGACGTACAGCTGCTTGCGGGCCGTGTGGGTGGCCAGCACCGAGCCGTTGCCGGGCAGGGAGAGGCCGATGGCCTCGGTCAGGCAGTTCATCGAGTTGGCGGTGAACATGCCGGAACAGGAGCCGCAGGTCGGGCAGGCGTTCTCCTCGATGCGCAGGACGTCGGCGTCGGAGACCTGGTCGTTGGCGGCCTCGACCATGGCGTCGATCAGGTCGAGCGTGCGGACCGTGCCGTCGACGAGGGTGGCGCGGCCGGCCTCCATGGGGCCGCCGGAGACGAACACCGTCGGGATGTTCAGGCGCAGGGCCGCGTTGAGCATGCCCGGGGTGATCTTGTCGCAGTTGGAGATGCAGATCAGGGCGTCGGCGCGGTGTGCCTCGACCATGTACTCCACGCTGTCCGCGATCAGGTCGCGGGAGGGCAGGGAGTACAGCATGCCGCCGTGGCCCATCGCGATGCCGTCGTCCACGGCGATGGTGTTGAACTCGCGCGGGATGCCGCCGGCCTCCTTGACCGCCTCGCTGACGATCCGGCCGACCGGGGCCAGGTGGGTGTGGCCGGGCACGAACTCCGTGAAGCTGTTGGCGACGGCGATGATCGGCTTGCGCCCGATGTCCGCACCGGGTACACCGGAGGCGCGCATCAGGGCGCGGGCGCCCGCCATGTTGCGGCCGTGGGTGACTGTGCGGGACCTCAGCTCGGGCATCGTCGCTCGCTCCTTCGGAGAGTCCTGCCGGAGCGCGCGGTGCTCCGACAGATGTCTGACTGTTCACGAGCGTACGCCGGTCATCCAGGGGTCGGGACGCGGTGTCCGGAATACGGGACACGTGTCTCAGTTGCCTGGCTCAGGGGTTGGTCAGGTGCCCCTGCACCACCGGCGCGACCCGGGCGATGATCTCCTCCACGTCCGCCGACGCCAGCGGCTCGACCCTGATGACGTAGCGGATCATCGCGATCCCGACCAGTTGCGCGGCGGCCAGCTCGGCGCGCAGCTCGGCGTCCGGCAGGCCGAGCTGACCGGCGAGGCGGCGCAGCATCTGGGTGGAGACCAGGCGGCGGAAGACGGCGGCGGCGGCCTCGTTGTTGACGGCGGAGCGGACCACCGCGAGCAGCGGGGCGCGGGTCGCCGGGTTCTCCCACAGGCCGAAGAACATGCGGGCCAGCCGCTCGCCGGTGCCCTCCAGCGGGCCCTGAAGGACCGCGTCCCGGGCCGTGAACGCGGGTGCCATGGCGACCTCGACGGCCGCCTCGAAGACCTGTTCCTTGGTGCCGAAGTAGTGGTGGACCAGCGCGGAGTCGACACCGGCGGCCTTGGCGATACCGCGTACGGAGGTCTTCTCGTAGCCACGCTCGGAGAACTCCTCGCGGGCCGCGGCCAGGATGCGGTCCCGGGTGTCCCCGGACTCCGCCCGCGGCGGACGGCCCCGGCGGCGGGGGGCCGGGGACCCCGGGCCATCCGACTCCGCCCGCGACGGACGGCCCCGGCGGCGGGGGGCAGGAGCGACAGGCTCGGCCGGCTCTGCTTGCTGGGCACGCCCCGGGTCACCGGGGGGCGGAGCGACGGGGTCGGCCGACTCTGCTCGCGGTGTACGCCCTGGGCCACCGGTGGCCGGAGCGCCCGGGTCGCCCAACTCCGCTCGCTGCGTACGCCCCGGGTCGCCGGGAGCCGGAGCGGCCGGGTCACCCGAAGCCGAGGAAGCCGGGTCACCCGGCTCCGCACCCGGCGCAAACCCCCGGTCGCCGGAAGCCGGAGCAACCGGGCCGCCCGGCTCCGCCCGCTGGGCACGCCCCGGGCCACCGGGAGCCGGAGCGGCCGGGTCGGCCGAGGTCGAGGAAGCCGGGTCACCCGGCTTCGCACCCGGCGCAAGCCTCCGGGCGCCGGAAGCCGGAGTAACCGGACCGCCCGGCTCCGCCCGCTGCGTACGCCCCGGGTCACCGGGAGCCGGAGCGGCCGGGTCGGCCGAGGTCGAGGAAGCCGGGCCGCCTGGCTCCGCGCCCGGTGGGAGCGCCCGGTCGCCGGGGGCCGGGGACCCCGGCCCCTGTGGCGAGGTCGTCCCGGTCATGGCCGTGATACCCGCGCCGCCGAGGCCAGGTGCAGGCGGGCGAAGGCCAGAGCCTCGGCCAGGTCGGCCTCCCGTTCCGCGCTGGACATGGCGCGGCGGGTGTTGACCTCGATGACGACATGGCCGTCGAAACCGTTCAAGGCGAGACGTTCCAGCACCTCGGCGCAGGGCTGGGTGCCGCGGCCGGGCACCAGGTGCTCGTCCTTGGCCGAGCCGCGGCCGTCGGCGAGGTGCACATGGCCGAGCCGGTCGCCCATGCGGTCGATCATGTCGAGCGCGTCGGTGCGGGCCGTGGCGGTGTGGCTGAGGTCGATCGTGAAGTGCCGGTAGTCGTCCTTGGTCACGTCCCAGTCGGGGGCGTACGCGAGCATCTCGCGGTCGCGGTAGCGCCAGGGGTACATGTTCTCGACGGCGAACCGAACGTCCGTCTCGTTCGCCATCCGCCAGATCCCGGCCACGAAGTCGCGGGCGTACTGCCGCTGCCAGCGGAACGGGGGGTGCACGACCACCGTGGACGCCCCGAGCTTCTCGGCCGCCGCCCGGGCGCGCTGGAGCTTGGTCCAAGGGTCCGTCGACCACACGCGCTGGGTGATCAGCAGGCAGGGGGCGTGGACGGCGAGGACCGGGATGCCGTGGTAGTCGGAGAGGCGGCGCAGGGCCTCCATGTCCTGGCTGACCGGGTCCGTCCAGACCATGACCTCGACACCGTCGTACCCGAGGCGCGCGGCGATCTCGAAGGCCGTCGCCGTGGACTCCGGATAGACGGAGGCCGTCGACAGGGCGACCTTCGCATCCGGGATGCGGACAACGTCCCTTGGTTCTGCCACGAGGGACAGGTTACGGGGTCGGGTCGGGCCTACGAGGGGTTCCTCTTCGCCGTTGTGGTGTTTGCCATAGGGCGTATCGCGGGCGCTGCCGTGCGGGTGGGCCTACCCCGACACCATGTGGTCGAGGCGCCGCAGGATGACGCCCTCCCGCAGCGCCCAGGGGCAGATCTCCGCCCGGTCCACGCCGAACAGGTCCATCGCCGCCTCCGCGACCAGGGCACCGGCCAGGAGCTGGCCGGCCCTGCCCTCGGAGACCCCGGGGAGCTCCGTGCGCTCCGCCGCGGTCATGCCGGCGAGGCGCGGGACCCAGGACTCCAGGGACTGGCGCTTGAGCTCGCGCTGGACGTACAGGCCCTCCGCGGAGCGGGCCGCGCCGCCTATCCGGGCCAGCTGCCGGAACGTCTTGGACGTGGCCACGACATGGTCGGGGGTGCCGAAGCGGCTGAACTCCCCGACCGTACGGGCGATCTCGGTACGGACATGGCGGCGCAGGGCGCGGACGTCGTCCGGGTCGGGCGGGTCGCCGGGCAGCCAGGCGGCGGTGAGACGGCCGGCGCCCAGCGGCAGGGACACGGCGGCGTCGGGGTCCTCGTCCAGGCCGTAGGCGATCTCCAGGGAGCCGCCGCCGATGTCGAGGACGAGCAGCTTCCCGGCCGACCAGCCGAACCAGCGGCGGGCGGCGAGGAAGGTGAGCCGGGCCTCCTCCTCGCCGGTGAGGACCTGCAGCTCGACGCCGGTCTCCTCGCGCACGCGGGCGAGGACGTCGTCGGCGTTGCCGGCCTCCCGTACGGCGGAGGTGGCGAACGGCAGGAGGTCCTCGACGCCCTTGTCCTCGGCGGCCTGGAGGGCCTCGTGGACGACCGAGACGAGTTTGTCGACCCCCTCGGGACCGATCGCGCCGTCGTCGTCGAGGAGCTGGGCCAGGCGCAGTTCCGCCTTGTGCGAGTGCGCGGGCAGCGGGCGCGCGCCGGGGTGCGCGTCCACCACCAGCAGATGCACCGTGTTCGATCCCACGTCGAGGACACCGAGTCTCATGGAGGGCACGGTACTGCCAGCAGGGGCGTTCGCTGCCTTCGGTGCCCGTCCGGGAGGGGGTCCGAAAGGGGCCGCGGGCGTCATACCCTGGTCGCGTGCCAAAGACGAAAAAGGCGAAGGACGAGAAGGCGACCAAGGCCGCCAAGAAGGACAAAGCGGCCAGGGGTTCTTCGCAGGCGAAAGCTCCCGGGACGTCGGGGAAGGCGCCGGTGGACGACGAGAAGGGCCTCGACTTCGCTCGCGCGTGGGTGGAGTTCCCTGATCCGGCGGACGACGAGCAGGTGTTCCGCTGCGATCTGACCTGGCTGACCTCCCGCTGGAACTGCATCTTCGGCAGCGGCTGCCAGGGCATCCAGGCGGGCCGCGCGGAGGACGGGTGCTGCACGCTGGGCGCCCACTTCTCCGACGAGGACGACGAGAAGCGGGTCGCGGAGCATGTGGCGAGGCTCACGCCCGACATCTGGCAGCACCACGCCGAGGGCACCAGGAACGGCTGGGTCTCCCAGGACGAGGACGGCGAGCGCCAGACCCGCCCCTACCAGGGCTCCTGCATCTTCCAGAACCGGCCCGGGTTCCCCGGCGGCATGGGCTGCTCGCTGCACATCCTGGCGCTGCGGGAGGGCCGCGAGCCGCTGGAGACCAAGCCGGACGTGTGCTGGCAGCTGCCGATCCGGCGGACCTACGAGTGGATCGACCGGCCCGACGACACCCGCGTCCTGCAGGTGTCGATCGGTGAGTACGACCGCCGCGGCTGGGGTCCGGGCGGCCACGACCTGCACTGGTGGTGCACCTCGGCGACCTCGGCGCACGGCGCGGGCGAGCCGGTGTACCTCTCCTACCGGGCGGAGCTGACCGAGCTGATGGGCAAGGCCGGCTACGACCGTCTGGTCGAGCTGTGCGAGGAGCGGCTGACCTCGCAGCTGCCGCTGCTGGCTCCGCATCCGGCGGATCCCGTCGACTGAGCACGCCCGCCGTACGGCCTGTGCCACCGGCCTGTCCTACGGGCCTGTCCTACGGGCCTGTCCTACCGGTCTGTCCTACGACGTGGACGGGCTCGGGTCGCCGCTGTCGCCGGGCGGCGGCGAGCTCACCGGGTCGGTGGGCGCGGACGTCGTGGGCGTGGGGTCGGGGGCGGGCGACGAGGGAGGCGGGTCGCTCGGGGCCGGGTCGGGCGGGTCGGCGGGGGCCGAGGCCGTGGGGGCCGGATCCGGCCGGTCCGGGGGCGGGTCGGCGGGGAAGGTCGGACGGGGGTCCGGGCGGGAGGGGCTGGGAGCCGTGCCGTAGCCGTCGATGGAGACGACGGTGCCGGCGGGTGCGATCGCCACGTGCGCGCTCCAGGGGCCGGACGGCTCGCGCAGATAGTCCACGTACACCTTGATCGTCAACGACTCGCCGGGCCGGAGGGTTCCCGACGCCTGGCTGAAGTAGAGCCAGTCGGCCCGGGTGGAGGCGGACCAGTGGACCGGTCCGGAGCCCGTCGCGGTCAGGGTGATCAGCGTGGTGTCGCCGTCGTGGCCCGCCGTGACCTCCAGCCGGGCCGCGCCCTTCCCGGGGGCCGCCCCGACGCTGAGCACCTCGACGGACACGTCGCTCTTCGACCTGCCGTTCCTGCCGAAGCGGGCGCCGGGCTCGGTGCGGGCGTTGCCCGCGTTCTGGTAGCCGCCGCCGGCCATCTCGCCGTCGAGGCCGGCCGGGTCGTCCGCCTGGCGCGCGGAGGCCGCCGGGCCGTCCTGGCCCTCACCCACCGGTGTGCCCCGGTAGGCGGCCCACAGGGCCAGCACCGGGGCCGCGACGACCGTGGCGACCACGGTCGTGGTCACGGCACGCGCGCGTAGGCGGTCTCTTCGGGCCGCGTGGTCCTTGGGGTCCACCGGGAAGCCGCGCCGGTCGAAGCGGGGCGCGGCGCGCCGCACGCGCGCGTGGTGCGCCATCGCGACGTGCAGCTCCGCGCGGGGCGCCGGGAGGACGGGCAGCTCGGCGGGTGTGACGCTGGTGCCGGGCCAGCGGCCGGGGATCGCGCGCCCGGCGGTGCGGCGGCACCGGGGACAGTCGTCGACGTGCCGCACGAGTTCACGGCGCAGGGCCGCGCTGAGCACGAACCGGTTGTCCCCGGTGAGGTGCGCCACGCTCGGGCAGGCGCCGGTCTCGACCACGGCCAGGGCGGCGCGGGTGCGTTCCACCTCGCAGGCGGCGGAGGCGAGCAGTTCCCGGGCGGCGGCCGCGTCCATGCCGAGGACGGCGGCGACCTCCTCGGCGGCGAGGTGGTGGCGCACCGCGAGCTCGAGCGCCTCGCGCTGCTCCGGGGTGGTGCCGGCGGCCTCCGGCCAGGCGAGCAGTGCCAGTTCGCGCCGGCGCCGCTCCTGTACCTCCTCGGACACCGGCGGATCGGCCGGCCGGTCGGCGCGCCGCCGGTCGGTGCGGCCCGCCGCGTGGGTGGCATGACGTTTCTGCTTGGCCTCGGCCAGCTTGCGCAGGCACGCCCAGCGGGCCAGCGCGTACAGCCAGGCCCTGCGGTCCGCGGGTGCGTCGGGCACGTGCCGGCCGCGGCGCTCGGCCAGCGCGAGGACGTCGCCCAGGGCGGCGGTCGCCGCGTCGTGGTCGCACAGCACGGACAGGCAGTAGGTGAACAGGCCGTCCAGGTACGGCTCGTAGCGGGTGGGGGGCCGCTGCACCAGGGTGCGCGCGGCGGTGCGGTCGCGCGCCTCCCTGCCCACCCGGTGCGCGCCGGCCGTACCGGTCGTACGGGTCGTACGGGTCGGGGTCTCCGGACTGCTGCTCATCATCCGGCGACCGTAGGGGGCCGGGGGTGGGCCCTTCGGGTGCGTTGCGCACTTTTAATCCGTACGGGTGAAACGATCCCTCAATCGGGGACATGAACGTTTCCTTCCGCCCGTGGCGGGACGTGGCGGAAGGTGGCGCACCTGCCCCCTCGGCCGGCCGGCACCCCACACCGTCCGCCCGACGGGGGCACGCTGTCAGTGGCGCAGGCTACGGTTTCGTGCATGGCTGCCCGTACCAGGTCCACCAAGGAGCGTCCGTCCTACCGCTGCACGGAGTGCGGCTGGCAGACGGCCAAGTGGCTCGGCCGCTGCCCCGAGTGCCAGGCGTGGGGCACGATCGAGGAGTACGGCGCGCCCGCGGTGCGTACGACGACGCCCGGGCGGGTCACCACCTCCGCGCTGCCCATCGGGCAGGTCGACGGGCGGCAGGCCACCGCGCGTTCCACCGGTGTGCCGGAGCTGGACCGGGTGCTCGGGGGCGGACTGGTGCCCGGCGCCGTGGTGCTCGTGGCGGGCGAGCCCGGGGTCGGCAAGTCGACGCTGCTGCTGGACGTGGCCGCCAAGTCGGCGAGCGAGGAGCACCGGACCCTGTACGTCACGGGTGAGGAGTCGGCGAGCCAGGTGCGGCTGCGGGCCGACCGGATCGGCGCCATCGACGACCACCTGTACCTCGCGGCCGAGACGGACCTCGCGGCCGTGCTCGGGCATCTGGACGCGGTCAAGCCGTCGCTGCTGATCCTCGACTCGGTGCAGACGGTGGCCTCCCCGGAGATCGACGGCGCCCCCGGCGGCATGGCACAGGTGCGGGAGGTCGCCGGGGCGCTCATCCGGGCCTCCAAGGAGCGCGGCATGTCCACGCTGCTTGTGGGACATGTCACCAAGGACGGCGCGATCGCGGGCCCGCGTCTGCTGGAGCACCTGGTGGACGTGGTCCTGCACTTCGAGGGCGACCGGCACGCGCGCCTGCGCCTGGTGCGCGGCGTGAAGAACCGCTACGGCACCACCGACGAGGTCGGCTGCTTCGAACTGCACGACGAGGGCATCGTCGGTCTCGCCGACCCGAGCGGACTTTTCCTGACACGGCGTGACGAACCGGTCCCCGGCACCTGCCTGACCGTCACCCTGGAGGGCCGCCGCCCGCTGGTCGCCGAAGTGCAGGCCCTCACGGTCGACTCGCAGATCCCCAGCCCGCGCCGCACCACCTCGGGTCTGGAGACCTCCCGCGTCTCGATGATGCTCGCGGTCCTGGAACAGCGGGGCAGAATCAGCGCTTTGGGCAAACGGGACATCTACTCCGCGACGGTCGGCGGTGTGAGGCTCTCCGAGCCCGCCGCCGACCTGGCCGTCGCCCTCGCCCTGGCGTCCGCGGCCAGCGACACCCCCCTGCCCAAGAACCTCGTCGCGATCGGCGAGGTCGGCCTCGCGGGCGAGGTCAGACGGGTCACGGGCGTCCAGCGCCGGCTGGCCGAAGCCCACCGGCTGGGCTTCACGCACGCCCTCGTGCCGGGCGACCCGGGCAAGATCCCGTCGGGCATGAAGGTGCTGGAAGTCGCGGACATAGGGGACGCCCTGCGGGTCCTCCCGCGCTCCCGTCGCCGAGAGGCCCCACGGGACGCGGAGGACCGCCGGTAGACTTTGCCCTGGTCTCGCCCGTCCGTACGAACGAAGTGTGCGACACGGGAGCGCCCCAGAACCTGCGACCGGAGGAGTGCAGTGGCAGCCAACGACCGGGCAGCAGCTCCCGGAAAGTCCGGTGGGAGTGCCGGTTCCGATGGCCTGATGCGCGCCTCGCTGAGCGCTGTGGCGCCCGGCACTCCCCTGCGTGACGGCCTGGAGCGCGTGCTCCGCGGCAACACCGGCGGACTGATCGTGCTCGGCTCGGACAAGACCGTCGAGGCGATGTGCACCGGCGGTTTCGTCCTGGACGTCGAGTTCACCGCGACCCGGCTGCGCGAGCTGTGCAAGCTCGACGGCGGCATCGTGCTGTCCTCGGACCTGTCCAAGATCCTCAGGGCGGGCGTGCAGTTCGTGCCGGACGCGACGATCCCCACGGAGGAGACCGGCACCCGGCACCGCACGGCGGACCGGGTCTCCAAGCAGGTCGGCTTCCCGGTCGTCTCGGTCTCCCAGTCGATGCGGCTGATCGCGCTGTACGTGGACGGCCAGCGCCGCGTCCTGGAGGACTCGGCGGCGATCCTGTCCCGCGCCAACCAGGCCCTGGCGACCCTGGAGCGCTACAAGCTCCGCCTCGACGAGGTCGCGGGAACGCTGTCGGCGCTGGAGATCGAGGACCTGGTCACCGTCCGGGACGTCTCGGCGGTCGCCCAGCGCCTGGAGATGGTGCGCCGCATCGCCACCGAGATCGCCGAGTACGTGGTGGAGCTGGGCACGGACGGCCGGCTGCTCGCCCTCCAGCTGGACGAGCTGATCGCCGGTGTCGAGCCCGAGCGGGAACTGGTCGTGCGGGACTACGTCCCCGAGCCCACCGCCAAGCGGTCCCGCACGGTCGAGGAGGCGCTGGCCGAGCTCGACGCGCTCTCCCACGCGGAACTCCTCGAACTGCCGACGGTCGCCCGTGCCCTGGGCTACACCGGCTCCCCTGAGACCCTCGACTCGGCCGTCTCCCCACGCGGCTTCCGGCTCCTGGCCAAGGTGCCGAGGCTGCCGGGCGCGATCATCGACCGCCTGGTGGAGCACTTCGGCGGCCTGCAGAAGCTGCTCGCCGCCAGCGTGGACGACCTCCAGACGGTGGACGGCGTGGGCGAGGCCCGGGCGCGCAGCGTCCGGGAGGGGCTGTCGCGGCTGGCGGAGTCGTCGATCCTGGAGCGGTACGTCTAGACGAGGAGCCGCCCGTGCGACGGCACCCGGCTAGTCGTCCTCCAGCACGAACGACGTCCGCAGCTTGGTGAAGCCCGGGGTCTTCGCCTCCACCAGGTAGGTCCCGGCCCCGGCCGACCCCGCCGGGGGCGTCGCGCACTGCGGGGCGCTGCGCTTGCGGTCCCACTTCACGGTGTACGTGATGCCGCTGTCCGCGGGCACCCGGAACACCAGGCTGCCCGCCCCCTCGGGGCAGTCCGCCGACGACCACAGCTCCTTGTCGTCGTCGGCCTGAGTGATCGTCACCACCGTGTTCTTCGGCCCGAGATCGACCTTGCAGTCGTGACCGGAGGTGTTGCGCGCGGTCAGCAGGAACGTAGGCGTCTGACCGGGCTCGTAGGTGTTGCGCTGGCTGCGCAGGCTGAACTTGACCACGCTCGCGGTGCAGTTGGGCAGTGTGGAGCCGGCCGGGAGCGCGTCGCCCGCGCCGACACCGGTGCCGCCGCCCGCACCGCCCCCGGAACCGCTGCCGCCGGTGCCGGAACCGTCCGACCCGCCGGCACCGCCGGAGCCCCCCGAGCCGGATCCGGCACCGTCTCCGTTGCCGTCGTCCGAACCGGACCCGGACGACGAGCCGCCGCCCGAACCGCTCCCGGAATCGTCGCGCCCGCCCGGCGCCTGGCTGATCGCGGGGCCCGAGCTGGACGGGCCGGGGGTGATCGACGGCGCGGGATTCTTTCCGTTGGCACCGTTGCCGCGGTCCCCGCCGCCTCCGCCGCCGGAGGTGACGATCCACGTGATCAGCAGCGCCAACAGGGCGACCACGGACAGCAGTACGATCCTCCGTCGCCAGTAGATGGAGGAGGGAAGCGGCCCGACCGGATTGCGCAGAGATCCCACGGCGGAAACTGTACGAGAGATCGGCGCGTTCGCTTGTCCCACCCGCCGCTGAGACCACAACTTTTCCGGATCATCATCCCGGAAACCGCCTTGTCACCCCTGTCTTTCGTCGGGTGCGGCCCCTGCCGATCGCAGCATGTGACCGTCACGGCCCGTCGCCTACCGTCCGTGACCGACTTCGCGCGGAACAGCCCGACTTGGTCCCTCGGCTGGTGGTGAGCCCGCCGCGCCGGCCACGTGAGCACAGTGTGAAGTGGTCGACGGAGAGGAAGAGTTCACCGCTGGTGCGGGAGCAGCGGCACTCGGCTCCCGGCGGTGGTACGGACCAGGCGAAGGGTGCCCGCGAGGTGGTGCGCGGGGCCGGGTGCGGCGGCCCGCAAGCCGGAGACACGGTCGGGGACGTACGCCGGTACCCGGAAGCCCTCCCCGTGCGCCCCCGCCGCGAAGGTGCCGCCCGCGGCAGTCACGGCGGCGCGACGGCCGCGCGGGCCGATCCTGCGCCGGACGGCGGGAGGACGGCGGGAACTCTGCCCGGTGACCGGCCCGTTGCCCACCAGCAGGCCCGACTCGGCCGCCCGGGCGACGACTTGGGCCGGGCTCTCGCCCGTACCGGCCGCCCAGCCGGGCAGCACACAGCCGAAGAGCAGCGTGCCGGTCAGCACGAACCGCTCCGGGGCCGGCCCCGCCCCGACCGGCGCGCACCTCACCAGACCGACGGCCGCGACGGCCGCGAACGCCACCACCGCAGCCCGAGCGGCAGCGCGCCACCCCGAGCGCCGGGCAGTAAGAGACGGACCACGCGCGGGAGCCGGGCCTGACGGGGGCGTTCCACCCGCCCCACCCTGCGAGCGGGTGCGAGGCCGGCACGCTGCCGATCGTCAGGGGTGCGTCGTGCCCGGGGGTGGCGGTTCCCCCGTACGACCGCTCCCTCATGGCAGGATCGAGAGGTCATGACTGCGCCCACGAAACCCTCGCCCGGCCTTCCCGCCGGCTCCGTCCCCGACAGCCTCCGCGCCGAGCCGCTGCACGGCCCGGTCATCGACTGGTTCGACGAGCACGCCCGTGACCTGCCGTGGCGGCGCCCCGAGGCCGGCGCCTGGGGGGTGATGGTCAGTGAGTTCATGCTGCAGCAGACCCCGGTGAACCGGGTCCTGCCGGTCTACGAGCAGTGGCTGGCCCGCTGGCCGCGCCCCGCCGACCTCGCCAAGGAGGCCCCCGGCGAGGCCGTACGGGCCTGGGGCCGGCTCGGCTACCCGCGCCGCGCGCTGCGGCTGCACGGCGCCGCGGTCGCCATAACGGAACGGCACGGCGGCGACGTACCGGCCGACCACGCCCAGCTGCTCGCGCTGCCCGGCATCGGCGAGTACACGGCGGCGGCCGTCGCCTCCTTCGCGTACGGGCAGCGGCACCCGGTGCTCGACACCAACGTGCGCCGGGTGCTGGCCCGGGCCGTCACCGGCGTGCAGTACCCGCCGAACGCCACCACCGCCGCCGAGCGGAAGCTGGCCCGGGCGCTGCTGCCCGAGGACGAGGGGACGGCCGCGCGCTGGGCCGCCGCCTCCATGGAGCTGGGCGCGCTGGTGTGCACCGCGAAGAACGAGTCGTGCCACCGCTGCCCGATCGCCGGCCGGTGCGCCTGGCGGCTGGCGGGCAAGCCCGCGCACGACGGCCCGCCGCGCCGCGGGCAGACGTACGCGGGCACGGACCGCCAGGTGCGGGGCCGGCTGCTCGCCGTGCTGCGGGAGGCGCACGGCCCGGTGCCGCAGGCGGCGCTGGACCGGGTGTGGCACGAACCGGTGCAGCGCGCCCGCGCCCTGGACGGTCTGGTCGCCGACGGGCTCGTCGAGCCACTGACGGGTGGTTTGTATCGGCTGCCGTTGACGTGACCGTCCGGGCAAACCGCAGCGTACCGACCCGAATCGCCCGCCGCCCTTACCCAGATCTGACGGCTGTTACACAACCGACGCACAGCCGAGTGCTAGTCGCGCGCTGGCTCGGACAGCGCCGTGACAAGCCCTCCGTAGCTTCTTCTCCATCACCACGGAAGAGCAGAACCCGGCGGCAGGGACGCGCCGGTCAACGGGGATGGAGGCGGTTGGACATGGCGCAGGGCGAGGTGCTCGAGTTCGAGGAGTACGTCCGCACCCGGCAGGACGCGCTGCTGCGCAGCGCCCGGCGGCTGGTCCCGGACCCGGTGGACGCGCAGGACCTGCTGCAGACCGCGCTGGTACGGACGTACGGGCGCTGGGAGACCATAGAGGACAAGCGGCTGGCCGACGCCTACCTGCGCCGCGTCATGATCAACACCCGGACGGAGTGGTGGCGGGCCCGCAAGCTGGAGGAGGTGCCGACCGAGCAGCTCCCGGACGCCTCGGTCGACGACTCCACCGAGCAGCACGCGGACCGCGCCCTGCTGATGGACGTGATGAAGGTCCTCGCCCCCAAGCAGCGCAGCGTGGTCGTGCTGCGACACTGGGAGCAGATGTCCACGGAGGAGACCGCCGCCGCCCTCGGCATGTCGGCGGGAACGGTCAAGAGCACGCTGCACCGGGCGCTCGCCCGGCTCCGCGAGGAGCTTCAGGCCCGCGATCTGGACGCACGCGCGCTGGAGCGTGAGGAGCGGGAGCGGTGCGCGGCCTAGCTACCAGGGCGGACAGCGCGGGGGCCACAGCGGGGTGGGGTGCCACCCAGGCGGCGATCACGGCGACGGCCGTGCTCGCCGCCCTCGGCCTTTTCGCGTCGGCCTGCGCCACCGGCGGCACGGGCACCCGCGACGAGGGCCCGGCCCACTCCGACTCGGTCGCGGGCGCCCCACCGTCGGCGGCGCCGTCGACGACACCGGACCGGGTGAACGCCGTACGGCTGATCAAGGACGACCCGAAGGTCTCGGCGGAGGTCAAGCGGGACCTGAAGCCGTGCGTCGCCGACGAGTACCCGGTGGACGTGTCGTACGGCAACCTCACCGGCGGAGCTGCGGACGACGTCGTCGTCAACGTGCTGACCTGCGGCGACGCGGTGGGGGTCGGCTCGTACGTGTATCGCGAGCAGGGCGGCTCGTACGAGAATGTGTTCAAGGCGGAGGAGCCGCCGGTCTACGCGGAGATCGACCGCGGCGACCTGGTGGTGACCAAGCAGGTGTACGAGAAGGGCGACCCGGTGTCGAGTCCGTCCGGCGAGAACGTGATCACGTACCGCTGGGCCTCGGGCCGGTTCACCGAGGAGTACCGCACCCACAACGACTACGGCAGGGTCGCCGGTGACGAGGCGTCGCCGGTTCCCGACAGCTGACGCCTTCGTGGCCGCGGCGGGAACCGGCCGGCTCCCGCGGACCGACAAGTCAGGGGTGAACCCGCGGCGCGGCTGCCGCGTCAGCTTGGTGTACCCACCGCACACCCGTAGATCACACGAGAACTGAGAGCACCGGGATGGCAGACCAGACCCACGTCCTGTTCGTCGAGGACGACGACGTCATCCGCGAGGCCACCCAGCTCGCCCTGGAGCGGGACGGCTTCGTGGTCACCGCCATGCCCGACGGACTGTCGGGCCTGGAGGCGTTCCGGGCGGACCGCCCCGACATCGCGCTGCTGGACGTGATGGTGCCGGGGCTGGACGGAGTGAGCCTGTGCCGGCGGATCCGGGACGAGTCGACCGTCCCCGTGATCATGCTGTCGGCGCGCGCCGACTCCATCGACGTGGTGCTGGGCCTGGAGGCCGGCGCCGACGACTACGTGACCAAGCCGTTCGACGGGGCCGTGCTGGTCGCCCGGATCCGGGCGGTGCTGCGCCGCTTCGGGCACGCCGGCGGCGGCCAGGGCGGGGAGCCCGCGTCGGCGGCGAACGGCGGGGTGCTGACCTTCGGTGACCTGGAGGTGGACACCGAGGGCATGGAGGTGCGCCGGGCCGGGCGGCCGGTGGCGCTGACGCCGACCGAGATGCGGCTGCTGCTGGAGTTCTCCTCCGCGCCGGGCACGGTGCTCTCCCGGGACAAGCTGCTGGAGCGCGTGTGGGACTACGGCTGGGGCGGGGACACCCGCGTCGTCGACGTGCACGTGCAGCGGCTGCGGCAGAAGATCGGCCAGGACCGCATCGAGACGGTCCGCGGCTTCGGCTACAAGCTGAAGGCCTGAGCGCGCCATGAGGGGGAGATGCGGGCGCCTGGTCGCCAGGGTGCTGGAGCGCGCGGGCATCCGTACGGGCCTCAGGTGGAAGCTCAGCGCGGCCATCGCGATGGTCGGTGCCCTGGTGGCGATCGTGCTGAGCCTGGTCGTGCACAACGCGGCGCGGGTGTCGATGCTGGACAACGCCCGTGACCTCGCCGACGAGCGGATCATGATCGCGCAGCGCAACTTCGAGCTGTCCGGGCGGCTGAACTTCCCCAACACCAAGATCGACGACCCGGAGCTGCCGGCACCGCTGCGCGAGAAGGTCGAGGCGGGCCGGCGGGCGACGTACGTGGCCGACCGGCCGGGGGAGGCGCCGGACATATGGGCCGCGGTGCCGTTGAAGAACGGCCATGTGATGTCCCTGCACTCCGGGTTCACCGACCGCAGCTCGGACATCCTCAAGGACCTCGACCAGGCCCTGTGGATCGGCTCCATCGCGGTGGTGCTCGGCGGCAGCGCGCTCGGCGTGCTCATCGGCGGGCACCTCTCGCGGCGGCTGCGCAAGGCGGCGGCCGCCGCCAACCGGGTCGCCACGGGCGAGACGGACGTACGGGTGCGGGACGCCATCGGCGGGGTCGTGCGGGACGAGACCGACGACCTGGCCAGCGCGGTGGACGCCATGGCGGACGCGCTCCAGCAGCGGCTGGAGGCCGAGCGCCGGGTCACCGCCGACATCGCGCACGAGCTGCGCACCCCGGTGACCGGACTGCTGACCGCCGCGGAGCTGCTGCCGCCCGGCCGCCCCACCGAGCTGGTGCTGGACCGGGCCAAAGCCATGCGCACCCTGGTGGAGGACGTGCTGGAGGTGGCCCGCCTGGACGGCGCCTCGGAGCGGGCCGAGCTGCAGGACATCATGCTCGGCGAGTTCGTCACCCGGCGGGTGGCGGCCAAGGACCCGGACGTCGAGGTGCGGGTGGTGCACGAGTCGGAGGTGACGACCGACCCGCGCCGCCTGGAGCGCGTGCTGTTCAACCTGCTGGCCAACGCCGCCCGGCACGGCAAGCCGCCCATCGAGGTCACCGTCGAGGGCCGGGTCATCCGGGTCCGCGACCACGGCCCGGGCTTCCCCGAGGACCTGCTGGCCGAGGGGCCGAGCCGGTTCCGCACCGGCAGCAAGGACCGGGCCGGCCACGGCCACGGGCTCGGCCTGACCATCGCGGCCGGGCAGGCCCGGGTGCTGGGCGCCCGGCTGACCTTCCGCAACGTCCGCCCCCCGGGCGCGCCGGAGCACGTACCGGCCGAGGGCGCGGTCGCCGTGCTGTGGCTGCCGGAACACGCACCGACGAACACCGGCAGCTACCCGATGCTGCCGCAGTAGCGCAGGCTCCGGGCCGGGCGAAGGCCTCGGGCAAGCCCGGTTCGTCGCTGCGCCGGTCAGCCGGCCCGCCGCCGTTTCCGCAAGCGGCAGTCTGCCTCCGCCGTACGGCCGCTCATTCGGCCGGACGACCCCGCGCCGCGCGCCGGGACATGCACAGGCGAAGGCCCCCGGGGCGAAGAGACACCGCGGGGGCCTTGTGGGTGTGCCGTCGGATCAGACGGCCTCGACGACGGGCGGCTGCGCCTTGTCCGCCTCGCCCTGCGCGGCCTTCGGTCCGGCGCCCTTCAGCGGCACCTCCTTGACGAAGACCGCCGCGACCAGCGCTATGACCGCCACCACGGCACCCAGCAGGAACGCCGCGTGCGTCCCGGAGGACACCGCGTGCTGGTACGCCTCCCGGGCCAGGACCGGCAGCTTCTCCAGGCTCTTCGCGTCCAGCTGCGCGGACCGCTCGGTCACCTTGGAACCCAGTGCGCCGGCCCGCTCGGCCATCACGTCCTGGACCCGGTGGTTGAACAGCGCGCCCATGATCGCGACGCCGAAGGAGGAGCCGAGCGTACGGAAGAGGGTGGTGGAGGAGGAGGCCACGCCCATGTCCTTCATCTCCACGCTGTTCTGCGCCACCAGCATGGTGATCTGCATCAGGCAGCCCATGCCGAAGCCGACCACGGCCATGAACACGCCCGAGGTGAACCGGGAGGTGCCGGTGTCCATCGTCGACAGCAGGTACAGCCCGACGACCATCAGCACGCTGCCCACGATCGGGAAGACCTTGTACTTGCCGGTGCTCGTGGTCACCCGGCCGGCGACCATCGAGGTGACGAGCATCGCGCCGAGCATCGGCAGCAGCAGCAGTCCGGAGTTGGTCGCGGAGGCGCCCTGCACGGCCTGCTGGTACAGCGGCAGGAACAGGGTCGCGCCGAACATCACGAAGCCGGTGATGAAGCCGATGAGGGACATCAGCGTGAAGTTGCGGCTGCGGAAGATGTGCAGCGGCACGACCGGCTCGGCGGCCCGGGTCTGCCAGAACACGAACCCGACGAGCGCCGCGACACCGATGCCGATCAGCTCCATGATCCGCGCGGAGGTCCAGGCGTACTCGGTGCCGCCCCAGGTGGTGACCAGCACGATCGCGGTGATGCCGATGGTCAGCAGGATCACGCCGAGGTAGTCGATGCCGGCCTGGGAGCGCTTCTTCGGCAGGTGCAGCACGGCGCCGACGGCGGCCAGCGCGACCGCGCCGAGCGGCAGGTTGATGTAGAACGCCCAGCGCCAGCCCCAGTTGTCGGTGATGGTGCCGCCGACCAGCGGCCCGCCGATCATCGCCAGCGCCATGACACCGGCCATCATGCCCTGGTACTTGCCGCGCTCCCGGGGCGGGATCAGGTCGCCGATGATCGCCATGACGCCGACCATCAGACCGCCGGCGCCCAGGCCCTGCACGGCGCGGAAAGCGATGAGCTGGCCCATGTCCTGGGCCATGCCGCTGAGCGCGGAGCCGATCAGGAAGAGCACGATCGACGTCATGAACGTGCTCTTGCGGCCGTACATGTCACCGAGCTTGCCCCAGACCGGGGTGGCGGCCGCGGTGGCCAGGGTGTAGGCGGTCACGACCCAGGACAGGTGCTCCAGACCGCCCAGCTCGCCCACGATCGTCGGCATCGCCGTACCGATGATCATGTTGTCGAGCATCGCGAGCATCATCGCGATCATCAGTGCGAGCAGGACGACCCGCACGCTCTTGGGCTGCCTGCCCGCTTCCTGTGTTCCCGGGTCCGTCGGGACCGTCGCTGTGTCGGCCATCGCTCCTACTCCCCCACGACTGCTACTTACTTGCCGCCCGGCTAGTCATTACACTCGGAAGGTAGACGCGTAACTAGCCGGGCGTCAAGTAAGTTTTCCGGAAAGCGCGGGACGTAGGAGGATGGGCGGCACCATGGACGGCACCAGGCAGCGGCGCCGCGGGAACACCCGCCAGCGCATCCAGGACGTGGCGCTCGAACTCTTCGCCGAGCAGGGCTACGAGAAGACCTCCCTGCGCGAGATCGCCGAGCGCCTGGAGGTCACGAAGGCGGCGCTGTACTACCACTTCAAGACCAAGGAAGAGATCCTGGTCAGCATCTTCGAGGACCTGTCACGTCCCATCGAGGAGCTCATCGAGTGGGGCAGGAGCCAGCCGCACACCCTGGAGACCAAGCAGGAGATCGTCCGCCGCTACAGCGAGGCCCTGCTGGACGCGGCCCCGCTCTTCCGCTTCATGCAGGAGAACCAGGCCACCGTACGGGAACTGCGCATCGGCGAAACGTTCAAGAACCGCATGCTCGGCCTGCGGGACATCCTCGTCGACCCGGACGCCGACCTGGTCGACCAGGTCCGCTGCATCAGCGCGCTGTTCACGATGCACGCCGGGATGTTCGTCCTGCAGGACGTCGAGGCCGACCCCGAGGAGAAGCGCAAGGCCGTCCTCGAGGTCGCCACGGACCTGGTCACCCAGGCCCATCTGGGCGCCAGGCGCGCCTAGGGTCTGTCAGACCTTCACGCCCTTGGCGCGCAGGAACGCCACCGGGTCGATGGCCGAGCCGTAGTTCGGGGTCGTACGGATCTCGAAGTGCAGGTGCGGACCGCTGGAGTTGCCGGTGTTGCCGGACAGGGCGATCTTCTGGCCGGTCTTGACGACCTGGCCGATCCGCACGTCGATCCGGGACAGGTGGGCGTACTGGGAGTAGGTCCCGTTGCCGTGCTTGATGACTATGGCGTTGCCGTACGCGGGGCCGTCGCCGGCGCCGTTGCCGCCGGCCTTGACCACGGTGCCGCCGTGCACGGCCAGGACCGGGGTACCGCTCGGCACGGCGAAGTCCTGCCCGCTGTGGGTGGACTGCCACATGCCGCCGGCTTGGGCGAAGCTCGCGGAGAGCCGGTACTTCTTCACCGGGTCGATCCAGGAGGGCGCGGCCTTCTTCGCGGCGGCCTTCTTCGCGGCGGCCGCCTTCTTGGCCTTCGCCTCCGCGGCCTTCTTCGCCTCCGCGGCCTTCTTCGCGGCGGCGGCCTTGGCCTGCGCGGCCTTGGCCTGGGCGGCGGCCTGCGCCTGTACGGCACTGGCGACACCGGACGCGGCCGTGGTGTCGGCGGCGTTCGCGACCCCGGCCCCCAGTGCGACCGAGACTCCCAGGCCTGCGGCCAGGACGGACGCGCGGATACGGAGCCGGGACGTACGGGAAGAGCGGGGCGTGACGCGCTGGGACATCGAAACCTCATGGGGACGAGGGACAGAGAAAACCACCCGGCGCGATCAGGCCGCGCCGAATGGGCCATCCCTTGGTAACCCGAAGCCCGCAAAACGCCCAAAATGGTGATCTACGACAGCAGTTAGTACGTAGTCCGGCAATTCACCGGCATTCGGGCCATCACCGGAGTTTCTGTCCGGGCTTTGCCCCTATTCCGTCTAGTAAGTGACGCACGTCCTGTGCGGCATGTCACCGGACGGCTGGATCGGCCGACCCGGAAATGTGGCGCACGCCCCTATCCACCTACCGTTCGGTAACCCTACGGTTCCTCTCGCGCCACCCTCGCTGACGAGCATGCACACGACACATCGGCCAGCGTTACGGACGTGAAGGGACCCTCACACATGGCCAGCAGACGACCCTGGTTGTGCCGCGCCTCGGTGACCGCCGCCTCGGCGGCCGCCCTCCTGGCGATGGCCGCCCCGGCCGACGCCACGACACCCCTCACCGCCTCCCCGGGCATCACGAGCACCTCTGCCGAGGCGGGCACCTCCCGGGCGGCCGCAGCCGCGGCCGTGGACTACGCGACCTGGCAGAAGGACTGCCAGGCGGTGATGGACCAGGCGCTGCCGTACCTCAAGCAGCGGATCGCCGTCCCCAAGCCCGGGGAGAAGCAGGCGGTCGTCCTCGACATCGACAACACCGCCCTGGAGACCGACTTCGGCTTCAGCTACCCGCAGCCCGCCAACAAGCCGGTGCTCCAGGCCGCGCGCTACGCCCAGGAGCACGGCGTCGCCGTGTTCTTCGTCACCGCCCGCCCGGGCATCATCGCCGCGCCCACCGACTACAACCTCAAGCAGGCCGGCTACCAGGTCTCCGGCCTCTACGTGCGCGGCTTCCTGGACCTCTTCAAGAACGTCGCCGAGTACAAGACGGCCCAGCGCGTCGACATCGAGTCGAAGGGCTACACGATCATCGCGAACATCGGCAACAGCGCCACCGACCTCTCCGGCGGCCACGCCGAGAAGGCGTTCAAGCTGCCGGACTACGGCGGGCAGCTGTCGTAGGCCCGCGTCCGGGCATGCGGAAGGGGCCGGTGCCCCGGGCACCGGCCCCTTCTGCGCGCAGGCCCCTGAGGGCCGTGCCGCCTACTCCTTGCTCAGGTTCGGACCGGCACCGCCGGCCGCCTGCTCGATCGGCGGGACGTCGGGCAGGGCCGACTTCTCCTCACCGCGGAAGGTGAACTTCTTGGTCTCACCCTCGCCCTCGGTGTCCACGACCACGATGTGGCCGGGGCGCAGCTCGCCGAAGAGGATCTTCTCGGAGAGGGAGTCCTCGATCTCGCGCTGGATGGTGCGGCGCAGCGGGCGCGCACCGAGCACGGGGTCGTAACCCTTCTTCGCGAGCAGTTCCTTGGCGGACTGGGAGAGCTCGATGCCCATGTCCCGGTCCTTCAGGCGCTCGTCCACCTTGCTGATCATCAGGTCGACGATCCGGAGGATGTCGTTCTGCGTGAGCTGCGGGAAGACGACCACGTCGTCGACGCGGTTGAGGAACTCGGGCCGGAAGTGCTGCTTGAGCTCGTCCGACACCTTGTTCTTCATGCGCTCGTAGTTGGTCTTCGTGTCGCCCTGGGCGGCGAAGCCCAGGTTGAAGCCCTTGGAGATGTCCCGGGTGCCGAGGTTGGTCGTCATGATGATGACCGTGTTCTTGAAGTCCACGACCCGGCCCTGGGAGTCGGTCAGGCGACCGTCCTCCAGGATCTGCAGCAGCGAGTTGAAGATGTCCGGGTGGGCCTTCTCGACCTCGTCGAAGAGGACGACGGAGAACGGCTTGCGGCGGACCTTCTCGGTCAGCTGGCCGCCCTCTTCGTAGCCCACGTAGCCGGGGGGCGAACCGAACAGGCGCGAGACCGTGTGCTTCTCGCTGAACTCCGACATGTCGAGGGAGATCAGCGCGTCCTCGTCGCCGAAGAGGAACTCGGCGAGCGCCTTGGACAGCTCCGTCTTACCGACACCGGACGGGCCGGCGAAGATGAACGAGCCACCCGGACGCTTCGGGTCCTTGAGCCCCGCACGCGTACGGCGGATCGCCTTCGACAGCGCCTTGACGGCGTCGTCCTGGCCGATGACCCGCTTGTGCAGCTCCTCCTCCATGCGGAGCAGGCGGCTGGACTCCTCCTCGGTCAGCTTGAAGACCGGGATGCCGGTGGCCGTGGCGAGGACCTCGGCGATCAGCTCGCCGTCGACCTCGGCGACGACGTCCATGTCGCCGGCCTTCCACTCCTTCTCCCGCTTGGCCTTGGCGGCCAGGAGCTGCTTCTCCTTGTCGCGCAGGGAGGCGGCCTTCTCGAAGTCCTGCGAGTCGATCGCGGACTCCTTGTCCCGGCGGACGGCGGCGATCTTCTCGTCGAACTCGCGCAGGTCCGGCGGCGCGGTCATCCGGCGGATGCGCATCCGGGAGCCGGCCTCGTCGATCAGGTCGATCGCCTTGTCCGGCAGGAAGCGGTCCGAGATGTACCGGTCGGCCAGGGTGGCGGCCTGGACCAGCGCCTCGTCCGTGATGGAGACGCGGTGGTGCGCCTCGTACCGGTCGCGCAGACCCTTGAGGATCTCGATCGTGTGCGGCAGGGACGGCTCGGCGACCTGGATGGGCTGGAAGCGGCGCTCCAGGGCCGCGTCCTTCTCCAGGTGCTTACGGTACTCGTCCAGCGTGGTCGCACCGATGGTCTGGAGCTCACCGCGGGCCAGCATCGGCTTGAGGATGCTCGCCGCGTCGATGGCGCCCTCGGCGGCACCCGCACCGACCAGCGTGTGCAGCTCGTCGATGAACAGGATGATGTCGCCGCGGGTGCGGATCTCCTTGAGCACCTTCTTCAGGCGCTCCTCGAAGTCACCGCGGTAGCGGGAGCCGGCGACCAGGGCACCGAGGTCGAGCGTGTAGAGGTGCTTGTCCTTCAGCGTCTCGGGCACCTCGCCCTTGACGATGGCCTGGGCGAGGCCCTCCACGACGGCGGTCTTGCCGACGCCGGGCTCACCGATCAGCACGGGGTTGTTCTTCGTACGGCGGGAGAGCACCTGCATGACCCGCTCGATCTCCTTCTCGCGCCCGATGACCGGGTCGAGCTTGGACTCACGAGCGGCCTGGGTGAGGTTCCGGCCGAACTGGTCGAGGACCAGGGACGTGGAGGGCGTGCCCTCGGCGGGACCGCCGGCGGTGGCGGCCTCCTTGCCCCCGGAGTAACCGGAGAGCAGCTGGATGACCTGCTGCCGCACCCGGTTGAGATCTGCGCCCAGCTTGACCAGGACCTGGGCGGCGACGCCCTCGCCCTCGCGGATCAGGCCGAGCAGGATGTGCTCCGTGCCGATGTAGTTGTGGCCGAGCTGGAGCGCCTCGCGCAGGGACAGCTCCAGGACCTTCTTGGCACGGGGAGTGAAGGGGATGTGGCCGGACGGCGCCTGCTGGCCCTGGCCGATGATCTCCTCCACCTGCTGGCGGACCGCCTCGAGCGAAATCCCGAGGCTCTCAAGGGCCTTGGCGGCGACACCCTCACCCTCGTGGATCAGGCCCAGGAGGATGTGCTCGGTGCCGATGTAGTTGTGGTTGAGCATCCGGGCTTCTTCCTGAGCCAGGACGACAACCCGCCGCGCGCGGTCGGTGAACCTCTCGAACATCGTTAATCGCTCCTCAGAGCGGTCAGGCAGTGGGGGGAACTTCCCCTCCCTGTCCTTCCGCAGCTTAGTCCCGCGAGCGGGGACCGCTCATTCCAACTGCCGACACCGTCGATGGCCTCCTGACCCCGAACGCCGACATCTGCTCCAACCCGATGGTGCGAGACGATGTTCCCGCAGGCCAGGCAGATACCCCTCTCGCCAGTACGCCGATGGCGAACGCGAGACGGCCCGCCCTGCGTGTCGCCCCCTCCCACTAGGGATGTCTTACCCGTAGGGACCGACAGTCCATGCCGAGCGCCCCTGTCGGCTCCGCTACGGGCGAACAACCTTGCGCCGCCGCGCACCCCCACACGCCCCGGTTTCCGCAACGGTGTGCGTTCGCGCGAGCACTCACCGTAACTCGTCCGCGCTGCCGGCGGTTGCTCCTGGCATGGCTGGCGCCCCTGTTCCGGCGAGCACCACGGTGCCCCTTCCCCGCCGCCCCCTTGATCCGGGCGACCCACCGCCGTCGCCGCACCGGCCCGGGCAGCCGGGCCGCCGGCCGGATGACGGCCGGGATGACGGCCGGGCACCCCGGCCGCGGCAGAGCGACGGGCCGGGCAGCGGATCGGACGGCGGACCGGGCGATTGGACGAGCGACGGGCAGCACCACCAGCCGCCCGGCCGGGCCGGCGACGGGGGCCGGTCGGCTCACCGGCCGGCCGGCGTCCCGGCGTCCCGGCAGCCCGGCAGGGGGCAGTACGGCGGGTCCGGCGACGGGCCGGTGGGAGCGGCCGGCCGTGCGGCCGACCCGGCTCGGCGGTGGTACGAGGAGGAGCTGGGCTGGCCGACGGCGCCGGGCTGCCCCGTACGCCTCGTCGTGGGGGTGCGGTTCGATGTGCTGGAGGTGCCGGCCGAGGCGGGGTACGCGGCGCTGCGGCGCCTGGGGCCCGGCTCGCCGGTGGCCGTGCGGGGCGACCGGATGCGGCTGCTGGTGGCCGCGGGCAGCGCGGAGGAGCTGCCGGGGCTGCTGGAATGGCTGGAGTGGGGGACGCTGACGCTCGATCTGGTGGCGATGGGCGCCGGCGGCCTCCTGGACGCGCCCGCGCCGCCCATGCCCGGCCGGTGCCCGCGGTGGCCGCTTCCCCTGGACCACCGCGGTGCGCGGGGGGCCGGCGTGTGGCTGCGGCCCCCGAAGCCGGGATGCGAGACCGAGGCCTCGCTGCCGGCGCTGTCGGCCGTCGGGGGCGGTGGGGCCGCCCCCGATCTCGTACGGCTGGTGGACACGGTGGCGACACAGTGCCACCGAATCCGGCTGCGGCGCGCGTGCGCCCCGCCGCCCGCCCGCTCGCGGGCCTCGCGTCCGTAGTGCCGCGCGAAGGCCCGTGCGCCGCGTGGGGTGACGGCGCGGCCGACGCTCAGCCGTTGGCCTTCTCGTAGGCCTCACGAATGGACGCGGGAACACGGCCTCGGTCGTTGACCTCGTAGCCGTTCTCCTTCGCCCATGCGCGGATGGCCGCGGTGTCCTGGCTGCCGCCGGAAGAGGAACGCGCCTTTCCGCGTCCACCCGAAGCACGGCCTCCGGTGCGGCGGCCATTCTTCACGTAAGGCTCGAGAAGGCTGCGGAGCTTGTCCGCGTTGGCGGTGGTGAGGTCGATCTCGTACGTCTTGCCGTCCAACGCGAACGTCACGGTCTCGTCCGCCTCGCCGCCGTCGAGGTCGTCGACAAGAAGGACCTGAACCTTCTGTGCCACCGGATTTCCTTTCATCGATAACTTGAGGGCCGGGGTCTGCCGGCGTCCGCCGTATCGCCGTCCCCTGTTATATGCAGTACTGCAGTACGTCGGAAAGCAAACCGCTTTTGCCGGAAAAACACAAACCCCCGGCCAAGACCGGTGGGCCCGCCCCGGCCCGGAAACGTGCGCGTTTCGGACATAGGGCACCCGGCATGGGGCACGGGACGGAATACGACCAAGCGCGCCGGGCGGGCCTTGACGGCGCCCGGCGATCACAGATGCAGAAGCATCCGGCTGTTGCCCAAGGTGTTCGGTTTCACCCGTTCGAGACCGAGGAACTCCGCGACGCCCTCGTCATAGGAACGCAGCAGCTCCGCGTAGACATCGGTGTCGACGGGCGTCTCGCCGATCTCCACGAAGCCGTGCTTGCCGAAGAACTCCACTTCGAAGGTCAGGCAGAAAACGCGGCGAACGCCGAGCCAGCGGGCGGTCTGCAGCAACTTCTCCAGCAGCTGATGGCCGACCCCGGCGCCCTTCAGGCCCGGCTTCACGGCGAGGGTGCGGACTTCCGCGAGGTCTTCCCACATCACGTGCAGTGCGCCGCAGCCGACGACCTCGGCGTTGTCGTCCCGTTCCGCGACCCAGAACTCCTGGATGTCCTCGTAAAGCGTGACCGTCGCTTTGTCGAGCAGGATGCCGTCGCGGACGTAGGCGTCGAGGAGGCGGCGCACGGCCGGGACATCGCTGGTGCGGGCCCGTCGGACGGTGATGGCTTTTGTGGTGGCTTCGGGGCTCTTCGCGGACATGAGCGGACGCTATCGCCCGGCGCCGCCCTGTGCCGCGCCGGGGTTCTGCTCGCGGGGTTCGGCCGGTTCCCCGCGTTCGGCCGGTGCGGATGCTTCGCGTTCGGCGCCTTCGGGCCGGGACGGTTGTGGACCGGCGGGTTCCGCCGGCGCTTCCGGGCCTTGGACGATGCGTACGGCATCGTGCAGAGCCCGCCGCTGTTCCTCGCTCATCATGCCGAAGAAGGCGACGAGAGCGGCAGCGGGGTTGTCGCTCTGGGACCAGGCGTCGTTCATCAGCGCGGCGGCGTAGGCGGCGCGTGTGGAGACCGCTTCATATCGATAGGCCCGGCCTTCCGCCTCGCGGCGTACCCAGCCCTTCTGATGGAGATTGTCCAAAACGGTCATCACCGTGGTGTAGGCGATCGACCGCTCCTTCTGAAGATCTTCCAGGACTTCTCGAACGGTCACCGGGCGGTTCCACTTCCACACCCGCGTCATGACCGCGTCTTCGAGTTCTCCCAATGGGCGAGGCACACCTCAGAACAATAGTGGGAGAAGCCGTCAATCGCGTGACGGACGGGCGGCTTACCCTGCAAACGGGCACAAAAAGGGCGCACGGCTCGCGGGTGCGGGGTGCACCAGGGCGAGCCGTACGCGCGTGCCGGCGCCGTGGACCGGGAGGGTCAGGCGTCGGTCCCCGTCCGGGGAGAGGCCTGGCGGGCGCCCTCCGCACGCGCGAGGGCGGCGTCGACGGCCGCGTCCTCCTTGGCCTTGTTGGCGCCGCCCTGGGTCTTCACGATCACACGGATGACACCGATGAAGAAGACGGCCATGACGACCGGGGGCAGGAGCGCGGAGACGTAGTCCATGCGTCCAGGGTAGCCAGGCTCAGCCCGCGGCCAGTTGCTGGGGGTTCGCGGGGGGTGGGGTCGGTTTGCGGCGGGGGAAGACCTCGCCCGGGGTCGGGATCGGGCGGGTGGGCTTCGGGGCGCCCGGGGCGGGGGAAGGCGACGGCCGGGGAGCGGCCGGGGCCGGCTTGTCCGCGGGTTTCTCCTGGGGGTCCTGGCGCTGGGGGCTCTCGGCGCCCAGGCCTCCCGGGAGGGCCAGGAGGCGGGTGCGGGAGGCGGGGACGGGCGCGAGCGACGACGGCGTGGCGCGGGCACCGCCGGCGCGGACGCCGGCGGGGCGGGGCACGGCGGGGCGGGCGGCCGGGTGCCGTGCGCCGGGGCGGGCGGCGGGGCGCGGTGCGTCGGGGCAGGTGCGGCCGTCCTGCTCGGCGAGGGGCCGGCAGCGCTCCAGCAGGGCGGCGGCGGTGGGGTTGCCGCGCAGCGCGCGCAGGGCGGCGAGATCGCCGGAGTCCGGGCGGTAGCCGGCGCCCAGCGCCTCTTCCAGGAGCGTGAGGTAGCCGGCGGCGGTACCGGGCAGGGCGGCGCGGTACCGGCCGAGGTCCGCCACGAGAAAGGCACGCAGGCGGGCACCCTCGCGCATCGCCTCGTCGAGCGACTCGGCGAGGCGGAGGCAGTCCTGGACGTCGGTGGCCGAGGCGGGGCTGGGGTGGAGGGCGAGGGCGAGCGCGCGGCGGAGCACACGCAGCTCCTCCGCGCCGAACGCCATGCCGCCGCGGGATCCGTAGGGCGTGGGCATGCCGCGACGATACGCGCTAATCAGACAAATTCCGCGCATGGGGCTGGTGTGGCGTGAGGTACCACCCAGGTGGGCGGTGCGAGCGCCGGCCCGGTCAGGCCGGCCCGCCCGCCCCGGTGTGCGTCCGCGGGCGAGCGGTCAACCGGAGCCCCTCACATGCGGGACACGTTCCGCTCGTACACCAGCCGCAGGCCGATCAGGGTCAGCCACGGCTCGTGTTCGTCGATGACCGACGACTCGCCCAGCACCATCGGCGCCAGTCCGCCCGTGGCGATCACGGTGACGTCGTCCGGGTCGTCGGCCAGTTCCCGGGCCATGCGGCTGACGACCCCGTCGACCTGGCCGGCGAAGCCGTAGATGATGCCGGCCTGCATGGCCTCGACCGTGTTCTTGCCGATGACGCTGCGCGGCCGGGCCACCTCGATCTTCCGCAGCTGCGCGGCCTTGACGCCGAGCGCCTCGACGGAGATCTCGATGCCGGGCGCGATGACCCCGCCGACGTACTCCCCGCGCGCGCTGACCGCGTCGAACGTCGTCGCCGTGCCGAAGTCCACGACGATCGCCGGGCCGCCGTACAGCTCGTTGGCCGCGACCGCGTTGATGATGCGGTCGGCGCCGACCTCCTTGGGGTTGTCGAAGAGGATCGGCACGCCCGTCTTCACGCCCGGTTCGACGAGGACCGCGGGCACGTCGCCGTAGTAGCGGCGGGTCACCTCGCGCAGCTCGTGCAGGACCGAGGGGACGGTCGCGCAGATG
This sequence comes from Streptomyces sp. NPDC052682, assembly GCF_040678435.1. Taxonomy (NCBI): domain Bacteria; kingdom Bacillati; phylum Actinomycetota; class Actinomycetes; order Kitasatosporales; family Streptomycetaceae; genus Streptomyces; species Streptomyces sp. NPDC052682. The sequence continues at coordinate 342,839 of NZ_JBFATS010000006.1, read as the reverse complement.
GCGATGCCGTCGATGCCGTCGCCCAGGTCGTCGCCCAGCAGGGGGTGCATGCCCATCAGGCCCTGGAGGAGGACCGCGAGTTCGTCGGCCGTGCGGCGCGCGTCCGTGGAGATGCGCCAGTGCTCGACGATGTCCTCGCCGTCGAAGAGGCCGAGGACGGTGTGCGTGTTGCCTACGTCGATGGTCAGCAGCATGGCCCGTGCCTCCTCCCTACTGCGCCGGCGCCGGTCGCAGATCCAGGCCGATGTCCAGGATCGGCGAGGAGTGGGTGAGGGCGCCGACCGCGAGGTAGTCGACGCCGGTGTCGGCGTACGCCTTGGCGTTGTCCAGGGTGAGGCGGCCGGAGGCCTCCAGCCTGGCCCGGCCGTCGACGGCCTTGACGGCCTCGGCGCACTGGGCCGGGGTGAAGTTGTCCAGCAGGATCAGGTCGGCGCCGGCGTCCACCACCTCGCGCAGCTGGTCCAGGGTGTCGACCTCGACCTCGATGGGCACGCCGGGGAAGCGGTCCCGGACGGCCTGGAAGGCCTGGGCGACGCCGCCTGCGGCGACCACGTGGTTGTCCTTGACCAGGGCGGCGTCCGAGAGGGACATGCGGTGGTTCACGCCGCCGCCGCAGCGGACCGCGTACTTCTCCAGCGAGCGCAGGCCCGGGGTGGTCTTGCGGGTGTCGCGGACCTTGGCCTTGGTGCCCTCCAGGACGTCCGCCCAGGCGCGCGTGGCCGTGGCGATGCCCGACAGGCGGCACAGGATGTTCAGGGCGCTGCGTTCGGCGGTGAGCAGGTCGCGGGTGCGGGTGGTGACCGTGAGGAGCTTCTGGCCGGCCTCGACGCGGTCGCCGTCCTCGACGTGCCGCTCGACGGCCAGTTCGTCCTCGCAGACGACGGACAGGACGGCCTCGGCGACCCTGAGGCCCGCCACCACGCCCGCCTCGCGTGCCGTGAAGTCGGCGGTGGCGACGGCGTCCTCGGGGATCGTGGCGACGGTGGTCACGTCGACGCCGTGGGCCAGGTCCTCCTGGACGGCCACGTTGGCGAGGTCCTCGACCTCGACCGGGTCGAGGCCGGCGTCGGCCAGGAGCTGGGCGAGCGCGGGGTCGAGGCCGCACTCCAGGTAGGTGTCGCCGGCACCGCAGGCGCAGTCGTCGCCGCAGCCTGAGGACGAGGCGAGGGGGAGGTCGGGGGTGGTCACGTCGGTCACTGCTCCTGTTGCTGCCGGGTCGGGGGGAAGTCCGCGGTGTCGGTGGTGTGCACGGCCAGGGTGCGGTCGGGGTTCAGGCGTACGACGATGTGGCGGCGCCAGGCCGTGTCGTCGCGCTCGGGGCGGTCCTCGCGCCAGTGGCAGCCCCGGGTCTCCTCGCGCAGCTGGGCGGCGGCGACCAGGACGCGGGCGACGCACAGGAGGTTGGTGGCCTCCCAGGTGTCGACGCCGGGCTCGGCCGTCTTGCCGTTCTCGGCGAGGGTGTCGCGGGCGTCGGTGTGCAGCCGCTGGAGCTGGTCGGCGGCCCGGGCGAGGGACTCGGCGGAGCGCAGCACCCCGGCGCCCCGGCTCATGATCCGCTGGATGGTGAAACGGGCCTCCGGGCTGAGCAGGGGGTGCTCGGGCGTCTCCCGGTGGGGCAGGGGTTCGGGCACGCGCGCGTGGAGGCCGTCGCCGGCCCGGCTGGCCGCGATGTCTGCCGCGATGCGCTCGGCGTAGACCAGGCCCTCCAGGAGGGAGTTGGAGGCCAGGCGGTTGGCGCCGTGCACGCCGGTGCAGGCGACCTCGCCGCACGCGTACAGGCCGGGGACGGTCGTACGGCCGTGGGAGTCGGTGCGCACGCCGCCGGAGGCGTAGTGGGCGGCCGGGGCGACCGGGATGGGCTCGGTGACCGGGTCGATGCCGTGGGCCCGGCAGGCGGCGAGGATGGTCGGGAAGCGGTGCTCCCACATCTCGGCGCCGAAGTGCCGGGCGTCGAGGTACATGTGCTCGGCGTCCCGCTCCTGCATGCGGCGCATGATGCCCTTGGCGACGATGTCCCGGGGGGCGAGTTCGGCCAGTTCGTGCCGGCCGAGCATGAAGCGCACACCGTCGGCGTCCACCAGGTGGGCGCCCTCGCCGCGGACCGCCTCGGAGACCAGCGGCTGCTGGCCCTCCGCCTCGGGGCCGAGGAAGAGCACGGTGGGGTGGAACTGCACGAACTCCAGGTCGCTGACCTCGGCGCCCGCGCGCAGCGCCAGGGCCACGCCGTCGCCGGTGGAGACCGAGGGGTTGGTGGTCGCCGAGTAGACCTGGCCCATGCCGCCGGTCGCCAGCACCACCGCCGGGGCGTGGACCGCGCCCACCCCGTCGTGCTGGCCCTCGCCCATGACGTGCAGGGTGACGCCCGCCGTGCGGCCTTCGGCGTCCCACAGCAGGTCCAGGACCAGGGCGTTCTCGATGGTGCGCACGCCACGCGCGCGTACCGCCTCGACGAGCGCCCGGGAGATCTCGGCGCCGGTCGCGTCGCCGCCGGCGTGCGCGATACGGCGGCGGTGGTGGCCCCCCTCCCGGGTGAGCTCCAGGCCGCCCTCGGACGACTCGTCGAACCGGGCGCCCGTCTCGATGAGGCGCCGTACGGCGTCGGGCCCCTCGGTGACCAGGATGCGCACCGCCTCCTCGTCGCACAGGCCCGCGCCCGCCACCAGGGTGTCGTCGAGGTGCTGGTCGGGGCTGTCCCCCTCGCCGAGGGCCGCGGCGATGCCGCCCTGGGCCCAGCGGGTGGAGCCGTCGTCGAGGCGGGCCTTGGTGACGACGACGGTGTTCAGGCCCGCGGCCTCGCAGCGCAGCGCCGCGGTGAGGCCGGCGACGCCGGAGCCGACGACCACCACGTCCGCGGAGATGGACCACCCGGGCGCGGGCGCGTGCAGTCGTATGCCTGTGCTGGTGTGCCTGTGCTGGCTCACGAGGCGGCTCCGAAGGTGAGGGGGATGTTGTCGATCAGCCGGGTCGTCCCGACCCGGGCGGCGACGGCGAGGACCGCCTCGCCGGTGAAGTCGTCCCCGATCTCGGTGAAGTCGGACGGGTCGACCAGGGCGAGGTAGTCCAGTTCGAGGGGCGGGTCGAGGCGGGCGGCGTCGTCCAGGACCGCTTGGGCGGCGGCACGGACGGCGGCCGCGGCGCCCGGCAGGGCGGTGGCGACGGCGTGCGCGTCGGCCGCCGCGCGGGACTCCCCGAGAGCGCTGAGGGCCTCGGCACGCGCGTGGGTGGCGGGCACCTCACGCGCGCGTGCCCGCAGCGCCTCCTGGGCGGCGTGCCGGTCGCGGCCCGCGAACAGGGCCCGGGACAGGGCGAGGGCGGTGCGCCGCTCCCGGTGCGAGAGGTAGCGGTTGCGGCTGGACAGGGCCAGGCCGTCCTCCTCGCGCACGGTCGGCACGCCGACGACCTCCACGCCGAAGTTCAGGTCGCGCACCATGCGGCGGATCAGGGCGAGCTGCTGGGCGTCCTTCTGGCCGTACAGGGCCACGTCGGGGCGGGTGAGGTGCAGCAGCTTGGCGACGACGGTGAGCATGCCGTCGAAGTGCCCGGGGCGGGAGGCGCCCTCCAGGCGTTCGCCCATGGGTCCGGCGCTGATGCGGACCTGGGGTTCGCCGCCCGGGTAGACCTCGTCCACGGACGGGGCGAACACCACGTCCGCGCCGGACTCCCCGGCGAGCTGAACGTCGGCGTCCAGGGTGCGCGGGTAGCGGTCGAGGTCCTCGCCCTTGCCGAACTGGAGCGGGTTGACGAAGACGGTGACGACGACCTCGCCGTCCCGGCCGGCGATCCGGCGCGCGGTGCGGATCAGGGTGGCGTGGCCCTCGTGCAGGGCGCCCATGGTCATCACGACGGCACGGCGGCCCGCACGCGTGCGTGCGCGCAGTTCCTCGGCGGTGCGCAGCAGGGTGGTGGTCATCGGGCCTCTCCGTTGTGGGGCACACACCTCGTGGTGGGCGGGCAGCCGGGCGTACGCCGGGCGGGGGCGCCGCTCATCCGGCGTCTCCTTCGGTGCCGTGGCCACTGTCGTCGCTGTCGCCGTTGTCGTCGCCGTCGCGGCCGCCGTCGCCGCTGTCGTCGCCGCTGCCGGGCGTCCCAGCGACGCCGGTCGTCCCGTCGGCGAGTACCCCGAGGAGGTCCTCGGCGAGCTCGGCCTTGAGCAGGCCGTGGGCGAGCGCCCGGTCGGCGGTGGCGCGGGCCATCGCCAGGTAGCCGGCGACGGTCTGCGGGGCGTGCCGGCGCAGCTCGGCGACGTGGGCGGCGACCGTGCCGGCGTCCCCGCGCGCGACGGGGCCGGTCAGGGCCGCGTCGCCGGAGCGCAGGGCGTTGTCCAGGGCGGCGCCGAGCAGCGGGCCGAGCATCCGGTCGGGGGCCTCGACCCCGGCCGTGCGCAGCAGCTCCATGGACTGGGCGACGAGGGTGACCAGATGGTTGGCGCCGAGCGCGAGCGCCGCGTGGTAGAGCGGGCGGTTCTCCTCGGCGATCCACTCCGGCTCGCCGCCCATCTCGATGACGAGGGCCTCGGCGGCCAGCCGCAGCTCCTCGGGCGCGGTGACGCCGAACGAGCAGCCTGCCAGCCGCTGCACGTCCACGGCCGTGCCGGTGAAGGTCATCGCGGGGTGCAGGGCCAGCGGCAGCGCGCCCGCGCGCAGGGCGGGGTCGAGCACCTTCGCGCCGTACCGGCCGGAGGTGTGCACGAGCAGCTGGCCCGGCCGTACGGCGCCGGTCTCGGCGAGGCCGGAGACGAGCCCGGGCAGGGCGTCGTCCGGGACGGTCAGCAGCACCAGTTCGGCGCGCTGGAGCACCTCGGCGGGCGGGACGAGCGGCACGTCCGGGAGCAGCTCCGCGGCGCGCCGCCGGGAGGCGTCGGAGACCCCGGACACGGCGACCGGGCGGTGCCCGGCGAGCTGGAGGGAGGCGGCCAGTGCGGGTCCCACGCGTCCGGCGCCGACGACGCCGACCGTGAGACGCGCGGGGCGGTCCCTGGGGTCTGGCTGTGGGGTTGTGTTCACGCGACGGCGGCCTTCCCGTTCCAGTCCGCTCCGGGTACCGGACGATTTCTCGTCATGTTAACGCGATCGGTTCCGCGGGCGTCCGGTCGTCCACAGGCTGTGGGTTTCCCCACTCCGCGCGCGTACCGGCGCCGTACGGAAATCCGCATGCCCGGGTGCGCCCCCGCGCGGGATGATCCCGGGCATGAGCAGCGACACGGCGAAGCAGCAGGACGTACAGGCGGACGAGCGGCGCGGGGGGTTGCGGGAGCGACGGCTGGCCGCCCACGCGAGGGCGGAGCGCGTGCTGGCGCGGCTCGGCTTCCACGGGACGCTGCGGGAACGCCTGGCGCTGCTGTCGCAGGCCGGGGAGATATACGACCTGGACGAGCGGTCCGACCTGTACGGCGACGGCGTCGTCGAGGCCCTGGAGGAGAAGGTCGCCGGGCTGCTGGGCATGGAGGCCGCCGCGTTCTTCCCGACGGGCACGATGGCCCAGCAGGTGGCGCTGCGCTGCTGGGCGGGCCGCACCGGCAGCCCGGTCGTCGCCCTGCACGCGCTCAGCCACCCCGAGGTGCACGAACGGCACGCCTTCAGCCAGGTCAGCGGCCTGCGCCCGGTGCGCGTGACGAGCGAGCCCCGGCTGCCGACCGCCGCCGAAGTACACGACCTGGAGGAACCCTTCGGGGCGCTGATGCTGGAACTCCCGCTCCGGGACGCCGGATTCGTCCTGCCGTCCTGGGAGGAACTCACCGAGGTCGTGGCGGCCGCGCGGGAGCGCGAGGCGGTGGTGCACCTCGACGGGGCCCGGCTGTGGGAGTGCACCGAGCACTTCGGGCGGCCCCTGGAGGAGATCGCAGGCCTGGCGGACAGCGTCTACGTGTCGCTGTACAAGTCGCTCGGCGGCTACGGGGGCGCTGTGCTGGCGGGCCCCAGGGTGCTGGTGGAGGAGGCCAAGGTCTGGCGGCACCGGTACGGCGGGCTGGTCTTCCAGCAGTTCCCCGCGGCTCTGTCGGCGCTGGTGGGCCTGGAGCGGGAGTTGCCCCGGCTGCCCGCGTACGTGCGGCACGCGCGCGTGGTGGCCGCCGCGCTGCGCGAGGGCTTCGCGGCGGCCGGGCTGCCGTGGGCGCGCGTGCACCCGGAGGTGCCGCACACCCACGACTTCCAGGTGTGGCTGCCGTACGACGCGGAGGTCCTCGGTGAGGCCGCGGTCCGTACGGCCGAGGAGACGGGGACCGTGCTGTTCGGCCAGGCCTGGGACCCCGCGGGCCCGGGCCTGTCGTTCACCGAGGTGATGGTGCGGGCCGAGGCCCTGCAGTGGACGGCCGAGGACGTCAGGGCCGCGGTCGGGGAGTTCGTCGCACGGCTGACCGAACAGGCCGCGGGCTGACCGGACAGGCCGTGCCGCCCCGGTCCGCGGGCGGCCGGGGCCCGGGGTGCCCCCGCCGGGTCAGCCGTGTCCCCCGGCCCGCACCAGCCCCGTCTCGTACGCCAGGACGACCACCTGGACCCGGTCCCGCAGGCCCAGCTTGGTCAGGATGCGGCCCACGTGCGTCTTGACCGTCGCCTCGGACAGCACCAGCCGGGCCGCGATCTCGCCGTTGGACAGGCCCTGCGCGACCAGCACCATGACCTCCCGCTCCCGCTCGGTGAGCCGCTCCAGCTCCTTGTGCTCGGGCTGCTTCCCGGTGCCCGGCAGCATCGGCGCGAAGCGGTCCAGCAGGCGCCGGGTCGTGGAGGGCGCGACCACCGCGTCCCCGCTGTGCACGGCCCGGATGGCGGCCAGCAGGTCGCCGGGCGGCACGTCCTTGAGCATGAACCCGGAGGCGCCCGCCTTCAGCGCGGAGAAGGCGTACTCGTCGAGGTCGAAGGTGGTCAGGATGAGCACCTTCGGCGCGTCGGGGTCCGCACAGATCCGGCGGGTCGCCTCCACTCCGTCCAGCCGGGGCATGCGCACATCCATCAGCACCACGTCCACGGCCGTCGCGCGCAGCGCCTCAAGGGCCTCCGCGCCGTCGCCCGCCTCCGCGACGACCTCCATGTCCGGCTGGGCGGCGAGCACCATCCGGAACCCGGTGCGCAGTAGCACCTGGTCGTCGACGAGCATCACGCGGATCGTCATCGGGTCTTCTTCCGTTTCCGTGGTGGCGGCGAGCCGGTGTGCGCGTCCTCGCCGCGTTCCGCGGGTCGGGACGTCACCGGTCGTGACAGGTGTCAGTGGACGGCGTGCGGGGGTCAGTGCGCCGGTTTGAGCGGCAGCAGGGCGCTGATGCGGAATCCTCCGCCGGGGCGCGGCCCGGCGTCCAGGGTGCCGCCGACCATGCCGACCCGTTCGCGCATGCCGATCAGGCCGTGGCCCCGGCCGTCGTAGCCGCCCTCCTCGTACAGCTCGTGCGGGGCGCCCTTGCCGTCGTCCTCGACGAGCAGGCCGAGCCCGTCGTCGAAGTACACCAGGCGCACGCTGGCGCCGGCGCCCGGTCCGCCGTGCTTGCGGGTGTTGGTCAGCGCCTCCTGCACGATGCGGTACGCGGTGAGCTCGACGCCGCTGGGCAGCGGGCGGGGCGTGCCCTCGATCTTGAAGTCCACCGGCAGGCCCGAGCCGCGGCACTGCTCCACGAGGTCCTCGATCTGCCGCACGTCGGGCTGGGGCACGTACTCCCCGGCCTCCTGGTGTTCGCCGGTGCGCAGCACACCGAGCAGGCGGCGCATCTCGGCGAGGGCCTGGCGGCCGGTGGAGGAGATGGTCTCCAGGGCCTTCTTCGCCTGGTCGGGGGCGGTGTCGAGGACGTAGGCGGCGCCGTCGGCCTGCACCACCATCACCGACACGTTGTGCGCGACCACATCGTGCAGCTCCCGGGCGATCCGGGCGCGCTCGGCGGCGACCGCGACCTTCGCCTGCGCCTCGCGCTCCTTCTCCAGCCGGGCGGCGCGCTCCTCCAGCTGCGCGAAGTAGGCGCGCCGGGTGCGGATGGAGTCGCCGAGCACCCAGGCCAGCGCGAAGGGCACGGTCTGCAGGACCATCAGGGCGAGGTTGCCCGCGGTGCCGGTGTGCTCGGCCGGCCAGCGCAGCTGCGCCAGGGGCGCCGCGGCCAGGCCGCCGGCCAGCGCGAACCGCGAGGCCCAGCGGGCACCCTCCGCGGCCACCGTGTAGACGATCACCAGCATGGCGAAGTCGCCGGGCAGGACCGCCACGTCCGTGATCAGCTGCGCCACGCCGACACCCGCCGCGAGGAGCAGCATCTTCTCCGGCATCCGGCGGCGCAGCGCGATCACCAGGCACAACAACAGGGTGATCGGGACCGCGGCCACCGGGAGATCGGCCCGCCGGGCCTGCTCCTGGGCCGCGCCGCCGACCACCGACACCCCGAACAGGACGAGGGCCCAGAAGCCGTCGACCCACATCGGGTGCCTGCGGAGGAAGTCGTAGAGGCGCTGCACGTAACCCAGCGTAGGCAGGGCGGATGTGTGCAGGGGTCAACCGGAGGACCGATCCGCGTCGGGCGGGCCTACTCCGCAAGGTGGAGTTCTGGTGATTGTGTCCGCGTAGCCTGGGCCGGTGACGACGGCAACGACGGGTGAGTGGCGCGGCTGGCGCGCGGCGGCACAGCAGGCGCTGTACGGGCCGCGGGGCTTCTACCGCAGGCCGGAGGGCCCGGCGGGGCACTTCCGAACGTCCGTGCACGCCTCGCCGCTGTTCGCCCGGGCCGTGGCCCGGCTGCTGTGCCGGGTCGACGCGGCGCTGGGGCGGCCCGCGCGGCTGGACTTCGTCGACATGGCGGCCGGCCGGGGCGAACTGGCCGCCGGGGTGCTGGCGGCGCTGCCCTTGGACGTGGCCGCCCGCACACGCGCGTACGCCGTGGAGATCGCCGACCGTCCCGGCGGCCTCGATCACCGGATCGAGTGGCGGGCCGAACCCCCCGAGGGCGTCACCGGGCTGCTGTTCGCCAACGAGTGGCTGGACAACGTGCCGGTGGAGGTCGCCGAGGTGGACGCCGCGGGCGTGCCCCGCACGGTGCTGGTCCGTGCGGACGGCACCGAGCGGCTCGGGGATCCGGTCGGCGGGGCGGAGGCGCGGTGGCTGGCGCGGTGGTGGCCGCTGCCGGCCCAGCAGGGGCTGCGGGCGGAGATCGGGCTGCCCCGGGACGAGGCGTGGGCGTGGGCCGTGGCCCGGGTCGAGCGGGGGCTCGCCGTCGCCGTGGACTACGCGCACACGGTGCGGGCGCGGCCGCCGTTCGGGACGCTGACCGGGTTCCGGGAGGGCCGCGAGACCGCGCCCGTCCCGGACGGGTCGTGTGACCTGACCGCACATGTCGCGCTGGACGCGTGCGTGCTGCCCGGCGGGCGGATCGTCCGGCAGCGGGACGCCCTGCGCGCCCTGGGCGTGACGGGCGCACGCCCCCCGCTCGCGCTCGCCTCGACGGACCCCGCCGGGTACGTGCGCGCCCTCGCGGGCGCCTCCGAGGCCGCCGAGCTGACCGCGCCGGACGGGCTCGGCGGCTTCGGCTGGCTGCTCCAGCCGGTGGGCCTCGCGCAGGCGGAGGACCTACTTGTCGATGTCGCCGACCACGAAGAACATTGAGCCCAGGATCGCCACCATGTCCGCCACCAGCGTCCCCGGCAGCAGCTCGGTCAGCGCCTGGATGTTGTTGTACGACGCCGAGCGCAGCTTGAGCCGGTACGGCGTCTTGTCACCCTTGCTGACCAGGTAGTAGCCGTTGATGCCGAGCGGGTTCTCGGTCCACGCGTAGGTGTGCCCCTCGGGTGCCTTCAGGACCTTGGGCAGCCGCTGGTTGATCGGCCCGGGCGGCAGTTCGGCGAGCCGGTCCAGGCAGGCGTCGGCCAGGTCCAGCGCGTTGTGGGTCTGCGCGAGCAGGCACTCGAAGCGGGCCAGGCAGTCGCCCTCCTCGCGGGTCACCACCTGAAGCACGTCCCGCAGTTGGCCGTAGGCCAGGTACGGCTCGTCGCGCCGCAGGTCGAAGTCGACCCCGGAGGCGCGCGCGATGGGGCCGCTCACACCGTAGGCGTGCACGGTCTCCGGGGACAGGCGCCCCACGCCCCGGGTGCGCCCCCGGAAGATCTCGTTGCCGAGCACCAGGTCGTCGAAGACGTCCATGCGGGAGCGCACCGCGGCGACGGCGGCACGCGCGCGTGCGGTCCACCCGGCCGGCAGGTCCTCCTTGAGGCCGCCGACGCGGTTGAACATGTAGTGCATGCGCCCGCCGGAGACCTCCTCCATGACGTTCTGCAGCGTCTCGCGCTCCCGGAAGGCGTAGAACACCGGCGTGATGCCGCCGAGCTCCAGCGGGTAGGACCCGAGGAACATCAGGTGGTTGAGCACCCGGTTCAGCTCCGCGAGCAGCGTGCGCGTCCACACCGCCCGCTCGGGGACCTCCATGCCGAGCATCCGCTCCACGGCGAGCACCACGCCCAGCTCGTTGGAGAACGCCGACAGCCAGTCGTGGCGGTTGGCGAGCACGATGATCTGCCGGTAGTCCCGCGCCTCGAACAGCTTCTCCGCGCCCCGGTGCATATAGCCGATCACCGGCTCCGCGCGCGTGATGCGCTCGCCGTCCAGGACGAGCTTCAGGCGCAGCACGCCGTGCGTGGACGGGTGCTGCGGTCCGATGTTGAGCACCATGTCGGTGCTCTCCGCGGCGCCGCCGATACCGACCATGGTCTCCGTCGTAGGAGTCATGGACACAGTCTCTCCTACGTACGCTGGCCTCATGGAGACGGGGAGCCCGCAGGGCGTGGGGGCGGCGGAGGCGGAGCCGGTGGAGCCGGTGGACCACCTGGAGCCGGTGTGGACCGCGCTGCCGCCGGGGCTGCTGAGGATGCGGCGGCTGTTGCTGCTGGTGTGGATGGGCCCGGTCACCCTGGCCGCCGCCCTGCTGCCCGGGCTGCTGGCCGGGCCCGGCTGGGCGGCCTGCGGGCTGCTGCCGCCGGCGCTGACGGTGTGGGGCTGGGTGCTGCTGGGCCGCAACTGGCGCTCCTGGCGGTACGCCGAGCGCGCCGACGACCTGCTGATCAGCCGGGGCGTGCTGTGGCGGCAGGAGACCGTCGTGCCGTACGGGCGGATGCAGCTGGTGGAGGTGACCTCCGGGCCGGTCGAACGGCACTTCGGGCTGGCCAGCGTGCAGCTGCACACGGCGGCGGCGGCCACCGACGCGACCATCCCCGGCCTGGACCCGGCCGAGGCGGAACGCCTCCGCGACCGGCTCACCGAGCTGGGCGAGGCACGATCGGCGGGGCTGTGACGGCGCCGGGGGCCGAGGACGCCGTACGCGACGGGGAGCCCGGGGGCGAGGGGCCCGTAGGCCGGGGCCGATCCGGGGGCGAGGGGCCCATAGGCCAGGGCCGGCCCGGGGGCGAAGGCCCCATAGGCGAGGGGCGCCCCGAGGGCGAAGAGCCCGTACACGACGGCCGACCCGGGAGCGAAGAGCCCGTACACGACGGCCGGCCACGGAGCGAAGAGCCCGTACACGACGGCCGGCCACGGAGCGAAGAGCCCGGGCGCGCCGAAGGCGGCGGCCGGTCCGTGGCCGAGCGGCGGCTGCACCCGGTCACACCGTTCCGGCGCGCGTGGGCGCCGGTCGCCGTGCTGGTCGGGTGGGCGGTGCACGACCCCGACCAGGCGCAGCGCCACCTGACCCGGCTGACGACCCAGACCCTGCTGATCGCGCTGGCCGTGGTGGTCCCGGTCGCCGCGTTCTACGGCTTCTGCTCCTGGTGGTTCACGCACTACGCGGTCACCGGCACCGAACTGCGCATCCGTACCGGCCTGGTGTTCCGCCGCACCGCGCACATCCGGCTGGAACGCGTCCAGGCCATCGACCTCACCCAGCCGCTGCTCGCCCGGATCGCGGGCGTCGCCAAGCTGAAACTCGACGTCCTGGGGACCGACAAGAAGGACGAGCTCGCCTTCCTCGGCGCCGACGAGGCCCGGGCACTGCGGGCCGAACTCCTCGCCCGGGCGGCCGGTTTCGCGCCCGAGACCGCGCACGCGGTCGGCGAGGCGCCCTCGACACGGCTGCTGCGCGTCCCCCCGGGCGTGCTGGCGGTGGCGCTGGCGCTGACCGGCGCGGCCTGGGGGTGGCTGCTCGTCGCCCTGGTCGTGGTGCCGGTGGTGTGGCTGGTCAGCGGCAGCCCCTGGACGGTGCTGGCGGCCGGCGTCCCCCTGCTGGGCGCGGCCGGGGCGAGCAGCGTGGGGCGGTTCGTCGCCGAGTACGACTGGACGGTGTCCCAGTCCCCCGACGGGCTGCGCGTCGACCACGGGCTGCTCGACCGCGCCCACGAGACCGTGCCGCCGGGGCGCGTGCAGACCGTGCGGATCGTCGAACCGCTGCTGTGGCGGCGGCGCGGCTGGGTGCGGGTGGAGCTGGACGTGGCCGGCTCCTCCAACTCCATGCTGGTGCCGGTCGCTCCCCGGGAGATCGCGCAGTCCGTCATCGCGCGCGTGCTGCCCGGCGTGACCGTACCGCCGCCCGAGGCGCTGTCCCGGCCGCCGGCGCGGGCCCGGTGGTGCACGCCGCTGTGGTGGCGCGGGTACGGACTCGCCGTCACCGACGCGGTGTTCGCGGCCCGCTCCGGGCTGCTGCGCCGGACCCTGGCGCTGGTGCCGCACGCCAAGGTGCAGAGCGTACGGCTGACGCAGGGGCCCTGGGAGCGAGCCCGGGGGGTCGCCGACGTCCACGTGGACACGGGCGCGAACAAGACCGTCACGGCCCGGTTGCGGGACGCCGACGAGGCGGCCCGGCTGCTGCGGGCCCAGGCGGAGCGGTCGCGCACCGGCCGCAGGGACGCGCGGCCGGACCGCTGGATGGCGTGAACCACGCCCGGGCACGACGCTGCCCGCGGCTCGGGGCGAGCCGCGGGCAGCGGGGGCCGGTCGGCCCGTCAGGATTCGGTCAGCCCGTCAGGAAGCGGCGCTGCGCAGCCCCTGCACGTCGATCTGCTCGGTCTCGTCGTGGGCCGTGAGGTCGATGACCTGGCCCACCGCACGCGACTGGGGACCGGCCGGCTTGAACCGGGCCTCGGTCTCCGCCTTGTGCAGGGCGAGGGCCTCCTGGCCGACCACGTCGGCGAGGTCCTCGTTCTGGACGGCCTCCAGGGCGGCCCGCGAGGTGCCCTTCTTGGTGCCGAAGAAGTCGAACCCGCCCTCGTTCACCGGACGCCGTACGGGCGCGGACTGCGGTACGACGGCCACCGCGGTCGGCACGGTGAAGTGCCCGGAGGGCTGCTGGGCGGACGGCTCGGGCTGCTCGGGCTGCTCGGACCGGTCGCTGGTGGAGGAGGCGGCGGTCGCGTGCTCCTGCCCGGCGACCGCCTCGAGCGGCCCCTGTGGCTCGTCCTCCCGCTCCGGCGCCGGCTCCGCCTTCCCGCCCTTGGGCGTGGGCTCGGGCCCGTCGTCCGCCGGGACGTCGCCGTCCGGGTCCGGGGCGCCGCCGTCGAACCGGGCGAGGGCCGCCATGGCCCGCAGGAACAGCCGGGAGCCCTCCGGCGAGAACACGGAAGGAACCGCCGGCCCGTCCTGCCCGGCCTCCGGCTCGCTCCCGGACTCGGGAGCGGTCCCGCCGTCACCCGCGGCCGTCGGCGCACCGGCCGGCCGCGCGTCCGCCGGCTGGGCTTCGGCCGGCTGTCCACCGGCCGTCAGCGCGCGTGCCGGAGTGGTGGCCTCGATCTCCAGGACCCGGCGTTCCTCCAGCACGCTCGCGCGTTCGGTCTCCGCCGTGGCGTAGCGGCGCAGCAGGGCCGCGTGCTCGTTGCGCAGGCCCGCCAGCTCCGCGCGCTTGGCCCGCAGCCGCTGCTCCAGCTTGGCGCGCAGCTCGCGGGACTCCTCCAGGTCGGCCTCCAGTTCGGCGACCCGCTCCTCGAAGCGCCACTCGTCGCTGGCACGCGCGCGCGTGAGGTCGGCGACCTGTTTGCCCGCCTGGATGTCCCAGCGGCGCATCACGGCCGCGCCGACGAGTGCCGTGGCCGCGCCGGCCGCTGCCAGCGTGCGCAGCACACCGGGCGCGGTGAACACCCAGGGGCCGAGCGCGCAGACGAGTGAGACGCCGGCGATCGCCGAGGGCGGCAGCAGCCTGTGCAGGGGTGGGGAATGGCGGTGACGTCCACGTGGCATGGCCAGAAACTTACCGCGCGTAGGCGAATCGTGGTGCCCCGCCCCGCAAAAACAAAGTGTCCTCTCGGAGTTCACACCGGATCAGAACGGAATACCGAATTCTGCAAGATCGTTTTCAGCGGTCGCTCAGCCGTCCGCTGATCCACTGGAGCGTCCCCGGAATCTCCCGCCGCCAGGTGTTGAAGTTGTGCCCGCCGCTTTCCAGGATGATCGACGAGATCCGGGTCAGCCCGGTGGCCTTCACGCGTGCGATGAACTTCAGTGTGTCCTGGTAGTTGGCCTCGCCGATCCTGCTGCTGGTGACGAGCAGTGAGGTGTCGGGAGCGGGCATGTGCTTGAGGTACCACCACAGATTCGCGCGGTTCTTCAGCGCCTTGTCGCCGTGGAACAGGTCGCCCGTGGTGGGGTCGGTCGGCGCCTTGTAGTACGCCGACAGACCGGCCCCCGCGGCATACACGCCCGGGTGGTGCATCGCGAGCTTCAACGCGCAGTATCCGCCCGTGGAGTCGCCGATGATGCCCCAGCTGCCGGGTTCCCTGCCCACCCGGTAGTGGGCGAGGACGGCGTCGGGCAGGTCCCTGGCGAAGAACGACTCGGTCTGCGGCCCCCGCGGGATGTCCACGCACTCGGTGTCCCGGGGCGGTGCCACCGTCGGGCGCAGCATGACCAGGATCATCGGCTGCATCCGGCCGTCCTTGGCCAGCCGCAGGGCGGTACGGGGATAGCGCAGCTTGTCCACCAGCGCCTCGGCCGTTCCCGGGTAGCCGGTGAGCACGACCGCGGCCGGGAAGGTGCGCGTGCGGTACCGCGGCTGGAAGTACTCCGGCGGCAGGTACACGTACGCGGGCGTGGCGATGTGCGTCGTCCGGCCCACCAGGGCGACCTTCTGTATCTGGCCGCTGACCCGGGGTCCGCCGGCCGTGCCCGGCACCCGCAGGGTGTCCACCACCTGCAGGGGGCCGCCCGAACGGCTGCCCGCCGTGTGGTCGACGACCACGCCCTGGTCGGTCTCCTGCCCGAACAGGTCCGCCCAGCTGGCGTAGAAACCGAAGGCCTGGTTCGCGGACAGGCCCACCGCGACGAAGATCGTCAGCTGGGTGGCGAGCAGCAGGCCGATCCGCCCGCCGACCGCCCGCCACCCGCGCCGGGCCAGCCGTGGCCACAGCCACACCGTTCCGGCGAACAGCAGCACCGCGGCCAGGACCGCCAGCACCAGCACGTTGTTGCTCGTGAGACCCATTGGGGTTACCTGCCTGCGCTTTCCGCCCGGGCCCGGCCGCCCTCGCTGCTTCTTCGCAAGGGCTTGCCCCGGGCTTTCCTCGGCCTTTGAACCGGCTTTGACGACGGGAGTGAACCTCTTCCCCCGAGACACCGTCCTAGAGGGCGCAATGTCGCCGGATGCCCGAAAGGGCACCGGATCCAAGGTCTCTCGCAGAACTACGGGATGCGATGTCTGTCAGGACAGATGAGGAAATGTCGGGCGGGGTTCCGAGTCGTACGAACGACCCGGACCGCACGAGCCCGACGAGCCGTGTGCGCCGCGTGCTGCGCGGCCCGCGCCCCGAGGCCGTCCCCGTCCTCGTCGGCAGAGCGTGTGCCCTGGTGGGCCTCGTGGACATCGCCGCGGGCGTCTTCCCGCGCTTCCGGTACAGCCGTATGCACGCCCTCGCGGAGGTGCTGCCCGGTGCGCTCGGGCCGTTCGCGGCCGCGCTGTCGCTGAGCGCCGGTGTGCTGTTGCTGCTGCTCGCGCACGGCCTCAAGCGGGGCAAGCGCCGGGCCTGGCGGGCCGCCGTGGCCCTGCTGCCGGCCGGCGCCGTGGCCCAGTTCAGCTACCGGCACTCGATCGTGGGCGTCCTGGTCTCGCTGGCGCTGCTGCTGCCCCTGCTGCGGCACCGCGACCAGTTCGCGGCGCTGCCCGACCCGCGCAGCCGGTGGCGGGCGCTGGCCAACTTCGTGCTGATGAGCGCCGGCTCGCTCGCCCTGGGCCTGGTCATCGTCAGCGTCCACACCGAGCGCATGGTCGGCGACCCCAGCCTGGCCGACCGCCTCACCCACGTCGTCTACGGCCTGTTCGGCTTCGAGGGCCCGGTCGACTACCAGGGCAACACCTCCTGGACGGTCGCCTTCTCCCTGGGCGCCCTCGGCCTGCTCACCGCCGTCACCACCATCTACCTGGCCTTCCGCCCCGAGCACCCGGCCGCCCAGCTGACCGTCGAGGACGAGGAGAAGCTGCGCGCCCTGCTGGCCCGGCACGGCGGCCGCGACTCCCTCGGCCACTTCGCGCTGCGCCGCGACAAGGCCGTCGTGTTCTCCCCCAGCGGCAAGGCGGCCGTGACGTACCGGGTCGTCTCCGGCGTGATGCTCGCCAGCGGCGACCCCATCGGCGACGTCGAGGCCTGGCCCGGCGCCATCGAACGCTTCATGGACGAGGCCCGGGCCCACTCCTGGACCCCCGCCGTCATGGGCTGCTCCGAGACCGGCGGCGAGGTGTGGACCCGCGAGACCGGGCTGGACGCGCTGGAGCTGGGCGACGAGGCGGTGGTGGACGTGAAGGATTTCTCGCTCGCCGGCCGCGCGATGCGCAATGTGCGCCAGATGGTCAAGCGCATCGAGCGGGCCGGTTACGAAACCCGCGTCCGACGTGTCCGTGACCTCGGCGAGACCGAGCTGGAGCGGATCCGCCGCGCCGCCGAGGACTGGCGCGGCACCGACACCGAGCGCGGCTTCTCCATGGCGCTGGGCCGCATCGGCGACCCGGCGGACGGCGACTGCCTCATCGCCACCGCCCACAAGGCCGACGACCAGCCCGGCCCCTACGGAGACCTGAAGGCGATCCTGCACTTCGTGCCGTGGGGCAAGGACGGCGCGTCCCTGGACCTGATGCGGCGCGACCGCTCCGCCGACCCCGGCATGAACGAGCTGCTCATCGTGGCCGCCCTCCAGGCCGCCCCGAAGTTCGGCATCGAGCGCGTCTCCCTGAACTTCGCCATGTTCCGCTCCGCCCTGGCACGCGGCGAGAAGATCGGTGCGGGTCCGGTGCTGCGCGCCTGGCGCGGGCTGCTGGTCTTCCTCTCCCGCTGGTTCCAGATCGAGTCCCTGTACAAGTTCAACGCCAAGTTCCAGCCGCGCTGGGAGCCGCGCTTCGTCGTCTACCGGGCCTCCGCGGACCTGCCGCGCATCGGTTTCGCCGCCATGCAGGCGGAGGGCTTCGTCAACCTGGCCCTGCCGCTGCCGCGCTTCCTGCGCCGCCGCCGCGCCGCGACCCGTCAGCCGTGTGCCCACCGCACCCACGGGGCGCCGTCGGAGCGCAACGTCCGCGCGGCGTGACCCACCGGGCCGCAAGGCCCTCCCAGGACCGGCCCGAGCGGAAGCCGCAGCCCCCCGCCCCCGGGGCTTCCGCTCGGGCCGCTTCGCGCGGCCGGGGGATCGTTGCGGGCGGGAAAGGAAACGCCCGCAACGATCCCGCACCGCCCCACGCCCTAGGCTGAACACATGAGCACTGAGACCGGCCGCCGCCACGTGGCGGGCCTTCCCGCATGGGACCGCTGCGCGGTCATGGGAGTCGTCAACGTGACCCCCGACTCCTTCTCCGACGGCGGCCGCTGGTTCGACACGACGGCCGCCGTCAAACACGGCCTCGCCCTGGTCAGCGAGGGCGCGGACCTGGTCGACGTCGGCGGCGAGTCCACCCGGCCCGGCGCCACCCGGGTCGACGAGGCCGAGGAGCTCAGGCGCGTCGTCCCCGTGGTCCGCGGCCTCGCCTCCGAGGGCGTCACGGTCTCCGTCGACACCATGCGCGCCTCGGTCGCCGAGCAGGCCCTCGCGGCCGGTGCCGCCCTCGTCAACGACGTCAGCGGCGGCCTCGCCGACCCGGCGATGATCCCGGCGGTGGCCGAGGCCGGCGCCCCCTTCGTCGTCATGCACTGGCGCGGCTTCCTCCAGGGCGGCAACGTCAAGGGCGTCTACGACGACGTCGTCACCGAGGTCGTCGACGAGCTGCACGCGCGCGTGGAGGCCGTCCTGCGGGGCGGCATCGCCCCCGACCGGATCATCGTCGACCCCGGGCTCGGCTTCTCCAAGGACGCCGAGCACGATCTCGCGCTCCTCGCCCGCCTCGACCGCCTGCTCGGCCTCGGCCGCCCGCTGCTGGTGGCCGCGTCCCGCAAGCGGTTCCTCGGCCGCGTCCTGGCGGGCCCGGACGGCGCGGTACCGCCCGCCCGGGAGCGTGACGCGGCCACCGCCGCCGTCTCCACGCTCGCGGCGCACGCCGGCGCGTGGGCCGTGCGCGTCCACGAGGTCCGCGCGACGGCGGACGCCGTACGGGTGGTACGCGCCGTCCAGGAGGCGCGCACGGCTCACGGGGACGCGCGTGCGGCACACCAGGAGGCGCGTGCGGCACACCGGCACACGCACACGGGAGCAGACGGCGCGCAGGGCGCAGGTCACGGCGCAGAGGGAGCCCGGTGAGCGCCCCCCACACCGACGTCGAGCAGGTCGAGGCCGCCAACACCGCCTTCTACGAGGCACTGGAACGGGGCGACTTCGAGGAACTGGCGTCGCTCTGGCTCACCCCCGCCGACCTGGGCATCGACGAGACCTACCACGACCCGGCCGACGCCGGTGTGGTCTCCTGCGTGCACCCGGGCTGGCCGGTCCTCACCGGCCGCGGCGAGGTCCTCAGGTCCTACGCCCTGATCATGGCCAACACCGACTACATCCAGTTCTTCCTCACCGACGTGCACGTCTCGGTCACCGGGGACACCGCCCTGGTGACCTGCACGGAGAACATCCTCAGCGGCGGCCCGGCCCCCGACGACGGCGACGAACTCGGCCCGCTGGTCGGCCAGCTGGTGGTCGCCACCAACGTGTTCCGGCGCACACCCGACGGCTGGAAGCTCTGGTCGCACCACGCCTCCCCCGTCCTGGCCGAGGACGACGACAACGACGACAACGGCGAGAACACGGGCGGCGACATCTCCGCCTGAGTGGGTAGCCGGTCCCCCGAGGAATACGTCCCGGGCGACACGGGAAAGGGACTGACTCACCGGGACGAGGCCGGGCGTGGCGGGGATCACGCACCCGTGGGCACGAGCGCCCCCGCGTGGTGAACCGCCGGGCAAACCAGGGGAAACACACGGTGAATCCTCCCGGTCCCGGCCGTGGCCGGCGCCCCTGTGGCCCGGCCCTGTCAGCGGCCGCAGGTAGATTCGACCTCAGGCCGGCGTGCCGCTCGCACCCGGCACGAGCCGGCCGACACCGACGATTGCAGGAGTGATTCGCGTGGATCGTGTCGCGCTGCGCGGCCTGAAGGCCCGCGGGCACCACGGGGTGTTCCCCCGGGAACGCGAGGAGGGCCAGACCTTCATCGTGGACCTCGTCCTGGGTCTGGACACCCGTCCGGCCGCGGCCGACGACGACCTGGCGAAGACCGTGCACTACGGCATCGTGGCGGAGGAGGTCGTGGCCGTCGTCGAGGGCGAGCCCGTCAACCTCATCGAGACGCTCGCCGAGCGCATCGCCCAGGTGTGTCTGAAGCACGAGGGGGTCCGGCAGGTCGAGGTCTGCGTCCACAAACCGGACGCGCCGATCACCGTCCCCTTCGACGACGTGACCGTCACCATCACCCGGAGCCGAGTATGACCGCAGCCTTCCTGAAGGGTCCCAGCGACCCGACCGTCCAGCCCGTGCCCGCCTCCGTCGTCGACAAGGTCGACGCCGCCGACACGACCCTGCACAACCCCAAACGGGCCGTGGTCTCCCTCGGCTCCAACCTCGGCAACCGCCTGGAGACCCTCCAGGGCGCCGTCGACGCCCTGGCGGACACCCCCGGCGTCCGCGTCAAGGCGGTCTCCCCCGTCTACGAGACGGAGCCCTGGGGCGTCGAGCCCGGCACCCAGCCGTCGTACTTCAACGCGGTCGTGGTGGTGAAGACCACCCTGCCCCCGTCCTCGCTGCTGGAGCGGGCGCACGCGGTCGAGGAGGCCTTCCACCGCGTCCGTGACGAGCGCTGGGGTCCGCGCACCCTGGACGTGGACATCGTCTCCTACGCCGACGTCGTCTCCGACGACCCGCAGCTCACGCTCCCCCACCCGCGCGCCCACGAACGCGCCTTCGTCCTCGCCCCCTGGCACGACGTCGACCCCGAGGCCCAGCTCCCGGGCCGCGGCCCGGTGGCCGCCCTGCTCGACGGCGTGACCCGCGAGGGCGTGACACCGCGCGAGGACCTGGAACTTCGACTGCCCGAATAGCCGTTAAGGTCAAAGCGGCCACACAGCCGGCCGGTCACCGTCGGGGGAACTGAAGGGACACCGTGAGAGAGCTGCGCATCAGGGTGCTGGCCGGCGTGTTCGTCGTGGCCGGGGTGCTGTCCTGGGCGGGCGCCCGCCTGTGGAACTCCCTCGGGACACTCCCGAGCGTCCCCCTGGCCGCGCCCATCGTCCTGGCTCTGATCGCCGTGGTCCTGCTCGCGACGGCGCTGTCGATCCGCGCCCGCCTCAAGGCCCAGCGCGAGCGCCGCCCCGAGGCCAAGGGCGTCGACCCCCTCATGGCCGCCCGAGCGGTGGTTTTCGGTCAGGCCAGCGCCCTGGTCGCCGCCCTCGTCGCCGGCATGTACGGCGGTACGGGCGTCTTCCTGCTGGAATCCCTCGACATCCCGGCCCGCCGCGACCAGGCCATCTACGCCGGCTTCTCGGTCCTGGCCGGCATCGGCGTCATAGCGGCGGCCCTGTTCCTGGAGCGCGTCTGCAAACTCCCGGAGGACGACGAACACAACGGCGCCGGGGCGGCCCCGGCAGCCTGAAGCGCGACGCGGGGCGCCTCAGCGGGCCATGATGAGGCTCATCGCCTCGTTGCGCGTCGCCGCGTCCCGCAACTGCCCCCGCACGGCCGACGTGAGCGTCTTCGCGCCGGGCTTGCGGATGCCGCGCATCGACATGCACATGTGCTCGCACTCGATGACCACGATCACCCCGCGCGGCTCCAGGATCTCCATCAGCGAGTCCGCGATCTGGGTGGTGAGTCGTTCCTGCACCTGCGGGCGACGGGCGTAGACGTCGACGAGCCGGGCCAGTTTCGACAGGCCCGTGATCTTTCCGCTGGTGGACGGAATGTACCCGACGTGCGCCACGCCCCGGAACGGCACCAGATGATGCTCACAGGTCGAGTACACCTCGATGTCCTTCACGAGCACCATCTCGTCGTGCCCGATGTCGAACGTCGTCGTCAGCACGTCCTCGGGCTTCTGCCACAGGCCGGCGAATATCTCCTTGTAGGCCCGCGCGACCCGCGCCGGCGTCTCCCGGAGCCCCTCCCGGTCCGGGTCCTCGCCGACCGCGATCAGCAGTTCCCGTACGGCGTTCTCGGCCCGCTTCTCGTCGAACTCGCCGATCTGGCCCTCGCCGTCCAGCATCACGGGGTCGGTCATGGGGTGCCTCGTTCCTGTCTTTCATCCGGGCAGCAGCGGACATGGCGAAAATGCCGCGCCCCCCAGGCTAGAACCTGGGGGGCGCGGCATTCATTCCGGGCCAGGCGGGCCGCCGGTGAGCCGGGTCAGCTCTCGGGGCGGTCCTCCGTAGCTCGCTCCTGCGTCACGGAGGGCTCCGTGGCGGTGCTCTTCGCGGTGCTGATGGCCGGCGTGGCGCCGTTGGCCCCGTTGGTCAGTGCGAGCTCCTTGGGGGAGAGCACCGGCGGGCGGGTGGACGGCGTACGGCGGGAGGAGCCGGTCCAGGCGGGCCGCGGCGGGCGCTTGACGACCGGGGCGAAGATCTCGGCGATCTCCTCCTTGCCCAGCGTCTCCTTCTCCAGCAGGGCGAGAACGAGGTTGTCGAGGACGTCGCGGTTCTCGACCAGGATCTCCCAGGCCTCGTTGTGCGCCGTCTCGATGAGCTTCTTGACCTCTTCGTCGACGAGCGCGGCGACCTCTTCCGAGTAGTCGCGCTGGTGAGCCATCTCACGTCCGAGGAACGGCTCGGTGTTGTCGCCGCCGAACTTGATCGCGCCGAGCCGCTCGGTCATGCCGTACTGCGTGACCATCGCGCGGGCCAGGTTGGTGGCCTTCTCGATGTCGTTGGCGGCGCCGGTGGTCGGGTCGTGGAAGACGAGCTCCTCGGCCGCGCGGCCGCCCAGCATGTAGGCCAGCTGGTCCAGCATCTCGTTGCGGGTCGTGGAGTACTTGTCTTCGTCCGGCAGAACCATCGTGTAGCCGAGGGCCCGGCCGCGCGACAGGATCGTGATCTTGTGGACGGGGTCGGCGTTCGGCGAGGCCGCCGCGACCAGGGCGTGTCCGCCCTCGTGGTACGCGGTGATCTTCTTCTCCTTGTCCGACATGATCCGGGTCCGCTTCTGCGGGCCCGCGACCACGCGGTCGATCGCCTCGTCCAGCATCTGGTTGTCGATCAGCTTCTTGTCGCTGCGGGCCGTGAGCAGCGCGGCCTCGTTCAGGACGTTGGCCAGGTCGGCACCGGTCATGCCGGGCGTGCGGCGGGCGACGGCGGCGAGGTCGACGTCGGGGGCGACCGGCTTGCCCTTCTGGTGGACCTTGAGGATCTCCAGACGGCCCTGCATGTCCGGGCGGTCGACCGCGATCTGGCGGTCGAAGCGGCCGGGGCGCAGCAGGGCCGGGTCGAGGATGTCGGGCCGGTTGGTGGCGGCGATGAGAATCACACCGCCCTTGACGTCGAAGCCGTCCATCTCGACGAGCAGCTGGTTCAGGGTCTGCTCGCGCTCGTCGTGACCGCCGCCGAGGCCGGCGCCGCGGTGGCGGCCGACCGCGTCGATCTCGTCGACGAAGACGATCGCCGGGGCGTTCGCCTTGGCCTGCTCGAACAGGTCACGGACCCGGGAGGCACCGACACCGACGAACATCTCGACGAAGTCGGAACCGGAGATCGAGTAGAACGGCACACCGGCCTCGCCCGCGACGGCACGCGCCAGCAGCGTCTTACCGGTGCCGGGCGGACCGTAGAGCAGAACGCCCTTGGGGATCTTGGCGCCGACGGCCTGGAACTTGGCCGGCTCCTGGAGGAACTCCTTGATCTCCTGGAGCTCCTCGACGGCCTCGTCCGATCCGGCGACGTCGGCGAACGTCGTCTTCGGGGTGTCCTTGGTGATGAGCTTGGCCTTCGACTTGCCGAAGTTCATCACCCGGGAGCCGCCGCCCTGCATCTGGTTCATCAGGAACAGGAAGACGACGACGATGAGGACGAAGGGCAGCAGGGAGAGCAGGATGCCGACGAACGGGTTCTGCTTGGACGGCGAGACCGTGTAGCCGTCCGGAAGCTGCTTGTCCTGGAACTTGTTCTGCAGGGTGTCGGCCAGTGCCTTGCCCTGGTCGCCGATGTAGCTCGCCTGGATCTTCGAGCTGCCCTCGACCTTCTGACCGTCCTTGAGCTGGACCTTGATGGTCTGCTCGTCACCGGTGGTCAGCTTGGCCGACTCTGCCCTGTTCTCGTTGATCGCCTGGACGACCTGGCCCGTGTCCACCGTCTTGTAGCCACCGGACGAGCCGACGACCTGCATCAACACGACCACGGCAAGGACGGCCAGCACGATCCACATGACCGGCCCACGGAAGTATCGCTTCACGTCCATCCATACGGAGCGGTGCCGCCCCGTCCCTCCTGCCATAGTGAGTTTGATAAAGGCTGTTCTTCGGACGGTACCCCAGCATTGTCACCTGAAGCCGCGTGGGACGGCTGGCAATCCCGTCTACGCATGCTCCAACGGCGCGGGACCCGCTGGGGTTCCCGATCACCGGTACGACGCCCCGGCGGGGTGTCAGCCGCCGTAGACGTGGGGCGCGAGCGTACCGACGAACGGGAGGTTGCGGTACTTCTCGGCGTAGTCGAGGCCGTAGCCGACGACGAACTCGTTGGGGATGTCGAAGCCGACCCATTCCACGTCGATGGCGACCTTGGCGGCCTCGGGCTTGCGCAGCAGCGTGCACACCTTGAGGGAGGCGGGCTCGCGCGAGCCGAGGTTGGAGATCAGCCAGGACAGGGTCAGGCCGGAGTCGATGATGTCCTCGACGATGAGAACGTGCTTGCCCTTGATGTCGGTGTCGAGGTCCTTGAGGATCCGCACCACACCGGAGGACTGGGTGCCCGCCCCGTACGAGGATACGGCCATCCAGTCCATGGTGACGGGGGTGGACAGCGCCCGGGCGAGGTCGGCCATGACCATGACCGCGCCCTTCAGGACGCCGACGAGCAGCAGGTCCTTGCCCTCGTACTCCGCGTCGATCTTCGCGGCCAGCTCGGCCAGCTTCGCGTCGATCTCTTCCTTGGTGATGAGTACCTGCTTGAGGTCGGCACCCATGTCTTTCGCGTCCACCCGCATCACTTTCGGTCGGTCGTCCCACCGGCTGACCAGCCCCTCCGCGGGGAGCCGGGAGGGGGCACTGTTCAGCCTTGCCGAATCACCAGTCTGCCACCCTGCCGCTGGGCGACGACTTTGCCGGGGAGGTTGATGGCGCCCTGGCCGCGCCAGCCGGTGATGAGCCGGTCGACTTCCTCGATGTGGCGGGCGAACAGCGAGCCGGCCGGGGCGCCGGCCTCGATGGCGGCGCGGCGCAGGATGCGGCGGCGTACGGCGGGCGGCAGCGCGTACAGCTTGGCGCACTCCAGCAGGCCCGCGGCGTCGCGGACGGTGGCCTCGGCCTGCGCGGCCCAGGCATCCAGGGCGTCGGCGTCGTCGCGGGAGAGCTGGGCGGTGCGGGCGAGGGCCTCGACGACGCCCTTGCCGAGGGCCTTCTCCAGGGCGGGCAGGCCTTCGTGCCGCAGGCGGGAGCGGGTGTAGGCGGGGTCGGCGTTGTGCGGGTCGTCCCAGACGGGGAGGGACTGGGCCATGCAGGCCTTGCGGGCGGTCTGCCGGTCCAGCTGGAGGAAGGGGCGCCGGTAGCGGCCGGCGGCCCCCGAGACGGCGGCCATGCCGGACAGGGAGCGGATGCCGGAGCCGCGGGCGAGGCCGAGCAGGACGGTTTCGGCCTGGTCGTCGCGGGTGTGGCCGAGCAGGACGGCGGCGGCGCCGTGGCGTTCGGCGACGGAGTCCAGGGCGGCGTAGCGGGCGTCGCGGGCGGCGGCCTCGGGGCCGCCTTCGCGGCCCACGGTGACGGCGACGGACTCGACCGGGTCGAGGCCGAGTTCGCGCAGCCGCAGGACGACTTCCTCGGCGCGCAGGCCGGAGCCGGGCTGCAGGCCGTGGTCGACGGTGACGCCGCCGGCGCGGATGCCGAGCTTGGGCGCCTCGAAGGCGAGGGCGGAGGCGAGCGCCATGGAGTCGGCGCCGCCGGAGCAGGCCACCAGCACGAGCGGCGGGGACGGGGGGACCGCCCCGTTCGAATCGGTGGAGGGCCGGCCGCCGGTGGGCGCCGTCGTGCGCGCGGGCGCGTGAGCGGGCGCGTACGCGGGATCGCCGCCGGTGGTGCGGCTGTGTTCGGTCAGGATGTCGTGGAGGACGCGGCGGACCGCCAGGCGTATCGCCGCGACCGCAGGATGGGGACCCATGTCCCGTTCCCTTCATGAAGTTGTCGGGGGGTGAGCCCGAGGTCGGTCACGCAGAGTGTGTAGATGGTGACAGAACCGGGCCCTTCCCCGAGCATTGCACGCCTACCCCTCGCTCACGGTCCCTCGGACGGGTGATTGAAGGGGCGTTCGCCTGCCGTCCTCCGGATTCCTTTCACGACCTCGCCACCGGGTTCACGCCTCCGGCCTGCGATGCACCCGCGTGACCCAGTCCGCCGGTTTGGCGATCTCCGACTTGGTGGGCAGGGTGTTCGGGGAGGTCCACACGCGGTTGAAGCCGTCCATGCCGACCTGGTCGACGACGGCCCGCACGAAGCGTTCGCCGTCGCGGTACTGGCGGAGTTTGGCGTCCAGGCCGAGCAGCTTGCGCAGCGCCAGGTCCAGGCGGGAGGCGCCCTTGGCGCGGCGCTGCTGGAACTTCTCGCGGATCTCCGCGACGGAGGGGACGACCGAGGGGCCGACGCCGTCCATCACGAAGTCGGCGTGGCCCTCCAGCAGGGACATCACGGCGGTGAGGCGGCCGAGGATCTCCCGCTGGGCGGGACTTTGGACGAGCTCCACCAGGGAGCGGCCGCCGTCGTCCTCCTCGCCCTCGGGGCGCCCGCCGGCCAGGGACTGGGCGGCCTCGCGGATGCGTTCCAGGACGGTCATGGGGTCGACGTCGGTCTCGGCCAGGAACGCCTGGATCTCCCCCTCCAGGTGGTCGCGCAGCCAGGGCACGGCGGTGAACTGGGTGCGGTGCGTCTCCTCGTGCAGGGCGACCCAGAGGCGGAAGTCGTGGGGGTCGACATCGAGTTCGCGTTCGACGTGCACGATGTTGGGGGCGACGAGCAGCAGCCGGCCGCCGCCGTTCTCGCCGGCCGGGAGTTCCCGGGTGGCCGGTGCGAAGGTCTCGTACTGGCCGAGGACGCGCGAGGCGAGGAAGGACAGCAGCATCCCCAGTTCGACGCCGGTGACCTTGCCGCCGACGGCGCCGAGGACCGCGCCGCCGGGGGAACTGCCGCGCCGCTCCTGCATCTTCTCCAGCAGCGGCCGCAGGATCTCCCGGAATCCGGCGACGTTGGCCCGGATCCAGCCCGGCCGGTCGACGACGAGGACCGGGGTGTCGTGGCCCTCCTCGGTGGCCAGACCAGTGAAGCCCCGGACGTGTTCCTCCGAGGCCTTGGCGTGCCGGCGCAGCTCCGCGACGACGGCGCGGGCCTCGTCGCGGCTGACGTCGGGGCCCGGCCGCACGAGCCGGGTCGCGGTCGCGACCGCGAGATTCCAGTCGACCATGCCGGATGAGGCAGCACCACCGATGCTCGTCATGTGTCAACCGTACGTGAGCGCCGCCGCTGGGGGCAGGGCGTGCGGCCGGGCGGGGTCCGGGGCGGTGCCGGGTGCCCGGCGCCGTCGCCGGCGGCCCCGGTCGCCCCGGCCGCACCCACTGCCCGCGGCCGGGGGCGCAGGACCTACCGGCAGCCGCACCCCGCCAGCGCCGTCGCCGCCTTGTCCAGGGTCGTCTGGGCCGTGGCGGCGCTGGTCGTGTCCGAGGTCAGGAAGGCGAACGCCAGGAGGCGGCCGTTGCGGTCGACCACCGTGCCCGCCAGGGCGTTCACGCCCGTGAGGGTGCCGGTCTTGGCGCGTACCACGCCGGCCGCGCCGTCGGTGTAGCGGCTCGCCAGGGTGCCGGTGAAGCCGGCCACGGGCAGGCCGGTCAGGACGGGCCGCAGGTCCGGATGGCGGGGGTCGGCCGCGGTCACCAGCAGGGCCGTGAGGAGGTCGGGGGTCAGCCGGTCGGCGCGGTCGAGGCCGCTGCCGTCCTTGAACGCGGCGCCCTTGAGGGGCAGGCCCAGTTTCGTCAGCTGGGCCGCGATCGCCTCACCCGCGCCGGCGAAGTCGGCCCGCTTGCCGATGGCGAGCGCGGTCTGGCGGGCGAGGGCCTCGGCGAGGTCGTTGTCGCTGTGCGTGAGCATGCGCTCGACCAGGGCGGACAGGGGCGGTGAGGAGACCGTCGCGAGGGTCTGCGCGCGGGTGGTCGCTTTGGAGGGGCCGGGGGCCTTCGCGAGGATGCCGCGCTCCTTCAGAAGGCCGCCGAAGGTGCGGGCCGCGTCGGCCGGCGGGTCCGGGACCCGGGTGGCCGGACCGCTGGTGGAGTCGTCCGTACGGCCCTCGTCGGTCATCAGGGCGGTGACGGGGGCGAGGTTGGTGTTGACCCCGATCGGGTGCGTTTCGGGGCCCGTGTAGAGGGTCTTGTCGTACGAGAGGGTGACCTCGCGGATGCCGCGCTGGGCGAGTGCGGCCGCCGTCCGGTCGGCCAGCTCGGTGAGGCTCGCGGACCCGCCGGCCGGTGCGCGGGCCGTGAGGGTGGGGTCGCCGCCGCCGACCAGGACGACCTCGTTGGTGTCGGGCTCCAGCACGGCGCGGGTGGTGAGGCGGTGGTCCGCGCCCAGGGCCGACAGGACCGCCACCGCGGTGGCGATCTTCGTGGTGGAGGCGGGGGTGAGCGCGGTACCGGGCCCGGTGCCGTACAGGCGCCTGCCGGTGGCCACGTCGACCACCGCGACGGCCTGGCGGCCGCCCAGCGCCGGCGACTTCAGCAGCGGGCCCAGGACGTCCGCGAGGGCCTTGCCGTCCGGGGCGGCCCGCACGGCATCGGCGCGCCCGCCGAGGCCGGTGAGCACGGCGGGCGCGCTGGGGGCCGGGCGCGGGGGCGCGGGGGCGGGCGTACCGGCGTGATCTGTGCCACGCGCGCGTTCCTGCGCCGCGGCCCAGTCCCGCTCGGCCTTACGCTGACCCGAGTCGTCCCAGGGGCCGGCGGCGGTGACCACTGCGGCGGCCAGCGCCAGTCCGGCGGTGGCGGCTCCCGCGGTGTACTGCCAGGTCCGCCTCGCCTGCGGGGTCCGCGGCCGCGCGGCCCGCGCGAGCCGTCCGGCCCGGGGTCCGGCGGCCGCCGCGGCCCGGGCCAGGTGCGGTCGTACGCTGTCCGCGGCCCGTGCCAGACGGGGTCGTACGGCCTGCGCGAGCCGCACCACGTGCGGTCTCGCGGCGCGCCAAGGCCTCAGTTCTGGCACGACCACCAGCCCCTTTCGCGATCACACACCTGCGTGAGGGACACTTAACCACCAGAACTATGTGCTGATCATGGAGGAGCCACCGGTGGAGTTCGACGTCACGATCGAGATCCCGAAGGGTTCGCGCAACAAGTACGAGGTGGACCACGAGACGGGTCGGATCCGCCTGGACCGGCACCTCTTCACCTCGACGGTCTATCCGGCCGACTACGGCTTCATCGAGGGCACCCTCGGTGAGGACGGCGACCCGCTGGACGCGCTGGTCATCCTGGACGAGCCCACCTTCCCGGGCGTCCTGGTCAAGTGCCGCGCCGTCGGCATGTTCCGGATGCGCGACGAGGCCGGCGGCGACGACAAGGTGCTGTGCGTGCCGGCGTCCGACCCGCGCATGGAGCACCTGCGTGACATCCACCACGTCGCCGAGTTCGACCGCCTGGAGATCCAGCACTTCTTCGAGGTCTACAAGGACCTGGAGCCGGGCAAGTCGGTCGAGGGCGCCAACTGGGTGGGCCGCACGGACGCCGAGGCCGAGATCGAGCGGTCGTACAAGCGCTTCAAGGAGCAGGGCGGTCACTGAGACCCCCAGGTCACTTCGGACCCCAGAGGCCTGAGGAGTGCGGACGGGTCGCACGCGTACGCGTGCGGCCCGTTCGTCCGTCTGTGCGCATACTGGCTCTTTCGGGTACTGAGGCTTACGGGCAGTGTCGTACAGGGAGCGCTACGCAGTGACGGACGCGGAGGACCGCAAGCCGCAGTCGGACGAGGCGAGGAGCACCTACCCGCCCCTGCCGCGCGCCGGGATCGCGGCGCCGGCCGACAGCGAGTCGTCGACGACGTCCGAGTTCGCCGTCCCGGAGGGGCTCGCCCCGCCCCGCGCCGGTTCGGAGTCCGAGGCGACGTCGGAGTTCGCGATCCCCGAGGGGCTCGACGTGCCGGGGCCGCCGGCCGCCGAGCCGGAGGGGTCGGCGTTCAGCCCGCCGAGCACGTACAGCGCCCGCAACGCCCCGCCGGCGTTCACCCCGGCGAGCGGTGTCCCCGTGGTCAGCCTGACCAAGGACGTGCCCTGGCAGGACCGGATGCGCACGATGCTGCGGCTGCCGGTGGCCGAGCGGCCGGCGCCCGAGCGGGTGCAGAAGGTCGAGGACGAGGGGCCCGCGGTCCCGCGCGTGCTCGACCTGACGCTGCGGATCGGCGAACTGCTGCTGGCGGGCGGGGAGGGCGCCGAGGACGTGGAGGCGGCGATGTTCGCCGTGTGCCGGTCCTACGGCCTGGACCGGTGCGAGCCCAACGTCACCTTCACGCTGCTGTCGATCTCGTACCAGCCGTCCCTGGTGGACGACCCGGTGACGGCCTCGCGGACGGTGCGCCGCCGGGGCACCGACTACACGCGGCTGGCGGCCGTGTTCCGGCTGGTGGACGACATCAGCGACGACGAGACGCAGGTCTCCCTGGAGGAGGCCTACCGGCGGCTCGCGGAGATCCGCCGCAACCGGCACCCCTATCCCGGCTGGGCGCTGACCACGGCGAGCGGGCTGCTCGCGGGCGCGGCGTCCGTGCTGGTCGGCGGTGACGTGGTCGTGTTCGTCGCGGCCATGCTGGGCGCGATGCTCGGCGACCGGCTGGCGTGGCTGTGCGCGGGGCGCGGGCTGCCGGAGTTCTACCAGTTCACGGTGGCCGCGATGCCGCCGGCCGCGATCGGGGTCGCGCTGACCCTGGCGCACGTGGAGATGAAGGCGTCCGCCGTGATCACCGGTGGGCTGTTCGCGCTGCTGCCCGGGCGGGCCCTGGTGGCGGCCGTCCAGGACGGGCTGACCGGCTTCTACATCACGGCCTCGGCACGTCTGCTGGAGGTCGTGTACTTCGTCGTGGGCATCGTCGCCGGGGTGCTGGTGGTGCTGTACTTCGGTGTGCAGTTGGGCGCCAAGCTCAACCCGGACGCGGCGCTCGGCAGCGCCGACGAGCCGCTCGTGCAGATCGGCGCGTCGATGCTGCTGTCGCTGACCTTCGCGGTGCTGCTGCAGCAGGAGCGGTCCACCGTGGTGTGGGTGACGCTGAACGGCGGTGTGGCCTGGGTGGTGTACGGCGCGATGCACGACGCCGGGAACATCTCGCCGGTGGCCTCCACGGCGGTGGCGGCGGGCGTCGTCGGCCTGTTCGGGCAGTTGCTGTCGCGGTACCGGTTCGCCTCGGCACTGCCCTTCACCACGGCGGCGATCGGGCCCCTGCTGCCGGGTTCCGCGACGTACTTCGGGCTGCTGGCGCTGGCGCAGAACGAGGTCGACACGGGGCTGGTGTTCCTCACCCAGGCGGTGGCGCTGGCGATGGCCATCGCGATCGGTGTCAACCTCGGTTCGGAGATCTCCCGGATGTTCCTGCGGATCGGGTCCGCGGAGAAGCGGCGGGCGGCGAAGCGGACCCGGGGGTTCTAGCGCGGCTCAGTAACCGGGGTTGCGGGGGTACTGGCCGCCCTGCTGGTAGTCCTGCTGGTAGTCCTGCGGGTGATCCTGCGGGTAGCCGTAGCCCTGGTCCTGGTCCGGGTGCCGGGACTGGTTCTGGTGCTGGGGGTACTGGCCGTAGTACTGCTGGTCGTAGCCGCCCTGGTGGCCGTACGGGTGCTGCTGGGGGTGCTGCTGCTGCGGGTGCTGCTGCTGGGGCTGCTGCTGCGGCGGCTGCTGGGTGGGGGTGATGCGGCGGAGCTGGGTGGTCGCGTCGTCCATCACCGGGGGGTGGGGCTGCTGCGCGGCTGCCGGGGCCTGGGCGGCGGCGCGCTTCTTCTTGCCCCGCTCGCGCAGGTACTCGATGAGGATCGGCACCACGGAGACGAGGACGATCAGCACCAGGATCGCCTCGACGTTCTTCTTGATGAAGTGGATCTGGCCCAGCCAGTAGCCCGCGACGGTGACGCCCGTGCCCCAGGCGACGCCGCCGATGACGTTGTACGTGAGGAACGTGCGGTACTTCATGCGGCCGGCGCCCGCCACGATGGGGGCGAAGGTGCGCACGATCGGCACGAAGCGGGCCAGGACGATCGCCTTGGGCCCGTACTTCTCCATGAACTCGTGGGCCTTGTCCAGGTTCTCCTGTTTGAAGAGCTTGGAGTTGGGCCGGCTGAAGAGCTTCGGTCCGAGGAACTTGCCGATCATGTAGCCGACTTGGTCGCCCAGAACGGCGGCGAGCACGATCAGCGCGCACACCAGCCACAGCGGCTGGCTGATGTAGTTCCCCTCGGCCACGAACAGGCCGGCCGTGAACAGCAGGGAGTCGCCGGGCAGGAAGGCGAACAGCCCCGACTCCGCGAAGACGATCAGGAGGATGCCGGGGAGGCTGAACGTCGAGATCAGGTAGTCCGGGCTGAGCCACTCGGGGCCGAGCGCAAGCGTGGTCACGGGGATGTGGCTCCTGCTGCTGGGGGGACGGGCTGGGGCTGGCTGCCCAAATTATCAACGTGGGCACGGGCTCCCAGGTTCCACGGGGGTACCCAGGATGCCCTGTGGCCCCGCTGGGGCAAAGCCGGGAGCCCTGCCGTGCGGTCCCCGCACAGCGGTGGCACGGGCCGTGGCGCGGTGCGTGCGGCACGGCCGTGGTCCCGGCCCGGGAGCAGGGCTCCCGGGCCAGGGGTCACGAGGTGTGGCGGGCGGCGTTGGCCAGGATCGCCTCGCGCTGGTAGGCCGCGAGGCCCGGCCTGGCCTTGTCGATGTTCCGCGTGAACCGCTCGTCGGTGACGTACATCTCGCCGAGGCAGGTGTGCATCTCGTACCCGCAGTCGTAGTGGTTGCGGGAGATCCACTGGCGGTGCTCCTCGGCGGCGTCCATGGCGGCCTCGGAGCCGGCGGGTTCGCCGGCCTCCATCAGGGCGACGAAGCGCTGCGTGATCTCGTCGCCCTCGCGCTGGATGCGCTGCCAGTCCTCCTTGGTGTAGGTGGCGGCGCGCTGCTGGGACTGCCGGTAGGCGTCCGTGTCGCCCCAGCGCTCGCGCACCTCGTCCTCGTACTGGTCCGGGTCATGGTCCCCGAACACCTCGAACTTCTCCTCAGGCGTGAGGTTGATGCCCATCTTGCGTGCCTCCATGGCGTGCTCCACGGCCGCGGCCATCTTCTGCAGCTTCTCGATCCGGGCGGTCAGCAGGTCGTGCTGGCGGCGCAGGTGTGCGCGCGGGTCCGCGTTCGGATCGTCGAGCAGGGCCGCGACCTCCTCGAGCGGGAAGCCGAGCTCTCGGTAGAACAGGATCTGCTGCAGCCGGTCGAGGTCGGCCTCGGTGTAGCGCCGGTGGCCCGCGTGGCTGCGCTCGCCGGGGACGAGCAGGCCGATGGCGTCGTAGTGGTGCAGCGTGCGCACCGTGACGCCGGCGAAACCGGCGACCTGTCCCACGGAGTAGTTCACTTCCGCTCCCTTCTCGGTACGCACTCCACGGTGGGGCCTCACGTCGCGTGAGGTGCAAGCCCGTTTTCCTCCCCGCCACGGTGCGGCCGGTAGGCGGTGGCCAGGACGGAGACGGTGACCCGGCCGGGCAGCAGGCCGTCACCGGTCAGGTCCGCGCCGGTCACGTGGTGCGCGCTCGGGGTCATCGCCAGCAGGTCGCGGACCTGCGGGCCGGTCAGGGACACCGGGTACTCGACCTGTTCGGTGACGGCGGCCCGGAAGAAGGGGGCCAGCGCCCGGTGCAGGCGCTGTTCCTTGTGCGGGTCGACGGTGACCATCGCCGGGATCCGGCCGCGCAGCTCGGCCAGGTGCCGTGCGGTGGGACGGACCACGACCAGCCGGCCCGCCGGGCGCAGCACACGGTGGAACTCGGCCGGGTTGCGCGGGGCGAACACGTCCAGCACGACGTCGGCCACCGCGTCGGCCAGCGGGAACGGCCGGAAGACGTCCCAGGTGGCCGCGGCGGCCCGGTCATGGGCGCGGGCCGCCGAGCGCAGGGCGCGTACCGAGGTGTCCAGCCCCAGGCCGCGGGCGGCGGGCAGCCGGTCGAGCACGCCGGACAGGTAGTAGCCCGTGCCGCACCCGGCGTCCAGGACCGTGCCGCCGCGCTGGGGCACGGCGCCGGCCGCGAGGCGGGCGACGGTCCGGCGCAGCGGTTCGTAGGTTCCGGTGGCCAGGAAGCGGTCCCGGGCGCGGGCCATGGCCGCGTCGTCACCGCTGGTGGCGCGGGTGCCGGTCAGCAGGCCGGCGTAGCCGTGGCGGGCGATGTCGAAGGTGTGGCCGGCCGTACAGCGCAGGGCGCCGCGGTCGGCGCGCAGGCGGCGCGTGCGGCACGCCGGGCAGCGCAGCAGGTCGAGGAAGGGTCGCAGGGCGGGGGGAAGCAACACGGGCACGAGCACTCCTGGGGGTGGGAAACGGACACACCGAGGAGGGCGACGCCGTCCGGCGCCGCCCTCGGCGTGCTCCGCTCACAGGAAGCAGCAGTGCGGGGTGCTCATGAAGGCCACACCGCGAGTCTACGAACCCCGCACCGGCCCCGCGTGCCCCGCCCTAACGGCTCAGCCTCGCGAACCGCCGTACCGCCAGCGGGAAGAACACCGCGAGCAGTGCCAACGGCCACAGGACGGCGGCCCCCGCGTGCCCGGAGTGGCCGGCCGGGCCGAACAGCTCCCGTACGGCCGTGGCCGTGTGGGACATCGGGTTCCACTCGACGATCGTGCCCAGCCAGCCGGGCATGGACCGGGGTGTCGCCAGGGCGTTGGACAGGAAGCCGACCGGCCAGACGAGGATCTGCACGGCCTGCACCAGCTCGGGCCGGCCGGCCACCAGCGCCAGGTGGATGCCGACCCACAGCATCGCGAACCTGAAGAGCAGCAGCAGGCCCACGGCGTGCAGGAAGGCCGCGAAGCCGCCCTGCGCGCGCCAGCCCAGGGTGTACGCGACGGCGGTGAGAACGGCCACGGCCAGCACCGACTGGAGCATGTCGGCGGCGGAACGGCCCACCAGGACCGCGCCGTTGGCCATGGGCATGGAGCGGAAGCGGTCGATGACGCCCTTGCCGAGGTCCTGGGTGACGGCGAGCATCGTGCCCTCCAGGCCGAAGGCCATGGTGAGCGCGAGCATCCCGGGGACCAGGTAGTCGAGGTAGTCGCCGGTCACGCCCCGCCCGCCGCCGACCAGGTAGCCGAACATCAGCAGCAGCATCACGGGGAAGACCAGGCCGACGACGACCTGCGCGGGCCGCCGTCCCCAGCGGGCGAGTTCGCGGCGGGTCATGGTCCAGGAGTCGGTCAGGGCGTACGCGTACGCGTGCGTGCTCATGCTCGTGCGGGCTCCTTCGCTCGGTGGTCCTCTCCGGTGAGGTGCAGGAACACCTCGTCCAGCGTCGGGCGGCGCAGGGCGACGTCCTCCGCCTCGATCCCGGCCTCCTGAAGGGCCCGTACGACCCCGGAGAGCGCTGCCATCCGGTCGGTGACCGGGGCGCTGAGGAGGCGGCGGTCGGGGTCGGCGGTGACCCCGTCGAGCGGCAGCAGGGCGACGGCCGCCCCGAGGTGACCGGCGTCCCTGAGCACCACGTCGATGCGGTCGCCGCCGGTCGCCGCCTTCAGCTCGTCCGCCGTGCCGTCGGCGATGACCCGGCCGGCGTCGACGACCGAGATGCGGTCGGCGAGCTGGTCGGCCTCCTCCAGATACTGGGTGGTGAGCAGGACCGTCGTACCGCCGCCGACCAGGGAGCGGACCGAGTCCCACACCTCGGCGCGGCCGCGGGGGTCGAGGCCGGTGGTCGGCTCGTCCAGGAACAGCACCTCCGGTTCGGTGATGAGGGACGCGGCGAGGTCCAGCCGGCGCCGCATGCCGCCGCTGTAGGCGCGGACGGGCTTGTGGCCGGTGTCCGCGAGGCCGAAGCGCTCCAGGAGCTCGGCGGCACGCGCGCGTGCCCGCCGGGCGCCCAGGTGGTACAGGCGGCCGAACAGTTCCAGGTTCTGCCGGCCGCCGAGCTCCTCGTCGAGGGCCGCGTGCTGGCCGAGCAGGCCGATGCGCTGCCGTACGGCGTACGCCTCGCGCACCACGTCGTGCCCGGCCACCTCCACCCGGCCCGCGTCGGGCCGCAGCAGGGTGGACAGGATCCGGACCAGGGTGGTCTTGCCCGCGCCGTTCGGGCCGAGCACCCCGTGCACCGTGCCGCGCGCGACCGTCAGGTCGAGCCCGTCCAGTGCGGGGGTGCTCTTCTTGCCGCCGTAGTGCTTGCGTGCGCCTTCGACGGTGATCGCCGGGTCGGCCACAGCTCACTCCCTCGCTAGTTAGTCAAATTTGACTACCGCGTCGAAGGTATCCCCGCGCCCGCCATTCGTCAAACTTGATTAGTGCGCGTCCCCGGGATGCCGCTCACCCGTCGCGTAGGGGTTCTCCTGGCCGTCGGCCAGGACGCCGACGAACGGCTCGCCCTCGCCGGCGAAGGTGTAGGCGCCGCCCTCGATCCGCTCGATCAGGCCCCGGGTCCACTCGGCCTCGGAGTCGGCCGTGTGGACCCACATGTGCATGATCTCCCCGATGTGCCCGAGCTGTTCGGGCCCGTCCTCGGGCACGTAGTCCTTCAGGACCGCCGACCGCCACTCCTCGATGCGCCGGACGCGCTCCTTTAGCAGCGTCACCGCCTCGGACCTGGGCAGGTCGACGAGGAAGCCGACGGCCGCCGTCTTGACGTCACCGCGCTGGTCGTACGTGGTCAGCGCCTCGCGGAGCAGGGCGAAGTACTCCTCGGTGCCCTTCTCGGTCAGCTCGTACTCGGTGCGCGGGGGCCCGCCGGCCGTGGACGGGGCGATCTCGTGCGCGTGCAGCAGCCCCTGCTTCGCCATCTGCTTCAGGGCGTGGTAGATCGAGCCGGGCTTGGCGGTGGACCACTCGTGCGCGCCCCAGTACTCCAGGTCGTTGCGCACCTGGTAGCCGTGAGCCCGCCCGTGCATGCGGACCGCGCCGAGCACGAGGAGACGGATCGCTGACATGGGGCCAGCGTAGGACCCGCGGGCAGCCCCGGGACCGCCGCCCTAGAACGGGAAGCCGCTCCGGCCGTGCTGCACCGAGATCCACTTCACCGTGGTGAAGGAGTCCAGCATCGTGTCGCCGTTCAGCCGGCCGATGCCCGAGTGCTTCTCGCCGCCGAAGGGGACGATCGGCTCGTCGTGCACGGTGCCGTCGTTCACGTGGAACATGCCGGTGTCGATCCGCTTGGCGAACGCCACGCCCCGCTCGACGTTCCCGGTGTGCACGGCACCGCTCAGACCGTACGGGGTGTCGTTGACCAGGCGTACGGCCTCGTCCTCGCCGTCGAAGGGGATGACGAAGGCGACCGGGCCGAACACCTCCTGCCGCAGCAGCGGGGAGCCGGCGGGCACGCCGGTCAGGACGGACGGCTCGAGGAGGTTGTCGGTCCGGCCCCCGCGCACCAGGGCCGTGGCGCCCTCGGCGAGCGCCTGCTCGACGACGGCCGAGACGGCGTCCGCCTGTGAGGAGTTGATGAGCGGGCCGATCACGGTCTGCGGGTCGCGCGGGTCGCCGGCCTTGAGCGTCTTCACCTTGGCGACGAACTTCTCGGTGAACGCGTCCGCGACCGCACGGTCCACCAGGACGCGGTTGGCGGCCATGCAGACCTGGCCCTGGTGGACGTACCGGCTGAAGACGGCCGCGTCGACCGCGTAGTCCAGGTCGGCGTCGTCGAGGACCACCAGCGCGCTGTTGCCGCCCAGTTCGAGCACCGAGCGCTTGAAGTGGGCGGCGCAGACGGTGGCGACGTGGCGGCCGACCTTGTCGGAGCCGGTGAAGGAGATCACCTTCGGGACCGGGTGTTCGAGGAAGGCGTCGCCTATCTCGGCGATGTCGGTGATGACGACGTTCAGCAGGCCGGCGGGCAGCCCCGCGTCCTCGAAGATCTTCGCGACCAGGGAGCCGCCGACGATCGGCGTGTTCTGGTGCGGCTTGAGGACCACGCCGTTGCCGAGCGCGAGGGCCGGGGCGACCGACTTGATCGACAGCAGGAAGGGGAAGTTGAACGGGCTGATGACGCCCACGACACCGACCGGCACGCGGTAGACGCGGTTCTCCTTGCCGTCCACCGGCGAGGGGATGATCCGGCCCTCGGGGGCGAGCGCGAGGTGGACCGCCTCACGCAGAAACTCCTTGGCGAGGTGCAGTTCGAAGGCGGCCTTCAGACGGGTGCCGCCGAGCTCGGCGATGATCGCCTCGCTGATCTCCGCCTCGCGCTCCTCGATCAGCCGCAGCGCCTTGTCGAACACCGCCCGGCGGACGTACGGGTTGGTCGCCGCCCACTGCCGCTGCGCCCGCTCGGCCGCCCGGTACGCCTGGTCGATCTCGTCGACGGTGGCGATGGTGATGGACGCCAGCTTCTCGTCGTCGTACGGGTTGAAGTCGATGATGTCCCAGGAGCCGGTACCCGGGCGCCACTCACCGTCGATGTACTGCTGAGCCAGGTCGGTGAAGTACGACGACATGTGATCCCTCAATCCCTTGCGATCCGGCACGCTGCCGCGGCAGAGCGAGGACCGACATCACGGTCTGATCACACGTCATCGTACTTGTGTTTCAAGTGAGTTGGAGGAGACCTCGGAGAAGATCCCGACTCTCCGAGGGGCCCGGACTGTCCTGCTGGAGCTCCTTGAGCGCCTTCTCGTACTGGGCCACGTCCTCGGCCTTGTCGAGGTAGAGGGCGCTGGTGAGCTGCTCCAGGTAGACCACGTCCGACAGGTCGGACTCGGGGAAGCTGAGGATGGTGAACGCGCCGGACTCACCGGAGTGGCCGCCGAAGCTGAACGGCATGACCTGCAGCCGCACGTTGGGCCGCTCCGACATCTCGATCAGGTGCTGGAGCTGGCCGCGCATCACCTCGCGGTCGCCGTACGGGCGGCGCAGGGCGGCCTCGTCGAGGATGACGTGGAACTCGGGAGCGTTCTCGGCGACCAGGTACTTCTGCCGCTCCAGGCGCAGCGTCACGCGCTTTTCGACGTCGGCCTCGCTCGCGCCCTTCATCCCGCGCCGCACGACCGCCCGCGCGTACTCCTCGGTCTGCAGCAGCCCGTGCACGAACTGCACCTCGTAGGCCCGGATCAGCGAGGCCGCGCCCTCCAGGCCCACGTACGTCGGGAACCAGCTGGGCAGCACGTCGGAGTAACTGTGCCACCAGCCCGCGACGTTGGCCTCTCTGGCGAGGGAGAGCAGGGAGGCGCGCTCCTGCTCGTCCGTGATGCCGTACAGCGTCAGCAGGTCCTCCACGTCCCTCGTCTTGAAGCTCACCCGGCCC
The DNA here is from genome assembly GCF_040678435.1 of Streptomyces sp. NPDC052682. Lineage (NCBI taxonomy): Bacteria > Bacillati > Actinomycetota > Actinomycetes > Kitasatosporales > Streptomycetaceae > Streptomyces > Streptomyces sp. NPDC052682. The sequence continues at coordinate 303,930 of NZ_JBFATS010000006.1, read as the reverse complement.
AGCTCCATCCGGCTGATCTTCGACTCCGAGGCGCGGATGGAGTACCCCGCGGCCTCCCGCGTGATCCCCCGCGCCTCACGCAGACGCCTGAGTTGTGATCCGAGCAGCATGCGCCGCACCACCGATCCCGGCTCTCCCGCGCTCACGTTCGCCAGCCTCCCCAACGTGTTCAGGGGCCGAAGTCTGCCACTAAAACACTTCGAGCAGTACTCGTCCGGTTACGGAAACGGAATTGAGACAGCCGGTCCGTGCGGCCGGGGACGGGCCAGGGGGTCGCCAGACGCAAGAAAACGGCGAGAGGAGTGCGAGAACAGGTCGGGAAGATGACGGAAAAATTGGCCAAGAAGCGGTACGGGAAGGTCCATTTCGGTCACGTGCACGTGCATCTGCCCTTGCATCTGCCCTACGCATCCGAAACCATGGTCCCGCACCACCGCATCGCTTCGGCCGCGAACTCCCGGGAGTGCCTCGCATGGGGACGAATGGATCGACCATGCTCGAGCCTTTACGGCAGGGCCTTCCGCCGCTGGATCCCGCGGCCGTGTCCGACGCCGCATCCTGCGCCCTTCCCGCCCGCTACGAAGCGGTGCGCGAGGCCCGGCAGTTCACCCGCAGAACCCTCGACCAGTGGGAGCTGGGCGACCGTTTCGACGATGTGTGCCTGGTGGTCTCCGAGCTGGTCACCAACGCCCTGCGGCACGCGCTGCCGGCCGGCACCCCGCGCGGGCCGGAGCAGGACCCGCCGGTGCGGCTGCACCTGATGCGCTGGACGGAGCGGCTGGTGTGCGCGGTGCGCGATCCCAGCAACGACAGCCCCGTCGCCCGGGATTCGGACGACTTCTCGGCCGAGTCGGGGCGGGGACTGTTCCTGGTCGACTCGTTCAGCGACAGCTGGGGCTGGCACCCGCTCGCGGGCGCGCTCAGCGGCAAGGTGGTCTGGGCGCTGTTCCGGCTGCCGCGCAACGCCGGGTGAGGCGGGGCGGCGCCTTTTCACGCGGGTTTTCTACGCGTGTTGCGGCACCCTGCGTCTACGCGCGTTGAGCCGCGTGGCCGACATCCCGTGCGCGGCGGGTCAGCCCCGCCGCGGGTGTCAGCCCGCGATCAGGTGGTCGAACTCGCCGTCCTTGACGCCGAGCAGCATCGCCTCGATCTCCGCGCGGGTGTACACCAGCGCGGGGCCGTCGGGGAAGCGGGAGTTGCGCACGGCCACGTCCCCTCCGGGCAGGCGGGCGAACTCCACGCAGGAGCCCTGCGAGTTGCTGTGCCGGCTCTTCTGCCAGGCGACGCCGTGCAGTTTCGTGGCCGCCATGCCGTTGTAGTACACGTCGTGGTCCACAGGTCGCTCCCCGGTGGTGCACTGGCTGGTGTGGCCATTGATGCAGTGGTCAACTGACCCGGATCATAGCTCTGTTCATGTGCAGCTGCATGAGCAGATGCACGTGCACGGGGGGTGGTCCTGCGGTTACAGCCGTGACGACCGCTCCACCAAGCCCTCTGCCTGTTGGACGCCCGCGCCCGGAAAGGCGTTCCAGGATTTCGGCACCTGTTCGGGGAGGGCTTGGTCGCGGCGGGCGCGGGGTCAGCGGCTGGAGTACGGCAGCAGCGCCATCTCCCGGGCGTTCTTGATGGCCTTGGCCAGCTGCCGCTGCTGCTGGGACGTCACGCGGGTGACCCGGCGGCTGCGGATCTTGCCCCGGTCGGAGATGAACTTCCGCAGCAAGTCGGTGTCCTTGTAGTCGATGTAGGTGATGCCGGCCTGGTCCAGGGGGTTGGGCCGCGTCCTGGCGGGCTTGCGGTCGGTCTTGCGGGGCATGGGGTCAGACCTCCAGGAGGGTGTCGAAGGCGTGCGGCAGCCGCTGCCAGGCGTCGCGCCCGGCGGCGTACTCGGCGTCGGTGAGCAGGCAGGACTCCAGGAGCCGCTGGAGTCCGTCGCGGTCCAGGCCGGGGGACGTGAAGACCAGGTGCTGGCAGCGGTCGCCGTGTTCGGGGTGCCAGTCGAGCGCGGCGGCGGCGCGGCGCACCGGCGGGACCATCTCCCAGGCGGCGTCCGGCAGGGCGGCGAGCCACGGCCCCGCGCTCTCCACGCACAGGGCGCCTCCGGCCGCGTCCCAGTGGAACAGCGTGTCGGGCTTGTCGGCGAGCCAGAACCGGCCCCGGCTGCGGGCGGCGGCGCAGGTCAGGTCCTCCAGGGCCGCGTAGAGCCGCTCGGGGTGGAAGGGGCGGCGGCGGTGCCAGACGAGGGTGGCGACGCCGTGCGCGTCGGCCTCGGCGGGCAGCAGGGCGCAGGCCGGGTGCTGGGCGGCGGCCGCGGCCTCCACGTCGAAGCCGGCCAGGGCGGCGCCCGCCAGGTCACCGTGGCCGATCGGGACCTGGCGGGCCGTCGGGTGGAGCTGGGCGAGCAGCTCGCGGTCCTCGTCGTCGGCCTCCTCGGAGTCGGCGACGGCCAGGACGGGGGCGTACTCCAGCTGGCGCGCGAAGGTGTCGGCGACCGTGCGCTGGTCGGTGGCGGCTGCGGCGAGACCGCCGTCCGCGAGGTCGTCGCCGTTGCCGAGGTACGGCAGGACGAGGGCCGGGTCCACGGCGGTGATCACGCCGGTGACGGTGAGCCCGCCGGAGGTGACGACCTCGGCCATCGCCTTCGGCTCGACCGAGTCCCACAGCTCGACGATCGCGAGCCGCGTGCCGCCGGCGTCCCGCAGCCGCACCAGCTCCGGGACCAGGTCCTCGCGCAGGGCGCAGCAGGCGCAGTCGTTGACCAGGGGCGTCTCACCCGTGTCGAGCACGCCGGTGGCGTCCCTCACGGTGCGTACGACCGTGCCCGCGGCGGCCGTCGCCAGGTCGTGGTGGAGGACGACGCTGCCGGGCACCTGGGCGAGCAGCCGCTGGACGGCCGCCCTGCGGGCGTCGGCGTGCAGGCCGCCGACGATCACGACGGAGAGCTCGGGCACCTCAGCCCTTCTTTCCGTAGCGGCGCTCGAAGCGCTCCACGCGGCCGGCGGTGTCCAGGACCCGGGCGGTGCCGGTGTAGAAGGGGTGGCTGACGTTGGAGATCTCGACGTCGACGACCGGGTAGGTGTTGCCGTCCTCCCACTCGACGGTCTTGCCGGTGGGCACCCCGGCGAGGGTCGAGCGGGTGAGGAAGGCGTGGTTCGCGGCGCGGTCGCGGAAGACGACGGGGCCGTACTCCGGGTGGATTCCCTGGCGCATGGCGGTCCTCAGCGCTCCTCTCGGAAGTCGACGTGGCGGCCCACGACCGGGTCGTACTTGCGCAGGGTCAGCCGGTCCGGGTCGTTGCGGCGGTTCTTGCGGGTGACGTACGTGAAGCCGGTTCCGGCGGTGGACCGGAGTTTGATGACCGGGCGGAGTTCGTTGCGTGCCATGCCGCTATGCTACTGAAAATGAATTCCATTTACACACCTGCCGAAGAGAGGTGCATCACCCCTTGTCCGCGCACTGCATGCTGACCGGCGCACAGCCCGCGTTCGGCAACACGATCTCCCACTCCCACCGGCGGACCTCCCGCCGCTTCGACCCCAACATCCAGACCAAGCGGTACTGGCTGCCGAGCGAGGGGCGGTACGTACGGCTGAGGCTGAGCGCCAGGGCGATCAAGACCGTCGACGCGATCGGCGTCGAGGCGGCCGTGGCCCGGATCCGCGCGCGGGGAGTGAAGGTCTGATGGCGAAGAAGAGCAAGATCGCGAAGAACGAGAAGCGGCAGGAGATCGTCGCGCGGTACGCCGCGCGCCGGGCCGAGCTGAAGGAGATCATCCGCCGGCCGTCCTCCACGGACGCCGAGCGGCTCGCCGCCCAGGCGGAGCTGCGCAGGCAACCGCGCGACGCGAGCGCCACGCGCGTACGCAACCGGGACCAGGTGGACGGGCGCCCGCGCGGGTACTTCCGGGCGTTCGGGCTGTCCCGGGTGAGTCTGCGGGAGCAGGCGCATGCGGGGTATCTGCCGGGGGTGCGGAAGTCGTCCTGGTAGGACGGGGTCGGGTGTGGGTGGGGGGTGGCTGGTGGGGGTGCTTGGGGGGCTTGGCCGGTAGGCCCGGTGGCGGGACCCGCGTGAGGGGGCCGTGGGCCCGGCGGCACCCGGTGTGGGGGGGCCGTGGGCCCGGCGGCGGCACGCGCGTGTGGGCCGTGGGCCCGGCGGCACCCGGTGTGGGGGGCCGTTGGCCCAGCGGCGGCACGCGCGTGTGGGCCGTGGGCCCGGCGGCGGACGCGTGTGGAGGTTGGCCGGCAGGCCCGGCGGCACCCCCGTGGGGGGTTGGCCAGCAGGCCCGGCGGCGGCACGCGCGTGTGGGCCGTGGGCCGACGGCGGCACCTCCGTGGGGGGTGGCCGGGGCCCGGCGGCGGCACCCGTGTGGGGGGTGGCCGGGGCCCGGCGGCGGCACGCGCGTGTGGGCCGTGGGCCGACGGCGGCACCTCCGTGGGGGGTGGCCGGGGCCCGGCGGCGGCACCCGTGTGGGGGGCCGGGGGTGGATCGCACGTGCTGGCCTTTGCCCTGGCGCGGGACCCACGCGTGTGTGTCTCGCCATCGGCGGGGATCCGCGCGTGTGTGCTCTTCGGCTCGGACGCATGCGTGCGGTTCATCGCCCCGGTGGGGAACACGCGCGCGTACCCCACACCCACCAGCCGGGACCCGCGCGGCTCAGTGACGGACTGGCACCCGGCTCGCCAGGGCGGAGGGTCAGTGTCTGCGGTCCGCCCGCGCCCCGCACGCCCCCGGCGGGGACACACGCCCCCTTCGCCCCCCTGGGCAGGGGCCCCACAACGCGTAGCTTCGCCCCGGGCAGGGAGCGCGTGAGCCGCTGCCCGGGGCGAAGCCACGCACGCCGCTGGGGGGCTTGACCCGTGCTGGTAGCTTGCTGCGGTCCGGTCGGTGCACATCCCTTGGGGGCTGCGGTGTTCCTCTCGCGTTCCTCCGGCTCCTGGTGTGCCGCGCTCGCCGTGGCCGGTGCGCTCGTGCTGACCGCGTGCAGCGGTGGCGGCTCCACGGCCGGCCCCCGCCCGTCCGTGACGACCAGCCCGGACACCGCGGGCAGTACGGGTGACCCCAGCGCGTCCCCGGCCGGGCCGCTGGAGGGCAGTTGGCTGGCCACCACCAAGGGCAAGGCTGTGGCCCTGATCGTCACCGGCCGGCAGGCCGCGCTCTTCGCGACCGGCGGCACCCTGTGCAGCGGGACCACCGGCAAGAAGGCCGGGGTGCGGGTGATCCACCTGAAGTGCGCGGAGGGCGGCAAGGACCGGACGACCGGCACGGTCGACTCCGTGACGAAGGCCTCGCTCAAGGTGACCTGGCAGGGCGGCGCCGGTACCGAGACGTACACCAAGGCCGAGGGCGGCGAGCTGCCGTCCGGTCTGCCGACGGCGCCCCCCGGGTCGTAGTCCGGCGCGTCGGCGGGCGGGGGTGGCAACCGGGACGTGCCCTCGTGCGTGATGATCCTTGCGTCGGGCTCCGTTCCCGGCATCGCAGGCTTACGACGTCCACACCCCCGAGGATCCCCATGCGCTCCCTTCCGACCGCCCTCACCACCGCCACCGCCGCCCTGGCCGCCGCCCTCCTGCTCACCGCCTGCGACGCCGGGGGCAGCGACGCCAAGGGCACGGACAGCAGCACGGGCAGTGCCGCGAGCTCCGGAACCGGAACGGACAAGGCGGCGGGCTCGGCCTGCTCGGTCGACGGCCTGGGCGTGGAGGTGGCGTCGGGCACCGCGCCGGCCGCCGGGGACACCGGCACCGTCACCGTGACCCTCACCAACCACGGCGCCCCCTGCACCCTGGACGGCTTCCCCAAGGTCGACCTCGTCGCCGGGAGCACCTCGGCCGCCGTCCCCGCGGACCCGGCCGCCAAGGCGCAGCGGCTCACCCTCGCCAAGGACGGCTCCACGGCCTTCACGATCACGTACGTCCGCGGCGAGGAGGGCGGGAGCAAGAGCCTGGCCGTGCGGACGGCGCGGTTCCAGCTGCCCGGCGGCACCGGCACGCACGACCTGTCGTGGTCGTACGGCGCTGTCGCGCTGAAGGGCGGCGCGGGGGAGCCGGACGCCTCCGTGAGCTCCTTCCAGCCCGCGGGCGACTGACGCGGCGCCGGCCCGCACGCCTCAGTCGAGCGGCGGGCGGGCCCTGACCTGGGCGCGGTCCGCCGCCCGCGCGCCCTCGGTCCAGCCCGCCGCGTCCCGCGCACCGCGCAGCCGGGTCGTGGTGGTCTGCGGGAACAGGCGCTCCAGGCGGTCGGTGACGGCGACGTCGCGGGAGGCGAGAACCGGCAGGAGCTCGTCGGTCACCTGGGTCTCGGCGGCGGCCCGGAGGCGGGTGCCGATCCGGTGGGCGTAGGCGGCGAGGAAGGACTGCCGGAAGGTCTTGGTGCGTTTGCGGCCCCCGGCGCGCTGGGCCGCCTCCGCCCGCGTCATCGCCGTGGTGGCCTGCACGAGCAGCGAGGTGTAGAGGAGTTCGACGGCCTCCAGGTCGGCCGCGAAGCCGACGATCGTGGAGAAGCCGAGGGGTTCGTTCCACACCGCGCGGCAGTGGTTGGCGGTGGCGACCGCGTCCAGCAGGACCGCCTTGGCCTGCTCGTACGGCGGTTCCACACCGATCCGGCAGGCGGCCGGGCTCTCCGGTGCCGGGGCCCGGGCGGCGAGCAGCGCCTCGTCGACGCTGTGCCGGGCCATCAGCTCCTGCGCCTTGGCGCTCAGCGCCTCCGCCTCCTCCGGGAACCCGGTCGCCTCCGCCTTGGCCAGCAGCGCGCGGATGCGGGTGAGCATGCGGGACCCGGTCCCCCGCGGGCCCGGTGCCGGCTCCCCCAGGGGTTCTTCGAGGGGTTCGAGGGCGGGCAGCCGCAGCAGCAGCCGGTACAGCTCCAGTACGGCGGTGGCGTGGGAGAAGCGGTCGGTGCGGGGCGGGGGCTCAGCGGGCAGCTCGTCCAGCTGGGCGCGCCAGCGGGGGCCGCGGGGGCCGTCGTGCGCCGCCTGGGCGCGGATCAGCGCCGCGGCCAGGTGTACGTGGGGCTCCTCCAGCTCGCGCCGCACGATCCGTACGACGTCCGCCGGCTGCCAGCCGCGCCGCCAGGCCGCCGCCACGAACTCCTCGCCGCGCCGGGCGAGCTCGGCGTCCGCCGCCGGATCCGACGCGAGCAGCGAGGCGCCGGTGTCCAGGGCGGTGTCGGCGGTGTCGTACAGGGCGGCTGCGAAGGCGCGGTCGACGGTGGAGGGCGTACTCACGAGCCGATGGTGTCATGCGCCCACGGGCGTGTGTCCGGCAGCGGCCGGGCGTGGGGTCGTACGCGCGCGTGGCCGGGCAGCGGCCGGGCGTCGGGGCGTACGCGCGCATGGCCGGGCAGCGGCCCGGCGTCTGGCCGTACGCGCGTGTGGTCGGGCAGCCGCCCGGCGTCAGGCCGTACGCGCGCGTGGCCGGGCAGCCGCCCGGCACCAAGC
>NZ_JBFATS010000006.1:0-296399 GCF_040678435.1 Streptomyces sp. NPDC052682 | reverse complement strand
CCATACACCCACGCGGCCCCGCAGCCGCCCGGCACCAAGCCATACACCCACGCGGCCCCGCAGCCGCCCGGCACCAAGCCATACACCCACGCGGCCCCGCAGCCGCCCGGCACCAAGCCATACACCCACGCGGCTCCGCAGCCGCCCGGCGTTGGGCCACACGCGCGCGGGGGCGGTTGCCGCCCAGGCGATGGTCCGGCGCTGCGCTCGGTCGCGCACGCGTGCCCCGCACGCGTCGCCCCCCGCGTGCGGTCCGCTGTCTCACTGCGCGGAATTCCGCCCTCCCGGGGACACCGCCGGTCGAGCATGGCCGCCATGGTGGACATGTCCTTGTACGCGGCCTTCCTCGTCGCCGCCTTCGCGCTCTGCATCACTCCGGGACCCGACCTGATGTTCATCGTGGCGATGGGCGGCCGGGGCGGGCCCACCGCCGGGGTGATGGCCGCCTTCGGGGTGGCCTGCGCCATGCTCGTGCACTCGGTCACCGCGGCCCTCGGGCTGTCGGCGCTGTTCACGGCCCTGCCGACGCTGTACCACGTGCTGCGCTGGGCCGGCGCGGCCTATCTGCTCTACCTGGCGGTGAGGGCGTTCCGCGACCGGTCGGTGCCGGGCGGGGAGGACGCCGGCGCCACCGGCCCGGGCATGCGGCGGGCCTTCTGGCAGGGCGCGATCACCAACCTGCTCAACCCCAAGGTGATCCTCTTCAACGTGGCGTTCCTGCCCCAGTTCGTGGACCCCTCCCTCGGTCACGTCCGGGGCCAGCTCCTGCTGCTCGGCATCACGCTCGTGGTGATGGGGTTCCTGTGGGACGGCAGCGTCGGCCTGCTCGCCGGGCGGCTGGCCGTCGCCCTGCGGCGCAGTGCGCGGCTGAACCGGTGGCTGAACATCGTCTCGGGGACGGTGTTCACGGGCCTCGCGGTGCGGCTCGTCGTGGCCTCGCCCAAGTAGCCCCAGCAGGGTGTCAACTCATGGTTGACACCCCCAGAAGCGCAACCTACGGTTGACACATGACGACGAACTCGCCCATCACGTCAACCGTGCGGCTCGACGACCTCATCGCGGCGATCAAGAAGGTCCATCCCGAGCCCCTCGAACAGCTCCAGGACGCGGTGATCGCGGCCGAGCACCTGGGCGAGGTGGCCGACCACCTCATCGGCCACTTCGTGGACCAGGCCCGGCGTTCGGGCGCGTCCTGGACCGACATCGGCAAGAGCATGGGGGTCACCCGGCAGGCCGCGCAGAAGCGGTTCGTGCCCAAGGAGGGCGTCGGCCCCGACCCCAGTGAGGGCTTCAGCCGCTACACCCCGCGGGCCCGCAACGTGGTGATGGCCGCCCACAACGCGGCCAAGGCCGCCGGCAACTCAGAAGGCGTGCCCGAGCACCTGGTCCTCGGCCTGCTGGCCGAGCCCGGCGGCCTCGCCGCCAAGGCCATCACCACGCAGGGCGTCAGCCTCGACGCGGTGCGCGAGGCGGCCGCCGCCGCCCTGCCGCCGGCCGCCGAGGAGGTCCCCGAGCTGGTGCCGTACGGCCCGGCCGCCAAGAAGGTCCTGGAGCTCACCTTCCGCGAGGCCCTGCGCCTCGGCCACAACTACATCGGCACCGAGCACCTCCTGCTCGCCCTGCTGGAGCACGAGAACGGCACGGGCGTCCTCAGCGGCCTCGGCCTGCGCAAGACCGCGGTCGAGGAGTACGTCACCGAGCTGCTCGCGGAGTTCCTCAAGGACCGGGACCAGGGCCGGGACCAGGACGGGGAGAAGGACCGGAAGCAGGACCTGGAGAAAGACCCGGAGCAGGGGCGGCAGACCCCGCAGGAGGACTGACCGGCGCGACGGGCCGGGGCATTGTCAGACCCGCCTGCCACACTCGCGGCATGACCGACCGGTGGGCGCTCGCTCCGGCCGAGGACGGTGGCGTGGACGTCGCCCCCCTCGGCCCGGACGGGCTGCCCGCCGGACCGGTGCGGCGGGAGCCGGACCTCGCCGGGGCCGTGCGCGGCCGGCCGGACGTCACGCGGTGGGTGTGGCGGTCCACCGCCGAGGTCTATCCGCGTCTGCTCGCCGCGGGGGTGCGGGTGGAGCGGTGCTACGACGTCGAGGACGCCGAGACCCTCCTGCTCGGCCACGAGGGCCGGTACGGGGAACCCCGCTCGGCCGCGGCCGCCCTGGCCCGGCTGCGCGGCGGCCCCGTACCGCCGGATCCGCCGCAGCGGTCCGCGGAGCCGGGGGCGCAGTCCCCGCTGTTCGAGCCGCGGGGCGTCCCCCTGCCGCTCGAGGACCTGCTCGCGGTCTACGCCGAGCAGCAGCGGCGGCACGACCGCGCGGAGCACCCGGACCGGATGCGGCTGCTGACGGCGGCCGAGTCGGCCGGGATGCTGGTGGCCGCCGAGATGAACGCGGCCGGGCTGCCGTGGCGCGCCGACGTGCACCGGGCGGTGCTGCACGACCTGCTCGGCGAGCGGTACGCGGGCGGCGGCGAGCCGCGCCGCCTGGCCGAACTCGCCGACGAGGTGTCCGCGGCGTTCGGGCGCCGGGTCCGGCCCGACCTCCCCGCCGATGTGATCAAGGCGTTCGCGCAGGCCGGGATCAAGGTGAGGTCGACGCGCCGGTGGGAGATCGAGTCCGTCGACCACCCGGCCGTGAAACCACTCGTCGAGTACAAGAAGCTGTACCGGATCTGGGTCGCCCACGGCTGGTCGTGGCTGCAGGACTGGGTGCGCGACGGGCGCTTCCGGCCCGAGTTCCAGGCGGGCGGCACGGTCACCGGGCGGTGGGTGACCAACGGCGGGGGCGCGCTCCAGATCCCCAAGGTCATCCGCCGGGCCGTGGTCGCCGACCCCGGCTGGCGGCTCGTCGTCGCCGACGCCGACCAGATGGAACCGCGCGTGCTCGCGGCGATCTCCCGCGACCCGGGACTGATGGAGGTGGCCGGGCGGGAGACCGACCTGTACCAGGAGGTGTCCGACCGGGCCTTCTCCGGTGACCGCGCCCAGGCCAAGCTCGCCGTGCTCGGCGCGGTCTACGGCCAGACCTCCGGGGACGGCCTGAAGAACCTCGCCGCGCTCCGCCGCCGCTTCCCCAAGGCGGTGGCGTACGTGGACGAGGCCGCCCGCGCGGGCGAGGAGGGCCGGCTCGTACGGACCTACCTGGGCCGCACCTGCCCGCCGGCGGCCCGGGCGGCGCAGGACGAGGCCGACGCGACCGGAGAGGCCGGCATCCCCGTGCCGGAGGAGGACACGGACGCGCAGCCGTGGGTGCCGGGCTACGCCTCCACCAACGCCCGCGCCCGGGGCCGTTTCGCCCGGAACTTCGTCGTCCAGGGCAGCGCCGCCGACTGGGCGCTTCTGCTGCTCGCCGCGTTGCGGCGGGCGCTCGCGGGCATGGCTGCGCAGCTGGTGTTCTTCCAGCACGACGAGGTGATCGTGCACTGCCCGCTGGAGGAGGCCGAGGCGGTGGTGGCGGCGATCCGGGACGCCTCCGACCTGGCGGGGCGGCTGACCTTCGGGCAGACGCCGGTGCGGTTCCCGTTCACGACGGCGGTGGTGGAGTGCTATGCGGACGCCAAGTGACGCGTGCGGACGCCAAGTGATCCACGCGATGCCGAGTGATCCACGGGCTGCCGAGTGATCAGCGGACGTACGCCTCGGACAGCAGGTGCGTCAGCTCCGCCACCACCGCCTGCTCGTCCGTGCCGTCCAGCGCGGCGAGGGCCGACCGCCACGCCTGGTACGCCTCCTCGACGCGCCCCCGCTCGCGCAGCAGCAGTCCCTGCTGGTGGCGGGCGAGGGCGCCCGCGTAGCGGTCGGCGCGCGCGTCGGCGCGGCGCAGCAGTTCGGCGCACTCCCGCGCGGCGCGTTCGCCGTGGCCCAGCAGGCGCAGCGCGCGGACCAGCCCGAGCCGGGTCTGGGACTCGCCGTGCCAGTCGCCGTGGCCGCCGAGGATGCGCAGGCTCTCCTCGAAGTGCGGCAGGGCGGCGGCCGGTTCGCCGAGCCGGAGGTGGGCGTAGCCGATGTTGCAGTGCGCGGAGTGCTGCACGATGACGGCGCCGAGCCGCTGTCCGAGGGCGAGCGAGCGCCGGTGCTGCTCGATGGCGGCCCGCGGGTCGGTGTGCTCGTACAGGTTGCCCAGGTGGCTGTGGGTGACGGCCTCGCCGTAGGGGTCGTCGAGCTGCCGCGAGTACGCCAGGCTCTGCCGCAGCGCCTCGCCGGACTCGGCGTGCCGGCCGAGGCCCTCCAGCAGCAGACCGCGGTTGTTCAGGCAGCGGCGGATCCAGGAGAGGTGGTCCAGGCGCCGCCAGATCGCCAGCGCCTGGTCGTTGAGGGCGAGGGCGTCGCTGTGCCGGCCGGTCAGGAAGTGCAGTCCCGCCAGGTCGACCAGGGCGTACGCCTCAGCCGCCGGGTCGCCGAGCCGCCGCGCCACCCGCAGGGCGGCCCGCCCCAGGACCTCCATCTCGGCCACCCGGCCGCTGCGGTGCAGGCAGGGGAAGAGGAGCCGGACGAGGGCGGAGACGTAGGCCGCGGTCTCGCCGGCCCGCTCGGTGCCGCCACCGTCCGCGGTACCGCCACCGTCCGCGGTACCGCCACCGTCCGCGGTACCGCCACCGTCCGCGGTGTACCGCGTCACCAGCGTCACGACGTTCTCCAGCTCCGTCCCGGCCCAGGCGAAGGCCGCCTCGGCGGTGGCGAAGGGCGGGACGGTGGCGACGTGGGCCGGGTGGCCGGCGGGCTGGCAGGCGGTGGGGCGGCGGCGGTCGTCCTGGTCGAGGCCGGGTTCGACGATCGCGGTGAGGGTGCGTTCGGCGACGGCGGCGTACCAGCGCAGCGCCGTCTCGGCGGCCCCCGTGGCCTCGGCGTCCCCGTCCGCGAGTTCGCGGGCGAAGTCGCGCACCAGGTCGTGCGGTCCGTACCGGCCGTACGCGGTCTCCTCCAGCAGGGCCACGTCGACGAGCCGGTCCAGGGCGGCCTCGGTGCGGCGCTCGTCGACACCGGACAGGCGGGCCAGCAGGGGTGCGCCGTACGCCGGCAAATCCAGGGCGCCGATGCGGCGCAGGACGAGGGCGGCGTCCCGGTCGGCCTCGCGGTCGGAGGCGGCGAGCGCGTCGTGCGCGACGGCCAGGGAGCGGCGGACGCTCAGGTCGTCGTACTCAAGGTGGTGCAACCGCCCCTCGGTGGCGGCGAGTTGACCGGCGAGCACGTCCGGGGTGAGGGCCCGGCGGGCGGCGAGCCGGGCCGCCACGACGCGCAGGGCGAGCGGGAGACGGCCGGTGAGCTCGACCAGGGCATGGGTGGCGCCCAGGGCTTCACGGTCGGCGGTTCCCTCCAGGCCGCCGAGGTCGCCACGGCCGGACGCGGCCCGCAGCAGGGCGGCGCTCTCCTCCCCGGACAGCGGGGCGAGCGGGAAGCGGGCCACCCCGTCGAGGGCGGTGAGCGGCGACCGGCTGGTGACGATGACCGCGCAGCCGGCGCCGGCCGGCAGCAGCGGCCGTACCTGCCCGGCGTTCCCCGCGTCGTCCAGGACCAGCAGCGTGCGCGTGGGCGCGAGCAGGGACCGCAGCAACGCGGCGGCCGCGTCCGGGTGTTCCGGGATACGGCTCGGCTCGGTCCCGAGGTCGCGCAGCAGCGCGGTGAGCGCCTGGCCGGGGGTCAGCGGCGTCATGCCCGGGGTGGCTCCGTGCAGGTTGACGTAGAGCTGCCCGTCGGGGAAGTGCTCCGCCAGCTCGTGCGCCACGTGCAGCGCCAGCGCGCTCTTGCCGACCCCGGCCATGCCGCTCAGGACGGCGACCGCGCAAGGCGCCGAGTCCCGGCCGGAGGTGAGGGCACGGCGCAGCTCGTCCCGTACTGTGGTACGGCCGGTGAAGTGGGCGGGGGGCGGAGGAAGTTGGGCGGGCCGCGGCGGCCCGGCCGGGACGGACCCGCCCAAAGGCCCGGCAGCGGCCGACGGGACGGCGTCGTGCGGGACGGCGCGGGACAGGCCCTGCGGCACAGGCAGGCCGGTGTCCGACTGCGTGTCGGCCACCCCCCGCAGCACCTCCACGTGTGCCTCCCGCACCGCCGACCCCGGTTCGATGCCGAGGTCCTCGACGAGGCGGGTGCGCAGGTCCTGGTGGACGGCCAGGGCCTCGGCCTGGCGGCCGGTGCGGTGCAGGGCGAGCATGAGCTGGCGGTGGAACGCCTCCCGCAGCGGATGTTCGGCGGCCAGTGCCGCCAACTCCGGTACGAGCCCGTCCAGTCGGGCCCCGCCGAGAGCCAGCTCGGCGTCGTACCGCCACTCCAGCAGGAGCAGCCGCGCCTCTCGCAGCCGCTACGCGAAGGCGTAGCCGCCGGTCTCGGGCGGCAGCCCGGCGAGCGGCGCACCCCGCCACAGCGCGAGCGCGGCCGCGCACTCGCGCACGACCCGCGCCCAGTCGCGCCCGGCGTGCGCGGCGCGCGCCGCGGCGACATGGGCGTCGAAGACATGGACGTCCAACTCACCGTGGCCGACCCGCAGCAGGTACCCGGAGGGCACGGTCCGCAGCCGTTCCGGGTCGTCGAGCAGCCGGCGCAGCCGGGCCACGTGGTTGTGCAGCGAGGCGTGCGCGGAGGCGGGCGGCGCGCCGCCCCACAGCGCGTCCTTGAGCGACCCGACGGACACGGCCCGGCCGGCGTCGAGCAGCAGGACGGCCAGCAGGGCACGCACCTTGGGGCTGCGGACGGTCCTGACCTCCCGGTCGCCGTACGCGCCGCGCCGCGCGGCGCCGCAGCCGCCCGGGCGGTCGTACAGGACCGGCGGTCCCAGCAGGCCGAAGCGCAGCTCGCGTGAGGTCCGTGAGCAGACAGGTGCCCCCATCGCCGCTCACTGCCTTCCCGCCTGCCGGCCCGCTCCTCGGCGGGGTACGCCGCGTACGGTCTCTGGCGGAAGTCCGCCCCCTGTGCGGCGGTTTTCCGCCACCTTCGTCACCACGGTCCCGGTCGGCGACCCAGCGCCGTTCCGGCCCGCGCCGCCACGGCTCGGCGACTTCAGGCCAGTCGGCCGGTGCCGCAACGGAAGACCGTTGGCCACATGTTAGCGATGTGTTGGTGCGACCTGGTGTGATCATTTCATCGGAACCGGTTCGGCGGCGCGCGCGTCGGACGCGCACCTCGGGGGAGTGTCGCCGCCCCGGCCGGGTCCGGGACGACAGAGGGTCCTGGTCGGCAGAGGTGACCGACCGGGACCCTCGTCCCCGGGCTGCCCGCTCTCGCGGAGACACCAGGTCCCCGGTCCCCGGCGGAGACGCCGGGTCTCCGGCGGAGCCGTCAGATCACCGGCGGCCGTCCCAGCCGGGTGAGCCGCCACACCGTACGCCAGCGCATCGGCCGCCGCTCCCCCGCCGGCTCCCGCACGCCCTCCGCGAAGCCGCCGAACCAGGCCCGCAGCCCGGCGGCCGACCGGTTCCGTACGACGGTCAGCAGCACCCAGATCCCGAGGTGCACCGGGATGAGCGGGAGCGGCAGCCGGCGGCGGGCCAGCCAGACCCGGTTGCGGGCGTTGACCCGGTAGTAGATCGCGTGCCGGGCGGGTGAGGTCTTCGGGTGCTGCAGGAGCAGTTCGGGCGCGTACAGGATCCGCCAGCCCGCGTCGGCCGCGCGCCAGGCCAAGTCGGTCTCCTCGTGCGCGAAGAAGAACTCGGCGGGCCAGTCGCCGATCTCGTCGAGCATCGACATGCGCAGCGCGTGCCCGCCGCCGAGGAACCCGGTGACGTACCCGCCGCGCAGCGGGTCGGAGGCACCGATCCGGGGCACGTGCCGCCGCTGCGTCTCACCGTGCTCGTCGGCGATGCGGAAGCCGACGATGCCGAGCCGGTCGTCCGCGTCGAACAGTTTCTGGACGCGGCGCAGCACGTCGGGATCGACCAGCAGCCCGTCGTCGTCCAGCTCGACCACGACGTCGACGTCCCCGAACTCCCGCAGCCGCGCGAGCGCGGCGTTGCGCCCGCCCGGGCAGCCGAGGTTCTCGTCCAGCTCGACGAGCGTGACCTCGCCCGGCAGCGAGAGCCGCTCGGCGAAGTCGGGCAGCGGGCACCCGTTGCCGACGATCACGATCCGCTCGGGCGGGACGTCCTGCTTGGCCACGGACTGCAGCAGCGCGTCGACCTCGGCGGGCCGGTTGCCCATGGTCACCACGGCGACCGCGATCCTCGGAGTCACCCTGTCCTCACCCCAACTTCCGGCCGGCGACTGACCCGCGATGCTAGCCGTTCACGGTAGGGACTTCTCCAGTACGCCTTGGAAGCCGGCGGGCACGGTGGCGGCCCCCGTGGCAGGGTGGTGCCATGAGCATCGAGGTCCGCCCGGCGTCCGTGTTCGAGGACGTCCGTGCCGTGCTCGGCCCCAAGTCGCCCACGGCGAACGTCTGCTGGTGCCTGAGCTACCGGATCCCCTCCAGGCTCAACAACGAGCTGCGCGGCCCGGCCCGCGGCGAGTACGTCGCCGGGCTGTGCCGCGCCGATCCCCCGCCCGGGGTGCTCGCCTACGACGGTGACGAGCCGGTCGGCTGGGCCGCGGTGGCGCCCCGCTCGCAGACGTCCTTCGCGCGCAACCGCAAGATTCCGCACGTCGACGACCTGCCGGTCTGGTCGCTGTGGTGCATCCGGGTCCGCCCCGGCCACCGGAAGCAGGGCATCTCGCACGCCCTCATCGCCGGCGCGGTGGAGTTCGCTCGCGCCCACGGCGCCCCGGCCGTCGAGGCGTACCCGCTCGACAACGGCGACGCCAGAGTCGACCTGACGATGGCGTACGCCGGACTGCGCAAGAACTTCGAGCGCGCCGGGTTCACGCACGCCGCCGACACCACCTCGGTGCTGGCCGGGCACCCCCGGGTGCTGATGCGGCTGGACCTGCGCTGAGCGGCTCCGCCGGGAAGTCAGACGGCGGTCCGCTGCTCCGGGCGGTGTGGCCGGGGGGCCGGTGGGGGGTCGGTACGGCCGAGTGACCCGCGTAGGGCCGGCCGGGCCGGCCGTGCCGTACGCGTCCGGCACGGGCAACACGCCCGAGGTGCGGCCCCACGCCCGATGCGGCCCACCGGGCCCGGTGGGCCGACAAGCCCGATGGGTCCATCGGCCCGCCCAGTCAACACCGCCTCACGCGGCCAAGCCGCGGCGCAAGGCCGCGCCGAGCTCGGCGATCTGCCGGCGGGACACCTCGGCGGACAGGATCGCCTGCGACCCGTGGAACGTGCCGGGCCACTGGTGCAGTTCGACGCTCACACCGGCCTGCAGCAGGCGCAGCGCGTACGCGATGTCCTCGTCGCGGTTCGGGCAGAGTTCCGCGGTGGCCAGGTAGGCGGGCGGCAGCCCGGACAGGTCGGCGGCCCGTGCCGGCGCGGCGTACGGGGTGGCGGACGCGCCGCCCAGGTAGTGGCGCCATGCCGCGGCGGCCTTGTCGCGGGTCATCCACGGCGTGTCGGTGAAGTTCCGCCGCGACCAGGTCTCCTGACGGTCGTCGAGCCCCGGCTGGTTGAGCAACTGGAAGCAGATCGCGGGCCCCTGCTCATCGCGGGCGCGCAGCGCCAGCGCGGCCGCGAGCCCGCCGCCGGCGCTGTGGCCGCCGACCGCGATCCGCTCCGGGTCGAAGCCGAGTTCGGCGGCGTGCCCGGCGGCCCACGTCAGGACGGCGTACGCGTCGTCCAGCGCGGCCGGGAACGGGTCCTCCGGCGCCAGGCGGTAGCCCACCGAGACGACCACCGCGCCGGAGAGGTCCGCGAGCCGGGCCGCCCACGGGTGCTCGGTGTCCAGGTCGCCCATGACGAACCCGCCGCCGTGCAGCCAGATGATCGCGCCCTGGGCCTGGTGGGGACGGTAGATCCGCACCGGCACGGCCGGATCGGCCGGCACCGTACGGTCCTCGACGTCCATCGCGCCGGTGTCGGGCGCGGGCACCGCGGCGGCCAGCTCGGAGAGGTTCTTGCGCGCCGCGACCGGGTCGTCCAGGTCGGCCGCGGGGAACAGCGGGATGAATGCTTCGAGTTCGGGATCCATGCCGGACATCGTCACGGCCGCCGGCCCCGGCGGTCATCCGCCGCTCGTCGGGCATCCGCCCCGGATCACGCACCGGCCGGCGCCTCAGCCGCCCGCGGTCGGGACCTTATGCTCCTGGCATGGAGGCACTGGCCGCACGGCTGTCGCACCTGGATTCCGAGGCCGAGGGCGCGATCCGTGTCGTGATGTTCTACGACACCCTGATGCGCCGCCGGGTGGACCTCCCGGCGCTCGCCCGGGCCTCGGCGGGCCTGGCCGCGTGCGTGGCCGGGATCCGGCTGCACGGCACGGGCCGGGCGATCCGCTTCTCACCGGACGGCAGCGAGGCACCACCCCACACCACCAGCAAGACCCCCGGGCACGAGCCCGCGAAGACCCCCACCCCCTCCACCACGGCCCCGATCACCCTCGACGGCGAGGAGATCGGCACGGTGTGGCTGGAACGCCCCGGAACACCCCAGGCGCTCGACGAGTTCCTGCTGGACCGGCTCGCCATCGCCGCGGCCGCGGTCGTCGAACGGTACGGCCCGGCCCGCACCACCATGGCCGACCCCGCCCTGGTCGAGCTGGTGATCAGCTCCGACAGCGACGAGGCCGCCCGGGCCCGGGCGTTACGGCTCCTGGGGTTCGCCGCCGACCTGCCGGTCACCGCCGTCGCCGTACGGTCCGACCGCCCGCTCGACCGGATCGGCGGCCTGCTCTGCCCGGCCCGCCCGGTCAAGGCGGCGCCCCTCGCCGACGTGGGCGTCATCCTGGCCGCCACCGTGGACCCGACCCGGTTCCCGGCCGGCGTACGGGCGGGCATCGGCACCGCCGCGAGCCCCGACCGGTCCTGGCGCGAGGCCCGCACCGCGCTGCGCTTCACCACTGCCCGCCGGCCGGTCGTCCCCTACGACCGTCTGGGCGCCCTCGCACTGCTCGCCGAGCTCCCCCGGGACGCCGCCCTGGGCAACCCCGACGTGACCGCGATCGCCGGGCTCGCGGCACACCCGGAGGACCTGGACACCCTGGACGCCTACTGCACCACCGGCTCCCTGCGCCGCGCCGCCGACTGCCTCCACCTGCACCACAGCACGGTCGCCCGCCGCCTGGACCAGATCGGCAAGCACCTCGGCATCGAGCTCACCGACCCCACCGGCCTGCTGCGGGCCAGGCTCGCCCTCACCGCGTGGCAGCTGCTCGACGACTGACCCGGCCACAGCACCAGAAAACCCCAGGCCGGAAGTCTCCGACCTGGGGTCTCAGAAGAGCCGCTTTCGGGATTCGAACCCGAGACCTACGCATTACGAGTGCGTTGCTCTGGCCATCTGAGCTAAAGCGGCACGCTGCCCGCACCATGGTGCGATCAGCAACGACGGTAAGTCTACACAGTTTCGAAGGGTGCTTCGTACCAGCCCCGGAGGGGGAGGTTCCGGGGCTGGCAGGTGTCCGCTACGAGCAGCGTTTTCCGTCCTTCGGCGGGGTCCCCTGCACCAGGTAGGCGTTGATCGCGGAGTCGATGCAGCGGCTGCCGCGGCCGTACGCGGTGTGGCCGTCGCCCTCGTAGGTGAGGAGCCGGGCGGAGGAGAGCTGGCGGGCCAGGGACTGGGCCCAGCGGTAGGGGGTCGCCGGGTCGCGGGTGGTGCCGACCACGACGATGGGGGCCGCGCCCCGGGCCTCGATGCGGTGCGGTTCGCCGGTGGCCCGCACGGGCCAGTACGCGCAGTTCAGCGAGGCCCAGGCCAGGCCCTCGCCGAAGACGGGCGACGCCTTGCGGAAGGCGGGCAGGGACTGGCGGACCTGCTCCGGGCTGTCGAAGGCCGGCGGCAGGTCCAGGCAGTTCACGGCCGCGTTGGCGAACATCAGGTTCGCGTAGCGGCCGTCGGCCTCGCGTTCGTAGTAGCTGTCGGAGAGCACGAGCAGGGCCGCGCCGTCGTTCTCCTTCATCGCCGAGGTCAGCGCCTCGCGCAGGTGCGGCCAGGCACCCTCGTCGTACATCGCGGCGATGACGCCGGTGGTGGCCAGCGACTCGGTCAGCCTGCGGCCGCCGGCGTCGCCGGTGGGCAGGGGCCGGGCGTCCAGCCGGTCGAAGAAGGCGGTGAGGCGACGGCCGACCTGCTCGGGCTTGGTGCCGGGTCCGCCGAGGGGGCAGTCGCTCCGGCGCGCGCAGTCCTTCGCGAACGACCGGAACGCCGTCTCGAAGCCGGCCGTCTGCTCCAGGTTCAGCCGCCGGGCGGGCAGGGAGGGGTCGAGGGCGCCGTCCAGCACCATCCGGCCCACCCGGCCGGGGAACAGCCCCGCGTACGTCGCCCCCAGGAACGTGCCGTACGACGCTCCGACGTAGGTCAGCTTCGCGTCCCCGAGCGCGGCGCGCACCAGGTCCATGTCGCGGGCCGCCTCCACGGTGGAGACGTGGCGCAGCAGTTTCGGGGTGCGGGCGCCGCAGCCCTCGGCGAACGCCCGGTAGGCGTCGACGAGCGCGCCGGTCTCCCGCTCGTCGTCGGGGGTGAGGTCGGTCTGCGTGTAGGTGTCCATGGCGGGACCGTCCAGGCAGGTGACGGGCTCGCTGCGGGCCACGCCGCGCGGGTCGACGGCCACCATGTCGTAGCGGGCGCGCACCGCGGCCGGGTAGCCGGCACCCGCGTACGCCTGGAGGTAGCCGACCGCCGAGCCGCCCGGTCCGCCCGGGTTCACCAGCAGGGAGCCGAGCCGTTTGCCCGGGCCGGTGGCCTTCTTGCGGGACACGGCGAGCCGGATGTCACCGGCGGACGGGTCGGCGTAGTCCAGCGGCGCCTTCAGCGTGGCGCACTGGAAGCCGGGGGTGCCGCAGTCACGCCAGCGCGGCTTCTGCGCGTAGTACGGCGCCAGCGCGGCCGGTGTGGCGCGCGGCAGCTCGGCGAGTACCGCGGCCTCGGCCGCCGCACTGGCGGTGGTCGCCGAACTCCCGGACGAGCAGGCGGAGACGAGCAGCGCCGCGGCGGCGAGGAGGGTGGCCGCAGGGCGGGTCCTGCGGAGGGTGCGCCATGTGTCCATTCAGCGATCGTAACTGTGAGCGATGGATTGAGTGCTGTACGCACACGGCGTGACTCGTACGAGGGACGGAGTCCCTCTCACGGGTGACGTCACCCGGCCCTGGTCAGCCGGCTCTGGGTCAGCCCGCTCTGGGTCAGCCCGCTCTGGGTCAGCCCGCTCTGAGCGCCATGGTCATCGCCTCCACGGCCAGCAGCGGGGCCACGTTGCGGTCCAGGGCGTCCCGGCAGGCGGCGATGGCCTCGATACGGCGCAGGGTGGACTCCGGGGTGCTGCTGCGGGCGAGGCGCTCCAGGGCCTGCTCGGCGTCCGTGTTGGCGAGAGCGATGCGGGAACCGAGCTGGAGGGCGAGGACGTCGCGGTAGAAGGCTGTGAGGTCGGTCAGGGCCAGGTCCAGGCTGTCACGCTGGGTGCGGGTCCTGCGGCGCTTCTGCTTGTCCTCCAGGTCCTTCATCACCCCCGCCGTGCCGCGGGGCAGCCGGCCGCCCTGGGCCGCGCCGAGGGCCGCCTTGAGGTCCTCGGTCTCCTTGGCGTCGGTCTCCTCGGCGAGCTGCTTGGCGTCCTCGGCGGCCGCGTCGACCAGCTCCTGCGCGGCCTTGAGCGCCCCGCCGATGTCGTCCACGCGCAGCGGCAGCTTCAGCACGGCGGCACGGCGCTCCCGGGCGGCCGGGTCGGTGGCCAGACGACGGGCCCGGTCGACGTGGCCCTGGGTGGCGCGGGCCGCCGCGGCGGCCACGTCCGGCTCGACGCCCTCGCGCCTGACCAGCATGTCGGCGACGGCCTCCACCGACGGCGTGCGCAGGTTCAGGTGGCGGCAGCGGGAGCGGATGGTCGGCAGCACGTCCTCGACGGAGGGCGCGCACAGCAGCCACACCGTGCGGGGGGCGGGTTCCTCGACGGCCTTGAGGACGGCGTTGGCGGACTTCTCGTTCAGCCGCTCGGCGTCCTCGACGAGGATGACCTGCCAGCGGCCGTTCGCCGGGGAGGTGAACGACTTGCGGACGGTGTCGCGCATGTCGTCGGCGAGGATCTGCGTGCCGACGGCGGCGACCGTGGTGACGTCGGCGTGGGTGCCGACGAGCGCGGTGTGGCACCCGTCACAGAAGCCGCAGCCCGGGGCGCCGCCGAGGGCGCGGTCGGGGCTGACGCACTGCAGGGCCGCGGCGAAGGCCCGCGCCGCCTGGTTCCGGCCGGCCCCGGGCGGCCCCGTGAACAGCCAGGCGTGCGTCATCCGCGACGCCTCGGGCAGGGGCTCGTCCGCCGCGGCGGCCGTGACCAGGGCGTCGGCGTCCCGGGCGGCGGCGGCGAGCTGCTCGCTCACCTTCTCCTGCCCGACGAGGTCGTCCCACACGGTCATGGGTCACGCCGCCCTTCCGTCACGTACAGCCTGCGGGATCCATTGTGGGGGTGGGCACTGACAACGCCCCGGGGGTGGGCCTGTCCCCCCGGGCGGGACCGGCTCAGCGGCGCCGGCCCCGGCCGTCGTCCTCGTCGTCCTCGTGCGGACCGAGCAGTTCGTCCGCGAGCGTCGGCAGGTCGTCCAGCGGTGTCTCCTCGGCCCAGTCGGACCGCTGCCGCCGCCGGGGGCCGCCCTGCTGATCGACCTGGGGCAGCTCCCGCGTACGGTCCTCGGTCCCGTCGGGCCGGGGCCGCTCGTCCCGGAAGAAGCCCGGAGGCACCCGGTCCGCGGGGTCCTCCCCGGGCACCGGCGGGAGTACGGCGGTCTCCTCGGCGTCCCCGGACCGTACGGGCGGGAGCACCGCGGTCTCGTCCTCGGCCCCGGGCGCCGCCGGGGTCCGGTTCCCGGCCCCGGGGGCCACCGGCGGGAGTACGGCCGTATCCTCGCCGTCCCCCGGGCGCACCGGAGGCAGCACCGCCGTCTCGTCCGCCGCGCCGGGAACGACCGGCGGCTTGGGCAGCTCGGCCGTCACCTCGGAGTCGGGCACCGCCGGCCCAGGAGACGCCTCGAAACGGTCGTCGGCGCTCCTCGTGGGCCGCTGCGGGGCCTCCGCCTTGTCCATGCGCACGCGCGGCAGCACCGCGGTGTCCTCCGCCGGCCCGCCCGACGCGTTGGTCGGCGTGACCACGGGCGTCGGCGCGGTCGCCGCGTCCGGTGCGGCGGCGGAGGGCGCCGGTGCCGGCTTCGGCCCGGTCTCGGCCGCGGCGGCCGCCGCTTCGGCCAGGCGCCGGGCCTCCTCGGCCCGCAGCAGTGCCTCCTCGGCCTTGCGCTGCTTCTCCAGTCGCCGGGCCTCGGCCTCGGCACGCACGCGTGCCTCCTCCTCGGCCTGCTTCCGGCGCCGTTCCTCCTCGGCCCTGCGCCGGGCTTCCTCCTCGGCACGGGCCTTCTCCTCGGCGAGGAGCCGCGCCCGTTCCTCCTCGGCCCGCTTGCGCGCCTCCTCGGCCCGGCGGCGCGCCTCCTCCGCCTGCCGTTCGGCCTCGCGCCGCTGCGCCTCCTCCAGCTCGCGCCGCTTGCGCTCCTCCTCCTCGGCACGCAGCCGCGCCAGCTGCTCCTGGCGCTCGCGCTCCAGGCGCTCCTCCTCGGCCTTCCTGCGGGCCTCTTCCTCGGCCTTGCGGCGGGCCTCCTCCTCGGCCTTCTTCCGCGCCTCCTCCCGGGCCTTGATCTCGGCCTCGGACAGCGGCAGGACCTGGTCGAGCCGGTGCCGGATGACCGTGGTGACCGCCTCGGGCTCCTGGGCTGCGTCCACCACCAGGTACCGGCCCGGGTCGGCCGCCGCCAGCGTCAGGAAACCGGCCCGCACGCGCGCGTGGAACTCGGCGGGCTCCGACTCCAGCCGGTCGGGCGCCTCGGTGAACCGCTCGCGCGCGGTCTCCGGCGCGACGTCCAGCAGCACGGTCAGGTGCGGCACCAGACCGTTGGTCGCCCAGCGGTTGATGCGGGCGATCTCGACGGGCGACAGGTCACGGCCCGCGCCCTGGTAGGCCACCGAGGAGTCGGTGTACCGGTCGGAGATCACCACCGCGCCCCGCTCCAGGGCGGGCCGGACCACCGTGTCCACGTGCTCGGCGCGGTCGGCGGCGTACAGCAGCGCCTCCGCCCGGTGGGACAGGCCGGCGCTGGAGACGTCCAGCAGGATCGACCGCAGCCGCTTGCCGACCGGGGTCGCCCCCGGCTCGCGGGTCAGCACGACCTCGTGGCCCTTGGCGCGGATCCACTCGGCGAGCGCCTCGGCCTGCGTCGACTTGCCGGACCCGTCGCCGCCTTCGAGGGCGATGAAGAAGCCGGTGGCGGCGGGCGCCTGCTCGGGGTCGTCGCCGCCGAGCACCGCGTCGCGCAGGTCGTGCCGCAGGGGCACGCCGGAGCGGTCGTCGACCTTGGCCAGCACCAGCGCGGCCACCGGCAGCAGCAGCGCGCCGACCAGCATCAGCGTGAACGCGGCGCCGCCGTGCGCGAAGACGAACTTGCCGTTCTCCAGCCGGTGCGGCCCGATGCCCGCCGCGACCAGCGGGGAGAGGACCGCGCCGAGTGCCACGCAGACCCGGACGACCGCGTGCAGGTGTTCCGTCGTGCGCTGCCGCCGGAAGTCCTCGGTCTCCTGGTCGAGCAGGGTGTGCCCGGTGTTGGCGGCCATGCCCGCGCCGACGCCGGCCAGTGCCAGGATCAGCAGGACGCTGGTGACGTCCGGCACCAGCCCGGCGGCCAGCAGCGCCACGCCGGTGAAGGCGATGGCCAGCGCGAGCAGCCGCCGCCGCGACAGCGCGGGCAGGACGGCGGGGGCCGTACGGATGCCGACCACGACACCGCCGGTCAGCGCACCCACCACCAGCCCGTACAGCACGGGGCCGCCGCCCAGGTCCTTGGCGTGCAGCACCGCCACGGCGACCGCGGCGGAGATCGCGCCGGCGACGCAGGCGCAGGCGAGCACCAGCAGCGGCAGCGCGCCCGTGCGGCCCTTGTCGGCGCCGGTGCCGGTCTTCGGGCGGCGCAGCCCCTCCAGCGGCGACCGCGCGCGGGGGGTGCGGGTGCCGGGCAGCTCCAGGAAGGTCAGCACGGACAGGGACGCGGCGAACAGCCCGGCCGCGACGTACGAGGCGAGGGCCGCCTGGTGCGCGCCGAACCAGTCGATGCCCGCGCCGAGCAGGTTGTTGCACAGCGCGGCGACGACCAGGGCGACGGCGGCGGCGGGGATCGCGGCGAAGCCGGTGCGCAGCGACAGGCGGCGCAGGGCGTCCATGTGGTCCGGCAGGGGCCGTATCGACGCGCCCTCCGGCGGCGGGGCGGGCAGCAGCGCCGGGGCGGCGCTCTCCCGGCACACCGTCCAGAACCGCTCGGCGACCCCGGTCACGAACGCGGTGACCAGCAGGACGGCCAGCGCGTTGCCAGGTGTCCAGTCGATCCACAGCGGCGCGACGATGAGCAGCGCGGCCCGCAGTCCGTCCGCGCCGACCATGGTCCAGCGGCGGTCCAGCGGACCGTCGTGGGAGGTGAGGGAGGTGAGCGGGCCGAGGAGGACGGCGCCGAACAGCAGGGTGGCCAGGACGCGGACGCCGAAAACGGTCGCCACTGCGAACGCCACGCCCCGGTACCCGCCGCCGAACGAGCCCTCGGCGATCGCCGCCTGGAGGGCGAGGAGGACCAGCACCAGCAGGGCGAGGGTGTCACCCACGGCACCCACCAGCTGGGCGCTCCACAACCGCTTCAGCTGCGGCTGGCGCAGCAGGGCGCGGACGGCACGCTCGCGGGAGTCCGCGACCAGGGCGTCGTCGGGGGCCGGGTGAGGGGCCGTTGGCTGCTCGGCTCGCGTCATGCTTTCAGCCTATCGGCCCGCACCGACAGCCTGGAGGGCGCGCCCGGGCGTGCGCGCGCCCCGGCACCGAAGTACTGCCGGGGCGTTCGCATTGCGAACGTGAGGCGAGGTTGCGGGCCTTGCGGGCCGGGCCTGCCCCGTGCGGGCGGACCCGGTCCTGAAGACCTCTCAGTCCTCCGCGGTGTTGGCGGCCGTCGCCTTCTTCGCCGCCGTCTTCTTGGCGGTCGCGGACTTCGCGGTCGTGGTCTTCTTGGCGGTCGTGGTCTTCTTCGCCGCGGTCTTCTTGGCGGCCGTCGCCTTCTTGGCCGGGGCCTTCTTCGCGGCCGTCTTCTTCGCGGTCTTCTTGGCGGGCGCCTTGGCGCGCTTCTCGGCGAGCAGCTCGAAGCCGCGCTCCGGCGTGATCGTCTCGACGCTGTCGCCGGAGCGCAGGGTCGCGTTGGTCTCGCCGTCGGTGACGTACGGCCCGAAGCGGCCGTCCTTCACCACGACCGGCTTCCCGCTGACCGGGTCCTCGCCGAGCTCCTTCAGCGGCGGCTTGGCGGCCGCGCGGCCCCGCTGCTTGGGCTGGGCGTAGATCGCCTGCGCCTCTTCCAGCGTGATGGTGAAGATCTGGTCCTCGGACTGCAGGGACCGCGAGTCGGTGCCCTTCTTCAGGTACGGGCCGTAGCGGCCGTTCTGCGCGGTGATCTCCTGGCCGTCGGTGTCGGTGCCGACGACCCGCGGCAGCGACATCAGCCGCAGCGCGTCCTGAAGGGTCACCGTGTCCAGGGTCATCGACTTGAACAGCGACGCCGTACGCGGCTTGACCGCGTTCTTGCCCGACTTCGGGGTGCCCTCGGGGAGCACCTCCGTGACGTACGGGCCGTAGCGGCCGTCCTTGGCGATGATCTGGCGGCCCGTCTCCGGGTCGTCGCCCAGCACGCGCTCGCCGCTGGGCTTGGCGAGCAGCTCCTCCGCGAGCTCGACGGTCAGCTCGTCCGGCGCCAGGTCGGCCGGGATGTCGGCGCGCTGGTGGGCCTCGGTGTCCTTCTCGCCGCGCTCGATGTACGGCCCGTAGCGTCCGACCCGCAGCACGATGCCGTTGCCCACCGGGAACGACGACACCTCGCGCGCGTCGATCGCGCCCAGGTCGGTCACCAGCTCCTTGAGGCCGCCGAGGTGGTCCCCGTCGCCGTTGCCGGCGTCGGCGGCGTCGCCGTTGCTCGTGCCCTCGCCGAAGTAGAACCGCTTCAGCCACGGCACGGCCTGCGCCTCACCGCGCGCGATGCGGTCGAGGTCGTCCTCCATCTTGGCGGTGAAGTCGTAGTCGACGAGCCGCCCGAAGTGCTTCTCCAGCAGGTTGACCACGGCGAAGGACAGGAAGGACGGCACCAGGGCCGTGCCCTTCTTGAACACGTAGCCGCGGTCGAGGATCGTGCCGATGATCGACGCGTACGTCGAGGGGCGGCCGATCTCCCGCTCCTCCAGCTCCTTGACCAGGGAGGCCTCGGTGTAGCGGGCCGGGGGCTTGGTGGCGTGCCCGTCGACCGTGATCTCCTCGGCGCTCAGCGCGTCGCCCTCGGTGACCTGCGGCAGCCGGCGCTCGCGGTCGTCGAGCTCGGCGTTCGGGTCGTCGGCGCCCTCCACGTAGGCCTTGAGGAAGCCGTGGAAGGTGATCGTCTTGCCGGACGCGCTGAACTCGACGTCCCGCCCGTCGGCGGCCGTGCCGCCGATCTTGACGGTCACGGAGTTGCCCGTGGCGTCCTTCATCTGGGAGGCGACGGTCCGCTTCCAGATCAGCTCGTACAGCTTGAACTGGTCGCCGGTCAGTCCGGTCTCGGCGGGCGTGCGGAAACGATCACCCGAGGGCCGGATCGCCTCGTGGGCCTCCTGCGCGTTCTTGACCTTCGCGGCGTACGTCCTCGGCTGCGGCGGCAGGTAGTCGGCGCCGTACAGCTGCGTGACCTGGGCGCGGGCGGCGGCGATCGCCGTGTCGCTCAGCGTCGTGGAGTCCGTACGCATGTACGTGATGTAGCCGTTCTCGTACAGCTTCTGCGCGATCTGCATGGTCGCCTTCGCGCCGAAGCCGAGCTTGCGGCTGGCCTCCTGCTGGAGCGTCGTCGTACGGAACGGGGCGTACGGCGAGCGGCGGTACGGCTTGGACTCGACGGACCGCACGGAGAAGCGGGTGTTCTCCAGGGCGGCGGCCAGGGCGCGGGCGTTCGCCTCGTCGAGGTGGAGGATGCCGTCGCTCTTGAGTCGTCCCAGGGAGTCGAAGTCGCGGCCCTGCGCGATCCGCCTGCCGTCGACGGTCTGGAGGCGGGCGACCAGCGACGACGGGTCCGACGGGTCTCCGGCGCGGCCGGTGGCGAAGGTACCCGTCAGGTCCCAGTACTCAGCAGAACGGAAAGCCATCCGCTCGCGTTCCCGCTCGACCACGAGCCGGGTGGCGACGGACTGGACGCGGCCGGCCGACAGCCGCGGCATGACCTTCTTCCACAGCACCGGCGAGACCTCGTAGCCGTAGAGACGGTCGAGGATGCGGCGGGTCTCCTGGGCGTCGACGAGCTTCTGGTTGAGCTGGCGCGGGTTGGCCACCGCCTCCCGGATCGCGTCCTTGGTGATCTCGTGGAACACCATGCGCTTCACCGGGATCTTGGGCTTGAGGACCTCCTGGAGGTGCCAGGCGATGGCCTCGCCCTCCCGGTCCTCATCGGTGGCGAGGTAGAGCTCGTCGGAGTCCTTCAGCAGGTCCTTGAGCTTCTTGACCTGCGCCTTCTTGTCGGCGTTGACCACATAGATGGGCTGGAAGTCATGGTCGACGTCCACACCGAGGCGGCGGACCTCACCGGTGTACTTCTCGGGCACCTCCGCGGCGCCGTTCGGAAGGTCGCGAATGTGCCCGACGCTCGCCTCGACGATGTAGCCAGGGCCGAGATAGCCCTTGATCGTCTTCGCCTTGGCAGGCGACTCGACGATGACGAGTCGGCGGCCGCCCTTCGCGGTCTCGCTGGTCGGGGACAACTTCGCTCTTCTCTCCGGTCGACGCTGGGCCTCCCCAGGCCTGTGCTCCCGGGGTCGGGTCGTTCTTTCCTGGTTCACTCTGGTGACGCTGCGGAGTGTGACGGTACATCCCGCCCCCGTGTCAAACGGGAAAAGCCCGCAACGGCCACTCGAACGGTAACCCGACTACCACCATTCCTGCCGCCCGGAGTCTTGAGTGGTCCGGAAGGTGTATGCGCAGCGCTGTCGTCCCGCTACAGAAGGACGTGTTCCGTTCCGCTGCTCAGAGGCGGGTGAGGCACCAGGCGCCGGCCGCCAGCGCGGCCAGGCCGGCCAGGGTCGCGACGGTCACCGATGCGACGGGACTCACACCCTGCGCGACCGGGCGGTGGTGCCGTGCCCGGGTCACGGTCCACACCAGCAATCCGGCCCCGAACAGGGAGAACACCATTCCTGCGAAGATCGCCGGTCCGCTCTCCATGGCTCCCCGTGCCCCTTTTTCTCCGGTCCTCGCGTTCCCAGCCCCGGGAGGCTGACACGCGCGGGCGGCGGCCAGGCGAACCCGGGGTGAACGCCGGGCCGACGGGCGTGGGCCTCATGGTCGGCTGACGCCCGCCGCCCGGTTCGGGACGGCCGCCACAACGGCTCGATCTTTTCCGGGGCCGTCCTTAGGGGCCGACGCGGGCGCTTTGAGGGGCTGGCGTGGGCTGTGTGGGGGTGGCGCGGCCTGTGTGTGGGGCTGGCGCGGCCACCGTTGGGGGGTGGCGTGGCCGCCGTTGGGGGGTGGCGTGGCCGCCAGGAGGGGACACGGCCGCCGTGAGGGAGCGTGGCCGCCGTGAGGGAGGGTGGCCGCCGTGAGGGGGCGTGGCCGCCGTGAGGGGGCGTGGCCGCCGTGGGGGCGCGGCCGCGGGAGCCGACGCGACCACCGCGAGGGGGTACAGCCCGACCCACCGCCAGGCGTCACAGTCCGGGACCACCGCCAGCCGGGACCACCGCCAGGCGGTCCGGTGCCGCCACGCCAGGCGGTACGGCCCCACCTATCAACCCAACCCGCCGACTCCGCACCGTCCGGCTAGCCCGGCCGACATCTCAACCCCGCCGACGTCTCAAACGGCCGGCCTCCCAACCAGCCGGCCTCCCAACCAGCCGGCGCCCCCAACCAGCCGGCGTCCCAAACGGCCCACACCCCAACCAGCCGGCGTCCCAAACCGCCGACGCCCCAACCAGCCGGCGTCTCAGCCCGCCGGTTCCAGGAACCCCTGCTCGACCAGCAGCCGGATCTGGCCCGGCGTGCGGTCGCGCAGCAGGACCGGGTCCTCGCCGACCAGCTGGGCGATGGCGTCCAGGATCCGGCCCGCGCTCATCGTGCCGTCGCAGACGCCGGCGAAGCCGGCACCGACCGTGTCGACCTTGGTGGCCCGGCGCATGCCGCGGTTCTGCCGCAGCACGACGTGCTCCGGGTCCTCGGCGCCGGGCAGCCCGACCTGCTCCTGCACGACCTCGTCGGCGAGCCGGAAGTGCGCCTCCAGCAGGGCGGCGTCGTCGTGCGTCCGCAGGTAGTCGAGCCGGTCGAAGTGCGCGCGGATCGTCTCACCGAGCGGCTGTTCGACCGGATGCGGCCACTCCTCCGTCGTGATGGACGGCGCGGACGAGTCCGTGCGGCGCAGTGTGATCCAGCCGAAGCCGACCGCCCTCACCTTGCGCGCGTCGAACTCGTCGAGCCACGCGTCATACCGCGCCTGGTACTCGGCCAGGTCGCCACGGTGGTCGCCCGCGTCCCTCAGCCACAGCTCGGCGTACTGGTTGATGTCCTGCACCTCGCGCTGCACGATCCAGGCGTCGCACCCGCGAGGCACCCATGACCTGAGCCTGTCCTGCCAGTCCTCCCCTTCCACGTGCTGCCAGTTGGCGAGGAACTGCGCGAACCCGCCCACGTTCAGCCGTTCCCCTGCCCCCTGAACGAGCGAGCGGCACAGATCGTCCCCGCCCATGCCGCCGTCGCGGTACGTCAGCCGGGCACCCGGCGAGATCACGAACGGCGGGTTCGACACGATCAGGTCGTACGTCTCGTCCTGCCTGACCGGCTCGAACAGCGAACCTTCGCGCAGGTCGGCGGCCGGCGCCCCGGAGAGCGCGAGTGTGAGCGCGGCGATGTGCAGGGCGCGCGGGTTGACGTCGGTCGCCGTCACGCGCGTGGCGTGCCGGGAGGCGTGCAGCGCCTGGATGCCCGATCCGGTGCCGAGGTCGAGGGCGGAGGCGACGGGCGTGCGGACGGTGATCCCCGCGAGGGTCGTGGAAGCCCCGCCGACCCCGAGGACGACTCCCTCGTCCCGCCGGCCGATCCCGCCGGCGCCGCCGACCGCGCAGCCCAGGTCGGACACGATGTACCAGTCCTCGCCGTCCGGCCCCCCGTACGGCCGGACGTCCACGGTGGCGGCGAGCTCGTCCGCCCCGGCGCGCACCAGCCAGCCGCTCTCCAGGCACGCGTCGACGGGCAGGACCTCCGCCACGCGCGCGTGCGGCACGGGCTGCTGGAGCAGGAACAGCCGGACGAGCATCTCCAGTGGCGTGTCCCCGCGGGTGGCCCGCAGCGCGGGCACCGTCTCGCTGCGCGCGAGGGCCGCGTACGCCGGGGCGCCGAGCAGCT
This sequence comes from Streptomyces sp. NPDC052682, assembly GCF_040678435.1. Lineage (NCBI taxonomy): Bacteria > Bacillati > Actinomycetota > Actinomycetes > Kitasatosporales > Streptomycetaceae > Streptomyces > Streptomyces sp. NPDC052682. The sequence continues at coordinate 273,005 of NZ_JBFATS010000006.1, read as the reverse complement.
CGAGCAGTCCGTCGGCGGTGAAGGAGGCCCCGAGCAGCGCGTCCCGGAGCCGGGCGGCGACGTCGGGGCGGTCGGAGGAGGGCAGAGGAGGCAGGCTGGCGTTACTCACGCCACCATTGTGAACGCACCCGACCGTTCGGGTCCGGCCTCACGCCGCCGTTCCGGTTCGACGCATGCCCCCGCTCCTGCCGTACGTCGCCGACACGGCGCCGAAGGCCCCGGCACGCGTGCGTACCGGGGCCTTGTTCGGTTGACGAACGACCGCTCACCCTGGGGCGGCTCTCAGCTCGCCGTGGCCGGCGCCGATCCGGTCGCCGCGTTGCAGCTGGGCTGCTTGGCCATCGCCTGGCCGACCTCGCCCTCCTCCAGGTTGCGCAGGGCGTCGTTGCCGCTCTTGCTGAGCTTGTCCAGCTCGGTGGCGATGTCCTTCAGGCCGTCGGCGAACTTCGCCTGGTCCTTGGTGTTGAGCCCGTCGACCTGCTTCTTCAGGGAGGCGTAGGAGGAGGAGATGCCGTTCAGCTCCTTCACGGCGTCCTTCTGCTTCTGCTCGCCCTTGTCGACGTCGGGCGCACCGGCCTTCTGGACGGCGGCTCCGATCGCCTTGTAGGCGTCGGACATGTCCTGGAAGGCCTGCGCGTCGGTCTTCTGGACGTCTTCCGGCGCGCTGTTGTCCGAGGTCTCCTTCTGGATCGCGGCGTTGGCGGCCTTGATCTTCTTGGCCTGCGGCTGCACCGCGTCGCAGACCTCCTTGGCCCAGGAGTTCAGCTTCTCGTTGCTGTCGTCGCCGCCGCATCCCGACAGCGCCAGTACCAGTACCGCACCGCCGGACAGTGCGGCCGCGAGCTTCTTGTTCACCGGTTTGGTCCCTTCCATGGCTCTCTCGGCCCCGGAACATACACGCCAGATGGGCGACATCCGCGTGTCGAACGCCCATTAAGACCCTTTTGTAACCATTTGCACCAAGAGAGAGAAGGCTCACGATGAGGGCGCGCACAGACACGGCGTGGGCGGACGGCGCGTCAACCCGCGCCGTCCGCCCACGCCTTGAGCTGGGGCTTGTTCCGCGACCGCCCGGCTCGCTAGGAAACCACCGCCGGATCGGCCGACTTGGGTTTCCGTTCGGCGTTGTCTTCGTCACCCACGGCGATGCCGCGCCGCTTGGAGACGTAGACCGCGCCGACGATCACGACGAACGCCAGTGCCGCGATCAGCACCCGTACCCCGACGCTCCTGTCGGCGCCGTAGGAGAACCTGATGACCGCGGGCGCGATGAGCAGCGACACCAGGTTCATGACCTTCAGCAGCGGGTTGATCGCGGGACCGGCGGTGTCCTTGAAGGGGTCGCCGACGGTGTCGCCGATGACGGTGGCGGCGTGGGCCTCGCTGCCCTTGCCACCGTGGTGGCCGTCCTCGACGAGCTTCTTGGCGTTGTCCCAGGCGCCGCCGGAGTTGGCGAGGAACACCGCCATCAGCGTGCCCGCGCCGATCGCGCCCGCCAGGTACGCGCCGAGCGCGCCGACGCCGAGGGTGAACCCGATGAAGATCGGCGCCATCACGGCGAGCAGGCCGGGGGTGGCCAGTTCCCGGAGCGCGTCCTTGGTGCAGATGTCGACGACCTTGCCGTACTCCGGTTTCTCGCTGTAGTCCATGATCCCGGGCTTCTCCCGGAACTGGCGGCGCACCTCGAACACCACCGAACCCGCCGACCGCGACACGGCGTTGATCGCCAGCCCCGAGAAGAGGAAGACGACCGCCGCGCCGGCGATGAGACCGACGAGGTTGTTGGGCTGGGAGATGTCCATCATCAGGCTCATCGGGGCGCCCTCCCCGCTGAGTTTCTCGCCCACGTCCCGCGCCCCGGTGATGATCGCGTCACGGTACGAGCCGAACAGCGCCGAGGCCGCGAGGACAGCCGTGGCGATCGCGATGCCCTTGGTGATGGCCTTGGTGGTGTTGCCGACGGCGTCCAGGTTGGTGAGCACCTGCGCGCCCGCGCCCTCGACGTCGCCGGACATCTCGGCGATGCCCTGCGCGTTGTCGGAGACCGGCCCGAAGGTGTCCATGGCGACGATCACGCCGACCGTGGTGAGCAGGCCGGTGCCGGCCAGCGCCACCGCGAACAGCGCCAGCATGATCGACGTTCCGCCGAGCAGGAAAGCCCCGTACACACCGAGGCCGATCAGGAGGGCGGTGTAGACGGCCGATTCCAGGCCGACGGAGATACCGGCGAGGACGACGGTGGCCGGGCCGGTGAGCGAGGTCTTGCCGATGTCCCTGACGGGCCGCCGGCTGGTCTCGGTGAAGTAGCCGGTCAGCTGCTGGATCAGCGCGGCGAGCACGATGCCGATGGCGACCGCGACGAGCGCGAGGATCCGCGGGTCGCCGCTCTTGCCCTGGATCGCCGCGTCGGTCACGCCGTCCAGCTCGGCGTACTTCCCGGGCAGGTAGACGAAGACGGCCACCGCGACCAGGACGAGCGAGATCACCGCGGAGATGAAGAAGCCGCGGTTGATCGCGCTCATGCCGCTGCGGTCGGCCCGCCTGGGTGCCACCGCGAAAATGCCGATCATGGCCGTGACCACGCCGATGGCGGGCACGAGCAGCGGGAACGCCAGGCCCGAGTCGCCGAAGGCCGCCTTGCCGAGGATCAGCGCCGCCACCAGGGTCACGGCATAGGACTCGAACAGGTCGGCCGCCATGCCCGCGCAGTCGCCGACGTTGTCGCCCACGTTGTCGGCGATGGTCGCGGCATTGCGCGGATCGTCCTCCGGAATGCCCTGCTCGACCTTGCCGACCAGGTCGGCGCCGACGTCGGCGGCCTTGGTGAAGATGCCACCGCCGACCCTCATGAACATCGCGATGAGCGCCGCGCCGAGACCGAAACCCTCCAGCACCTTCGGCGCGTCGGCCGCGTACACCAGCACCACACAGGAGGCGCCCAGCAGGCCGAGGCCCACCGTGAACATGCCGACCACGCCACCCGTGCGAAACGCGATCTTCATCGCTTTGTGGGAGACGGCGGTGAGATCCTTTTCCGGCTCGCCCACCGCCGGAGTCGCCTCACGCGCCGCAGCGGCCACACGCACATTGCTGCGTACGGCGAGCCACATGCCGATATAGCCGGTGGCCGCCGAGAACGCCGCGCCGATCAGAAAGAACACCGACCGTCCGGCACGCTGATTCCAGTCGTCCGCGGGCAGCAGCATGAGCAGGAAGAACACGACGACGGCGAATACGCCGAGCGTGCGCAGCTGGCGGGCCAGATAGGCGTTCGCGCCCTCCTGGACCGCCGCCGCGATCTTCTTCATGCTGTCGGTGCCCTCGCCGGCCGCGAGGACCTGGCGCACCAGGATGCCCGCGACCACGAGCGCCGCCAGCGCCACGACCGCGATGACCGCCACGAGCACACGGTTGTCATCGGTCAGCACGGCGGCTGCGAGGTGCGTGGGAAGGCCCGACTGATCTGAGAGAGAAAGCCCCGCCATTCGTCCTCCTTGACGCTTGGGCTGAGCTCAAGATGTGGACGGGATTGTAGGTACCGGAACCCGATCAAAACAGTGCGCGATAAATCGAATTGGCCGCCTCGGTAATGCCCTGAAAGCATTCCCCTACGGCACGTTGATCGCTTATTGGGCACCACAATTGATCGTGAACGAATTCACGCGATGTGAAGCACTGGAACCACTGTAAGCGCGGGTACTGACACCCGCACATGCCGAAGGGCCCCACGGGTGGGGCCCTTCGGCATGAGGAGTGCGTACGGGTGACCGGTCAGACGAGGATCGTCGGCGGCGGTGTGGTCGGCCAGGTCATACGGATCTGCCCGCCGTTCTCCCCGGTGGTGACCTCGACGTCGTCGACGAGCCCGCTGATGACGGCGAGGCCCATCTCGTCCTCGTCGGTCTCCACGTCACCGTCCGCGGTCCCGGAGGCCGGGTCACCGGGAACGGCGTGCGGGGCCTCGTCGCCGACCTCGATGGAGAACTGCTTCTCCTCCTCGATCAGCAGCACCTTCACCGGCGCCGACACGCCGCTGGTCCGGTGCAGTCCGACGGCCCGGGTGCAGGCCTCGCCGACGGCCAGCCTGACCTCGTCGAGGACGGCCTCGTCCACTCCGGCCCTGCGCGCCACCGCTGCCGCCACCAGCCGGGCGGTCCGGACGTGCTCGGGCAGCGCGCTGAAGCGGAGCTCAACGGTGGCCATGCATCCCCCTCGCAACTACGGGCGTGCTGTCGAGGGACCGGGCCGCCGATAACCCGGCCCCCCTCGTTGTTCACTTCGCCGCACGTTCCGGCGAACGTTTCGCCGGACGTCGGCAGCCCCGGGCACTTGGCCCGGGGCCGGTGATCAGTCGGTCGCCGCCACCGCTTCCTCGACCGAGGTGTGAATCGGGAACACCTTGGTGAGGCCGGTGATACGGAAGATTTTCAGAATGCGCTCCTGGTTGCAGACCAGGCGCAGGGAGCCCTCATGGGCACGCACGCGCTTGAGGCCGCCGACCAGCACGCCGAGGCCGGTGGAGTCGAGGAAGTCCACACCCTCCATGTCGACGACAAGGTGGAAACTGCCGTCGTTCACCAGCTCGACCAGCTGCTCGCGCAGCTTGGGCGCGGTATATACGTCGATTTCGCCACCGACCCTGACGATCGTGCGATCGCCGATGGTCTCGGTCGACAGGGACAGGTCCACGGATCCTCCAGCACCTTGCTATCGAGCGGTCGCCCTTGGGGCATCTCGGCTTCGGCCCCTGGACGGTTCGCCAGCCGCGATGGCATTCAATCACTTACCGGCAGGCGTGCACGACGCCTTGGTCCCATTGTCCGTCACGCCAGTGACACACTCGGTGCCGATGGCCAAGAATCACCGATCCGATCGACCCTCGACGGACCACGCCTCCCGCCCCGCGCCGGGCACGGTCCTGGACCGGCTCGCCTCGGGGCCGAGCCGGGCTGCGCGCATCACTCATACGGAGCACTTGCCCCCACGTGAGGGCCGCCATGCCGTCTGGCCGGACCGGATCCGTGCCGAGGTCATCGCCGCCGTACGGACCGCCGGTGTCCAGCATCCCTGGGCCCACCAGGCCATCGCCGCCGAACACGCCCTGAACGGCGAGTCGGTCGTCGTCGCCACCGGCACGGCATCCGGCAAGTCCCTGGCGTACCTGGTGCCGGTCCTGTCCACGCTGCTGGACGGCGCAAAGGCCGCGAACGGCCGCGGGGCCACCGCCCTGTACCTCGCCCCCACGAAGGCCCTTGCGGCGGACCAGTGCCGGTCGGTGAAGGAACTTTCACAGCCGTTGGGCCATTCGGTGCGTGCCGCGGTCTACGACGGCGACACGCCGTTCGAGGAACGCGAGTGGATCCGCCAGTACGCCACCTACGTGCTGACCAACCCGGACATGCTGCACCGCGGCATCCTGCCGTCCCACCCCCGCTGGGCCTCCTTCCTGAAGTCGCTGAGGTACGTCGTCATCGACGAGTGCCACACCTACCGGGGCGTCTTCGGTTCGCACGTCGCCCAGGTGCTGCGCCGGCTGCGCCGCCTGTGCGCCCGCTACGGCGCCTCGCCGGTGTTCCTGCTGGCCTCGGCCACCGCCGCCGAGCCCGCGGTGGCCGCCCGGCGCCTGACCGGTCTGCCGGTGGTGGAGGTGGCCGACGACGCCTCCCCGCGCGGTGAACTGGTGTTCGCCCTCTGGGAGCCGCCGTTGACCGAACTGGAAGGCGAGAAGGGCGCACCCGTCCGCCGTACGGCCACCGCCGAGGCCGCCGACCTGCTCACCGACCTCACCGTGCAGGGCATGCGGTCGATCGCCTTCATCCGGTCCCGGCGCGGGGCGGAGCTGATCTCCGTCATCGCCAAGGAACGCCTCGCCGAGGTGGACCGCTCCCTGGCCCGGCGGGTGGCGGCCTACCGGGGCGGCTACCTCCCCGAGGAGCGCCGCGCGCTGGAAAAGGCCCTGCACTCCGGCGAACTGCTGGGCCTGGCCGCGACCAACGCCCTGGAGCTCGGCATCGACATCTCCGGCCTAGACGCGGTGATCATCGCCGGCTACCCGGGCACGCGCGCGTCCCTGTGGCAGCAGGCGGGCCGGGCCGGACGGGCCGGGCAGGGCGCCCTCGCCGTCCTGGTGGCCCGCGACGACCCCCTGGACACCTACCTCGTCCACCACCCGGAGGCGTTGTTCGACCGGCCGGTGGAATCCACCGTCCTCGACCCCGACAACCCCTACGTCCTCGCCCCCCATCTGTGCGCGGCCGCGGCCGAGCTCCCGCTCACGGAGGAGGACCTGGTCCTCTTCGGCCCCACCTGCGCCGAGCTGCTGCCGCAGCTGGAAGCCGCGAAGCTGCTGCGCCGCCGTACCAAGGCCTGGCACTGGACGCGGCGGGAGCGGGCCGCCGACCTGACCGACATCCGGGGCGAGGGCGGCCGGCCCGTCCAGGTGGTGGAGGCCGGCACCGGCCGCCTGCTGGGCACGGTCGACGCGGGCGCCGCGCACTCGACGGTGCACGAGGGCGCGGTCCACCTCCACCAGGGCCGCACATACCTCGTACGGTCCCTGGACCTGGAGGACTCCGTCGCCCTGGTCGAGGAGGCCCGCCCGCCGTACTCCACCGTCGCCCGCGACACGACCTCGATCTCCGTCCTGGAGACCGACGCCGAGATCCCCTGGGGCGAGGGCCGCCTGTGCTACGGCTCCGTCGAGGTCACCAACCAGGTCGTCTCCTTCCTGCGCCGCCGGCTCCTCACCGGCGAGGTGCTGGGCGAGACCAAGCTCGACCTCCCTCCCCGTACCCTGCGCACCCGCGCGGTGTGGTGGACGGTCACCGAGCATCAGCTGGACCGGGCGCGGATCAACCCGGAGATCCTCGGCGGCGCCCTGCACGCGGCCGAGCACGCGTCGATCGGCATGCTGCCCCTCTTCGCGACCTGCGACCGCTGGGACATCGGCGGCGTGTCGATCCCGCTCCACCCCGACACGCTGCTGCCCACCGTCTTCGTGTACGACGGCCACCCGGGAGGCGCGGGATTCGCGGAGCGCGCCTTCCACACCGCCCGGGCCTGGCTCACGGCCACCCGCGAGGCCATCGCGTCCTGCGAGTGCGAGGCCGGCTGCCCGTCCTGCATCCAGTCCCCCAAGTGCGGCAACGGCAACGATCCGCTGCACAAGAGGGGTGCCGTGCGACTGCTCACGGTGCTGCTGGAGGGGGCGCCGGAGGAGAAGACGGCGGGGGAGCAGGGGGAGCCGGTCCGGCCGGGCTCCTAGCCGGTCCGGCCGCACTCTTAGCCGGGCCGGGAAGACCCGCAGCAGACAGCCCGGGGAGACCCGCAGGAGAGGGGCCCTGGAGTCCCTCCGGCGGCACCGGCCCCACAGGTTCGTCAGGAGCCAGGCCCGCGCTTCCCGCAGGGCCCGCCCGTGCCCTGACCTCCGCGGTGAACGGCCCTCGTCCCGACGCCGCAGTCACGTCCGAGACGTCGCCGACGAGCGCGCAGCGCACGAGCCGTGCCCCCTGGGCCCGGGCCACACGATCCGCCCGGGCGCAGGCCGCCGGTTCCCCCTGAGCCCAGTGGTCCGCCGCCGCGAGCGCCGCGAGGTCCGCGCCTCCGGCCGCGCGGTGCCGGGTGACGACGGCATGCCCCACGGCGAGCACGACGCCGAAGACGACGCACAGCACCGCGATCACCCCGGCGCTCCACACCGTGGCGGAGCCGCGGTCGGAGCTCGCTGCCGCCCACCGGAGCCACCGAGCCGGGGCGGGACCCCGCGAGCCGCCTTTCATGTGCCCTCCCCCGCCGCCCCCCGGGCCTCGACGGAGGCCACGGCGTCCTCCCGCAGCTCAAGAGGCAGTCCGTACAGCAGTGGCGGCTGGGCCACCACGGTCACGCGCACCTGCTGCGCCTCCCGGCTGACCGTGATCTCGGCCCCGGACGGTGCGACCTCGCGGGCCGCCTCGACCACCGCGCCGGCCGGTTCCTGCCGGGCCGCCGCACGGGCGCCCGTCCGCGCCGCGTCCACGCACCGGATCTGCGCGACCACGACCAGCAGCCCCCAGATCAGCGACGCGGCGAAGAGCACCAGCACGGGCAGCACCACGGCCGACTCCGCCGTCACGAACCCCTGGTCCGACCCCCGTCCCGCACCGCGCTCACGCTTTCGCACGAAGGGCCCGCCTCACCATGTCCTGGAGCTCCGCGCTGACCGCGCCGCTCGTGACCACCTTGTAGAGCACCACGGCGAACGCCACCGCCGCCACGATGCCCATCGCGTACTCCGAGGTGACCATCCCCGCGTCCCTCCGCACCGCTCGCACCGCGCACACCAGGGCACACAGCCGTGCCCGTACCGCCTGATACATCTCAACCTCCGTAAGAGTCCTGGAAACCGTCTGCTCGTCACTGCTTCTCGAAGCGCCGCTCACCGGCGCGTCCCGTGGGTCCCCGTCAGCCACCACCCCCGTCCAGCACGCCGCCCGCCAGCCCGATGACCACGGGCAGCACCCCGACCGCGATGAACGCGGGCAGGAAACACAGCCCCACCGGTGCGGTGACCAGGACGGAGGCCCGCCGGGCCCGTGCCGTGGCGGCGCGCGCCCACTCGGCGCGTGCGTCGGCGGCGAGCCGGGCGGCCGGCACGGCGGCGGGCAGCCCGGACACGTCGGCCCTCTCCAGCAGCCGGGCCAGCGCTCCCGCACCCGGTGCGGCGGCCAGCCGCCGCCAGGCCGCGCCCGGTTCGCCGCCGAGCCGTACCTCCGCCGCGCCGCGCGCCAGGGCGTCTCCGACCGGCCCGCCCAGGGCCTCGCCCACGGCCTGCGCCGCGAGCACCGGGCCGGCACCGGCCGCGATGCAGGCCGCCAGCAGGTCGGCGGCGAGCGGCAGTTGGCGTGCCGCCTCGGCGGCGTCGCGGTCGTGCGCGTCCGCGCCGGTGGCTGTCTGCCGCCGTCGCCACCCCCACAGCACGGCCGCCGCCACCAGTGCCACCGCGAGGCCCGCTGCACCGCCGACCAGCACCCACCCGGCACACACCACGCCCATCAGGGGCAGCCATCGCCGCAGGGCACCGCCTACCGCGCGCCGGGGAGCGGCCGGTGTCGCCGGCTCCTGCGCCAGCACCTCGGCCAGTCGTCGTCGCGCCCGGTGCCTGTGCCGCACGGTCCACAACCACCGGGCCGGCCATCCCAACAGCAGCGCCACCGCGACGGCTGTCCCCAGCCTGTGGACAACGTCTGCGTTCACGCCGCCTCCTCCGCTCCCCGCACGATGCGCAGCGCCCACCACAGCCCCAGTCCCTCCAGCACCCCACCGGCCAGCAGACAGCCCAGGCCGGCTCCGGTGTGCAGCAGCACGTGCAGCGGGTCGACGCCCAGGGCGGTGCCGAGGAGCAGGCCGAGAGCCGGCAGCCCGGCCAGCATCACGGCCGTGACGCGGGCACCCGCCAACTGGGCGCGCAGGTCGGCACGCTGGTCTCGCTCGGCGCGCAGCGCCCCTTCGAGCCGGTCGAGTCCGGCGGCGAGCCCGGCGCCCTGGTCCACCGCCACCCGCCAGCACGCGGCCAGTCCCCGCAGCCCTTCGGCCCCCGGCTGCCGTGCCGCGGCAGCGAGCGCGCCCGGCACGTCCCCGCCGAACCGCGCCGCCGCCAGCACCACGGCCTGGGCCGCACCGAGCCCGCCGGAGTCGCGGGCGGCGCGCAGCAGCGCCTCACCCGGCTGCCGCCCGGCCCGCACCTCCCCGGCCAGCGCCCCGCACAGCCCGATCACCGCATCCGCCCGGCGCTCCCGGGCGCGCCGCGCCTGACGGGCGAGCCGCGCCCGGCACAGCAACGGCACCCCGGCCGCTCCGGCGACGACCGGCAGGACCGACGCCCCCAGCACCGCCAGCACCACCCCGGCGGCGGGCGCCCACCACTCGGGCCGCAGTCGCGCGCGGACCCGCCGCAGCGCGTCCGTCACGCGTTCCGGCCAGCCGGGCGGTCCGCTGCCCGCCGTCCCACCACCCGCGAACAGCAACCGCGCCCGCCGCGCCCCGGGCTGCCGCCCGCCCAGCAGCCAGACGGCCGCGCCCAGGCACGCCACTGTCGCCCCCATCGACACCTCAGCCGTCCCGTCCAACGCCCTCTCCCCCTTCACACCCGTCCTGACGAAGCAGCCCCCGCCGGTCCTCCGGAGGCAGCTCCCGCCCACCGGGGCGAGGCACCTCCCGCCCGTCCTCCCGGAGCAGCCCCCGCAGCCGCTCCCACCCCCGCTCGCTGACGAACGCCTCCGCACCCCACCGCAGCGCCGGTACCGTCCGCACCAGCCCGGACGGGTCCCGCTCCAGCACGTGCACCTCGGCGATCCGCCGCCGTCCGGCCCGGTCGCGCACCAGGTGCAGGACCACCGACAGCGCAGCAGCCAGCTGGCTGTGCAAGGCGGCCCGGTCGAGTCCGGCGGCCGTGCCGAGTGCCTCGAGCCGGGCCGGTACGTCGGCGGCCGCGTTGGCGTGGACCGTGCCGCAGCCGCCCTCGTGGCCGGTGTTCAGCGCGGCCAGCAGATGCACCACCTCGGGCCCGCGCACCTCCCCCACGACGAGCCGGTCCGGGCGCATCCGCAGCGCCTGCCGCACGAGGTCCTCGAGGGTGACCAGTCCGGCGCCCTCCTGGTTGGCGGGCCGGGTCTCCAGGCGCACGACGTGCGGATGGTCCGGCCGCAGTTCCGCCGAGTCCTCGGCGAGCACGATCCGCTCGTCCGGGCCGGCCACTCCCAGCAGCGCGCTCAGCAGCGTCGTCTTGCCGCTGCCCGTTCCGCCGCTGACGAGGAAGGACAGCCGGGCCCGGATCAGGGCCCGCAGCACCCGGTCCCCGCCCGGCGGCACCGTGCCCGCCGCCACCAGCTCCTCGAGGGTGAAGGCGCGCGGCCGTACCACCCGCAGCGACAGGCAGGTGCAGCCGACGGCGACCGGCGGCAGCACCGCGTGCAGCCGGGTGCCGTCGGGCAGCCGGGCGTCCACCCAGGGCCGGGCGTCGTCGAGCCGGCGCCCTGCCACGGCGGCCAGCCGCTGCGCGAGGCGCCGCACGGCAGCGGCGTCGGCGAAACGGACGGAGGTCAGCTCGAGCCCGCCGCCCCGGTCGACCCAGACCCGGTCCGGGGCCGACACCAGGACGTCGGTCACCGACGGGTCGGTGAGCAGCGGCTCCAGTGGCCCGCTGCCGACCAGCTCGGACCGCAGCCGCTCGGCGGCGCCCAGCACTTCAGCATCGCCCAGCACCCGGCCCTGCTCCCGCAGCGCCTGCGCCACGCGCGCGGGGGTCGGCTCGGCGCCGCTCTCGGCCAGCCACTGGCGCACCCCGTCGAGCAGCCGGGAACCGTCGGCCGCGGTGAAGGCGTTCACGCGGCACCCGCCTCGACCAGGGCCCGCTCCCAGAACTGCGTGCAGAACCGCGCCAGGGGACTCCGCGCCGCCGCTCCGGGTGGCTGCCCGCCGCCCATCGGGCGCAGCAGTGCCGACTCCACGGGCACCTCCCCCGCCAGGGGCAGCCCGAGCAGCCGGGCCACCTCCCGGTCGTCCAGGCCGGGCGCGTACGGCCCTCGGACCGCCACCCGCAGGTCGCGCAGGACCATGCCCGCGGCGGAGGCGACACGGCCCGCCGCCGCGACGGCCCGCAGCTCCGCCGGTACCACCAGCAGCCCCATGTCGAGCTGTCCGAGGATCTCGGCGACTCCGTCGTCGACGCGGCGCGGCAGGTCGACGACGACCGTGCCGCCCCGGCGCCGGGCCGCCGCCAGCACCGCGCGGACGGCCTGCGGCGGGACGGCGACGCAGTCACCGCGGTCCCAGCTGAGCACGCGAAGGGAGTGCAGTTCGGGCAGCGATTCCTCCAGGGCGCCGCCGCCGACCCGCCCGCGCGAGGCGGCGAACGCGGGCCAGCGCAACCCCTCGGCTGTCTCCCCGCCGAGGAGGACATCGAGTCCGCCGCCCAGCGGATCCGCGTCCACGAGAAGCGTGCGCAGCCCCTCACGCGCGGAGGTGACGGCGAGGGCGCACGCGAGCGTAGAGGCGCCGGCCCCGCCGCGTCCGCCGATGACGCCGACGGTGAGCGCGGGCCGCCCGACCCCCTCGGCGACGTCGGCGATGCGGTCGACCAGCCACTGTTCGCCGTCGGGCAGCATCAGGACGTGGTCGGCGCCGATCTCCACCGCCCGCCGCCAGACCCCGGAATCGTCCTGGTCACGGCCGACCAGCACCACGCCGCGCCGGCGTGCGGCCCCGCGCAAGCGCCGGGCGGCGTCGTCGCCGACCAGCACGAGTGGGGCGGCCTCCCAGCGGCCGGTGGGTTCCGGCACCCCGTGGTGGACCTCCGGTGTGGCGCCGGCCGCCGCGCACAGGCGCAGCAGGTCGTCGAGGAGTTCGGCGTCCTCGGTGACGATGAGCGGTCCGCTCTGCCGCCCTCCGGCGGTCGGTGGCGGATCGTGTGCGACGGCTCCGGGCATGGCCGCATCCCCCTTCGCTGCATCTCTCGCGCAGCCCCTTCGGCCCCGCGAATCCCAAACGTGTGAAGAACCGCCCAAGCGGTCTCCATATGAGCGGCCGTCGAAAACCGGCCATACGCGCCCCGGCAAACGGATCCGGCAAGGAACCAGGAAGGAACCGGCAAGGAACCGGCAAGGAACTCGCCGCGAGCGGGCCGCGCTGGAATCACGGTGCAGCGATCCGGGAAATCGTGTGGATCTTGGTCGATAACTGTGGACGGCTCGGGGGTTGTGAATATCGCCATCACCCATACCGGTGACCCCGGCCCACCGCCCGTGCGACTCCCGCAGAGCAGTCCCACGGACACGCTCAGTGACGGATCATGGGCATGGCGAAGCACCGGACCTGAGCACCTGCGTGACAGCACCCGACGGCGGCGAAAATGGGAAAAACCCACCCGGACATGCGACGACCCCCGCCGGGGGGGAGAGCGGGGGTCGTCTCCACGGCCGACTCGGGGGGGGAGGAGTCGGACCGGGTTAGCACGGTCGCGAACGATCCGTGACTTCCATGGTGTACCCGAGAGGCCTCTCAGGCAAACCCACACGCCCACCTTACGCCGAATGGGCTGCCCCTATGCTCAAGGGCGTGGAAAACCACTCCTTGCCCCGCACAGCGGCCTTCTTTGATCTGGACAAGACGGTCATTGCGAAGTCGAGCACGCTCACCTTCAGCAAGTCCTTCTACCAAGGCGGTCTGATCAACCGCAGGGCTGTCTTGCGTACCGCATATGCCCAGTTCGTCTTCCTCGCCGGCGGCGCCGACCACGACCAGATGGAGCGGATGCGCGAGTACCTGTCCGCGCTGTGCCGCGGCTGGAACGTCCAGCAGGTCAAGGAGATCGTCGCCGAGACGCTGCACGACCTGATCGACCCGATCATCTACGACGAGGCCGCCTCCCTCATCGAGGAGCACCACACCGCCGGCCGCGACGTCGTGATCGTGTCCACGTCGGGCGCCGAGGTCGTCGAGCCGATCGGTGAGCTGCTCGGCGCCGACCGCGTCGTGGCCACCCGCATGGTCGTGGGCGACGACGGCTGCTTCACCGGGGAGGTGGAGTACTACGCGTACGGCCCGACGAAGGCCGAGGCGATCAGGGAGCTGGCCGAGTCCGAGGGGTACGACCTGTCCCGCTGCTACGCCTACAGCGACTCGGCGACCGACCTGCCGATGCTGGAGTCCGTCGGCCACCCGCACGCCGTCAACCCCGACCGCGCGCTGCGCCGGGAGGCACTGGCCCGCGGCTGGCCGATCCTCGACTTCCACCGCCCGGTGCGCCTCAAGCAGCGCTTCCCGGCGTTCTCCGTACCGCCGCGCCCGGTGCTCGTCGCCGCCGCCGCGATAGGCGCCGCGGCGGCCACGGCGGGGTTCGTCTGGTACGCGAACCGGCGTCGGGCGTCGATCGCCTGACCTGGGCGGCCCTCGCCGTCCTATTTGAACCCAAAAGTAAAGAAGCGCGGTCAGGGGTTTCGCTTGCTCCCGTTCCGGAGTACAAAGGACTCAACGGCCCGCGAGACCAAGGACATCCGAGAGGATCACCTTCAAAACGCAAATGGCCCACGGACCGAGCATGAACACCGGGCACCCACGCGACGTCGACCCGTCGATTACGGGCCAGCCGCACCAGGTGACGGGCAAAGTACCCGACCTGATGGGCGAATATCGAGGACGCTTGGTAACTCGGTGAACATGCCAGCGGCGGTACGAATCCTCGTACCGCCGCATTTCTGTTATGCCGCGCCGCGCTGGAGCGCCTCGCACACCGCCGTCGACTCGCGCGCGCCCAGCTCGACGGCCCTGCCGCAGTGCGCGATCCAGGCGGCCATGCCCTCGGGGGTCCCGGAGACGTACCCGTCGAGCGCCTTCACGTAGGCCGCGCGGCCCAGCTCGGCGTGGCCGACCTCGGCCGGGCACACCGACTTGGGGTCCAGACCGCTGCCCACCAGGACGATGCGTTCGGCGGTCCGCGCGACCAGGCCGTTGTGGGAGGCGAAGGGGCGCAGTGCCATCAGTTCGCCGTGCACGACGGCGGCCGTGACCAGCGCCGGGGCCGAGCTGCCCGCGATGATCAGTTCGGCGAGGCCGTCGAGCCGGCCGTGCATCTCCGTGGCGTTCGGCAACGGCAGCTCGACCAGCGGCTCGTCGACGGGCTCCCCCGCATGACGGGGTCGGCCGACGTGGTCGGCCTTGTCGGCCGCCGCCACCAGGTGCAGCCGCGCCAGCACTCGAAGGGGTGACTGCCGCCAGACGGACAGCAGTTGCCCCGCCTCCGCGGTCAGCCGGAGGGCCGCGCCCATGGTGCGCGCCTCGTCGTCGCCGCTGAAGTCGGTGCGCCGGCGCACCTCCTCCAGGGCCCAGTCCGCTCCGGACAGCGCCGCCGAGCCACGGGCGCCGCGCAGCGCCGCCTCGGAGGTGATCTCGGTGCTGCGGCGGCGCATGATCCGGTGCCCGTAGACCCGGTCCACGGCCTTGCGCACGGACTCCACGGACTCGGCCACGCCGGGCAGTGAGGCCAGGGCCGCAAGCGGGTCGGCGGTCGCGCCTGTCGTACTCATGGGTACGACCCTACGCACCCGCGGCCCGCACCCCACGAAGGAGTGGTCTTCCTCACGCGTGCGTGCGACACACCGCCATCGCCCCATTACGCTTCGTGAACATGAAAATTGCTTTCGTGGGGAAGGGCGGCAGCGGAAAGACGACCCTGTCCTCCCTGTTCATCCGGCATCTCGCGGCCCGGGCCGCCCCGGTCGTCGCGGTCGACGCCGACATCAACCAGCACCTGGGGTGCGCGCTGGGCCTCGACGAGGCGGAGGCGGCCGCGCTGCCCGCGCTGGGCGACCACCTGCGGCTCATCAAGGACTACCTGCGCGGCGACAACCCCCGTATCGCCTCGGCCGAGACGATGATCAAGACGACGCCGCCGGGTGAGGGCTCACGACTGCTGCGGGTGCGCGAGGACAACCCGGTCTACGACGCCTGCGCCCGGCCGGTGGAACTCGACGGCGGCGCGGTCCGTTTGATGGTCACGGGGGCCTTCACGGAGTCCGACCTGGGGGTCGCCTGCTACCACTCCAAGACGGGAGCGGTGGAGCTGTGCCTGAACCACCTGGTGGACGGGCGCGACGAGTACGTCGTGGTCGACATGACGGCGGGCTCGGACTCCTTCGCCTCCGGCATGTTCACCCGCTTCGACCTGACGTTCCTCGTCGCCGAGCCGACCCGCAGGGGGGTGTCCGTCTACCGCCAGTACAAGGAGTACGCCCGTGACTACGGGGTCCTGCTCAAGGTCGTGGGCAACAAGGTGCACGGCCCGGACGATGTCGACTTCCTGCGGGCCGAGGTCGGCGACGACCTGCTCGTGGCGTTCGGGCACTCGGACTGGGTACGCGCCCTGGAGAAGGGCCGGCCGCCCCGGTTCGGCCTCCTGGAGGAGCCCAACCGCCGCGCCCTGGAGCTGCTGCGCACCACGGTCGACGCGGCGTACGAGCAGCGCGACTGGGAGCGCTACACGCGCCAGATGGTGCACTTCCACCTCAAGAACGCCCAGGCCTGGGGCAACGAGCGCACCGGGGCCGACCTGGCGGCACAGATCGACCCCGGTTTCGTGCTCGGGGAGGCGGCGGTGACCACGGCCTGACCGGCCGTAGATCTGTCGCCTGCGACCGCCTGACGCCTCAGCGCCCGGCCCCTCGGGGCAGACAGTGGATCACCGCCTGGCCGCCGGGGCCTGCGGTGCCCCCTTCGCGGCCGGTGATCCGGGTGCCCCCTTCGGGGCCGGGGTCGGGCGGGCCGCCAGGAAGGCCGCCCAGCCCTGCTTCGGCGCCTGACCGACCTGCAGGGTGCGCAGCTTCTCGAGCGTCGTGGGGTCCTGCGCGTCCAGCCAGTCCGCGAGCTGCCGGAAGGAGACACACCGCACCTCGGCCTTGGTGCACACCCGCTCGATGACCTCCTCGACGGCCCGCATGTAGGTGCCGCCGTTCCAGGACTCGAAGTGGTTGCCGATGATCAGGGGCGCCCGGTTGCCGTCGTAGGCCCGCTGGAAGCCCCGCAGCAGGCTGTCGCGCATCTGGTCGCCCCAGTAGGCGTGCTTGGCGGGGTCGCCCTGGGTGGTGGTGCCCGACTGGTTGACCATGAAGTTGTAGTCCATGGTGAGCTGCTCGAAGGAGTGCCCGGGGAACGGCACGAGCTGCATCGACAGATCCCACAGGCCGTGCTTCTTGCCCGGCCACACCTGGTTGTTGACGCCGCTGGTGTCGTACCGGAAGCCCAGCTGGCGGGCCGCCCTCATGAAGTTCTCCCGGCCCTCCAGGCAGGGGGTGCGGGCGCCGATGAGCTCCTTGTCGTAGTCGAAGGGCAGCGGGGCCGCGTCCGTCAGGCCCGTGTTGGTCTTCCAGGTCTTCACGAACTGCTTGGCCTGGGCGATCTCGTCCTTCCAGTCCTCGACCGACCACTCGCCGACCCCGCCGCCGCTGCCACAGAAGTGGCCGTTGAAGTGGGTGCCGACCTCATTGCCCTCCAGCCACGCCAGACGCAGCTGCTCGGCGGTGGCGGCGATGCCCCTCCGGTCGTTGAAGCCGATGTCGGAGCGGCCCGGTGAGTGCTGCGGCGGCCGGTACAGGTCGCGCCTCTCCTCCGGCAGCATGTACACGCCGCTGAGGAAGTACGTCATCGTCGCGTTGTTCGCCCTGGCGACCTCGCGGAAGTGGGAGAAGAGCTTCTGGCTGTCCTCGCCGGCGCCGTCCCACGAGAACACCACGAACTGCGGGGGCTTCTGGCCGGGCCTGAGGCGCTCGGGTCTGGGCAGGTGCGGCTGCGCTCCGGTGTAGGCGGTGGAACCGTCACCGATCAGCCGCAGGGTGCTCTTCGGTGCCGACCGGCCGTGCTGCGGTGCGTGCGCCCCCTGCGGGTGAGCGTCCGTGCCGGCCTCGCTGGAACCGCCGGTTCCGAACGCACAGCCGGCGAGCGACAGGGCGCAGACCCCGGCGATGACGGGGCCTGCGGCGATCCTGTGGGTGGCTGCCATGTTCCGCCCACCTTCTTCCTTCTCTCGGGTGCCGACAGCGCCGCAAAGGTCGCACGGAAGGAAGAAGGAATTATTACGACAAGCCGATGAAATACCTCCTTCACTCGTGAGAGGGACTTATTAGCCCATTTGCCCGGACATTCTATGCCAGCCCTTTACTCTGCATTACGATCCGTTTACGGAGCGTTGATGCATCCCGCCGCTGTACGCCGTGACCCACGGCCGCGACCGAACCCTGCCCGCGAGGCGGGAACCACCAGATCCGCGACCGCGTAGCCCCGGAGGAGACGGGAACCATGTCAGCCTGCGTCCCCGCACGCACCACCGACTCGGGTCCGACCGAGCCCATCCACCAGTCCCACAGCCCGCCACCGGCCGGCCCCCGCCGCTTCCGTATCGCGGGTGCCGACGTGTCGGCGTCGATCGCGGTCTTCCTGATCGCCCTGCCCCTGTCCCTGGGCATCGCCCTCGCCACCGGCGCGCCGCTCCAGGCCGGCCTCGTCGCCGCCGCCGTCGGCGGGCTCGTCGCCGGCAGATTCGGCGGCTCCCCGCTCCAGGTCAGCGGTCCGGCCGCCGGGCTCACGGTGGTCACCGCCGACCTGATCCAGCGCTACGGCTGGCGCACCACCTGCGCCATCACCGTCCTCGCCGGCCTCGCCCAACTCGGGCTCGGCTGCC
Organism: Streptomyces sp. NPDC052682; assembly: GCF_040678435.1. Taxonomy (NCBI): domain Bacteria; kingdom Bacillati; phylum Actinomycetota; class Actinomycetes; order Kitasatosporales; family Streptomycetaceae; genus Streptomyces; species Streptomyces sp. NPDC052682. The sequence goes on along the minus strand of NZ_JBFATS010000006.1, from coordinate 254,803 downwards.
TGCGGGTGGCGCGCACGGCGCTCGCCGTGAGCCCCGCCATCGTGCACGGCATGCTCGCCGGCATCGGCGTCACCATCGCCGTCGCCCAGCTGCACATCGTGCTCGGCGGCACCCCGCAGAGCTCCGTGCCCGACAACCTCAGGGCGCTGCCCGCCCAGCTGGCCGACCTGCACCCGGCGGCGGTGTCGGTGAGCACCCTGACCCTGGCTCTGCTGTTCGTCTGGCCACGGCTGCCCGGCCGGGCCGGGAGCGTCCTGCGCAGGGTGCCGGCCGCGCTCGTCGCCGTGACCGGGGGCAGCACCGCCGCGGCCCTCGCGGGTCTGCGCCTGCCCAAGGTCGACCTGCCGTCCTGGAGCAACCACGCCCTGGCCGGGCTGCCGGAAGGTCCGGTGCTCGGCCTCGTCGCGGCCGTGCTCACCACGACACTCGTGTGCAGCGTGCAGTCGCTGCTCGGCGCGGTCGCCGTCGACAAACTGGCGGCCGCACGGCCCGGCCCGCCCGTCCCCCGCTCCGATCTGGACCGCGAACTGCTCGGGCAGGGCGCCGCCAACATCGTCTCCGGCACGCTCGGCGGGCTGCCCGTCGCCGGGGTGGCGGTGCGCAGTACCGCGAATGTGCACGCGGGTGCCGTGAGCCGGAACTCCACGATGCTGCACGGCGTTCTCGTGGTAGCCGCCACGCTGCTGATGGTCCCGCTCCTGGAGCTCATCCCGCTCGCCTCGCTCGCCGCCCTGGTGATGTCCGTCGGCATCCAGATGGTCTCGCTGCACCACATCCGCACGGTGACCCGCCACCGTGAGGTGCTGGTGTACGCCGTCACCACCCTCGGCGTGGTGTCCCTCGGCGTCCTGGAGGGCGTCGCCCTCGGTATCGCCGTCGCCGTCGGCGTCGCCCTGCACCGCCTCACCCGCACCCGTATCACGCACGACGAGGAGGAAGGAGTCCATCACGTACACGTCCGAGGGCAGTTGACGTTCCTCGCGGTGCCCCGGCTCAGCCGGGCGCTGCATCTCGTGCCCCAGGGAACGAACGTCGTCGTGGAGCTGGACGGCTCGTTCATGGACCACGCCGCGTACGAGACGTTGCAGGACTGGCAGAAGACGCACACCGCGCGGGGCGGCACCGTCGAGATCACCGGCCGCCGCGCCGGAATCCGCATCGCCGAACCCGAGGCGCTCCACGACCAGGACGCGCGGGAGGGAGCCGAGGCGGCCGTCGACTCCGCCGCCGGCTGCCGCTGCCGTCCCTGGACGCCCTGGCGCAACCACCAGTGCGAACGTCCGCGCCCCGAGCCGTCCGCCGAGCGGCCCGGCGACGGCATCGACCGCGCCGAGACCGCCGGGGCCGGTACGAGCGGGCACGAACTGGCGCGTGGCATCAGCGCGTTCCAGCGCAACACCGCGCCGCTGGTGCGCGGCGAGCTGGCCCGGCTGGCGCGCGAGGGGCAGCGGCCGTCCCACCTGTTCCTCACCTGCGCCGACTCACGGCTCGTCACCTCGATGATCACCTCCAGTGGTCCGGGCGACCTGTTCGTGGTGCGCAACGTGGGCAACCTGGTGCCGTTGCCCGGCGAGGAGAGCGGTGACGACTCGGTGGCCGCGGCCATCGAGTACGCGGTGGACGTGCTGAAGGTGCGGTCCATCACGGTGTGCGGGCACTCCGGGTGCGGGGCCATGCAGGCACTGCTCAGCTCCGAGCCGGGAGGGGCGCAGACACCGCTCAAGCGGTGGCTGCGGCACGGGCTGCCGAGCCTGGAGCGCATGGCCGACGGCGGCCGCCCGTGGGCGCGGCTGGCCGGGCGGGCACCCGCCGACGCGGTGGAGCAGCTGAGCCTGACCAACGTGGTCCAACAGCTGGAGCACCTGCGCGCCCACGACTCGGTGGCTCGGGCGCTGAAGGCAGGTGCTCTGGAGCTGCACGGGATGTACTTCCACGTGGGCGAGGCACAGGCGTACCTGCTCACCGAGGACCCCGAGGACCGGGCCGCCGACAGGGACGGTGACCTACGCGCGGCCCGGTTCTTCGACCGGGTGCGGCCGGTGGACCTGTCCGCCTGACGCCCGCACGCACCACCTCGGGCGGCGCGGTCCCACCAGTCCGGGACCGCGCCGCCCCCTTTGGCCCACCCCAGCCCACCAGCCCCCTCGCCCGCCCACGTGTGAAAGGCGTTACACACCCTGAACTTCCCCAGGTCGGCGTCCGTGGCAACGGGTGACCGGGACCACGGGGCGGCACGGCCGAAAGGTCTACACCAATCGGCCGACGACCCTTGTCATCGGCCCCCCGGGTCTGATGAGCTGTGGCCTGGGACACAACGGACACCCTGGGAAAGGCAGATGCCGTGAGCAACGAAAGCCTGGCCAACCTGCTCAAGGAAGAGCGCAGGTTCGCACCCCCCGCCGACCTGGCCGCGCACGCCAACGTCACCGCGGAGGCGTATGAACAGGCCAAGGCTGACAGGCTCGGCTTCTGGGCCGAGCAGGCCCGCCGGCTGACCTGGGCCAAGGAGCCCACCGAGATCCTCGACTGGTCGAACCCGCCGTTCGCCAAGTGGTTCAAGGACGGCGAGCTCAACGTCGCCTACAACTGCGTCGACCGGCATGTGGAGGCCGGACACGGCGACCGGGTCGCCCTCCACTTCGAGGGAGAGCCCGGCGACAGCCGCGCCCTCACCTACGCCGAACTCAAGGACGAGGTCTCCAAGGCCGCCAACGCCCTGCTGGAGCTGGGTGTCCGAAAGGGCGACCGGGTCGCCGTCTACATGCCGATGATCCCCGAGACGGCGATCGCGATGCTGGCCTGCGCCCGGATCGGCGCCGCGCACTCGGTCGTCTTCGGCGGCTTCTCGGCGGACGCGCTCGCCACCCGGATCCAGGACGCGGACGCACGGGTCGTCATCACCGCCGACGGCGGCTACCGGCGTGGCAAGCCGTCCGCGCTCAAGCCCGCCGTGGACGAGGCGCTCGGGAAGGCGGCGGGCGTCGAGCACGTGCTCGTGGTGCGCCGCACCGGCCAGGAGGTCGCCTGGACCGAGGGCCGGGACGTGTGGTGGCACGACCTCGTGGACCGGCAGTCCGCCGAGCACACCCCGGAGGCGTTCGAGGCGGAGCAGCCGCTGTTCATCCTCTACACCTCGGGCACGACGGGGAAGCCGAAGGGCATCCTGCACACCTCCGGCGGCTACCTCACCCAGGCCGCGTACACCCACTGGGCCGTCTTCGACCTCAAGCCGGAGACCGACGTCTACTGGTGCACCGCCGACGTCGGCTGGGTCACCGGGCACTCCTACATCGTCTACGGACCGCTGGCCAACGGCGCGACCCAGGTGATGTACGAGGGCACCCCGGACACCCCGCACCAGGGCCGCTTCTGGGAGATCGTCCAGAAGTACGGGGTGACGATCCTCTACACCGCGCCGACCGCGATCCGCACGTTCATGAAGTGGGGCGACGACATCCCCGCCAAGTACGACCTGTCCAGCCTGCGCGTGCTGGGCTCGGTCGGCGAGCCGATCAACCCGGAGGCGTGGATCTGGTACCGCAAGCACATCGGCGGCGACCGCACCCCGGTCGTGGACACCTGGTGGCAGACCGAGACCGGCGCGATGATGATCTCCCCGCTGCCGGGCGTCACCGAGGCCAAGCCCGGCTCCGCGCAGCGTCCGCTGCCCGGCATCTGCGCGACCGTCGTCGACGACGGGGCCAACGAGGTGCCCGACGGCGGGGGCGGCTACCTGGTGCTCACCGAGCCGTGGCCGTCGATGCTGCGCACCATCTGGGGCGACGACCAGCGGTTCATCGACACGTACTGGTCGCGCTTCGAAGGCAGGTACTTCGCCGGTGACGGCGCGAAGAAGGACGACGACGGCGACATCTGGCTGCTCGGCCGGGTGGACGACGTGATGCTGGTGTCCGGCCACAACATCTCCACCACGGAGGTCGAGTCGGCCCTGGTGTCCCACCCGTCCGTCGCCGAGGCGGCCGTGGTCGGCGCGGCGGACGAGACGACGGGGCAGGCCATCGTCGCCTTCGTGATCCTGCGCGGTACGGCCGCGGAGACCGAGGACCTGGTCGCCGAGCTGCGCAACCACGTCGGCGCCACCCTCGGCCCGATCGCCAAGCCCAAGCGCATCCTGCCGGTGGCCGAGCTGCCCAAGACCCGCTCCGGCAAGATCATGCGACGCCTGCTGCGGGACGTCGCCGAGAACCGCCAGCTCGGGGACGTCACCACGCTGACGGACTCGACGGTGATGGACCTGATCCAGGCCAAGCTGCCCAAGGCGCCCAGCGAGGACTGAGCATCGCACGGCGGGGCACCCGGCAGCGGACACCCGCCGGGTGCCCCGCCCCACGACGGCGTAGGACGGCCACCTCGTACGCACCTGCGTGCGGCGAGATCGCCGGGCCCGCCCGAGGCAGGTCGGATAGGCTGAGGAACACGTCGAACATGTGAGAGGTGCGCCGGGAAGTCTGGTCGGCAAGCGTTCCGCCCTGCCTGCCCACCGACCGGAGGTCCACCTTGTCCGCCCCTCGCTACTCCGCCCCCCGCGACCCCGGTCCCCGCAAGCTCTTCGGGCGTCTGTCGCTGCCCGAGCGGACCTTCGTCGCGGACGCGCTGCGCACCGAGACCGTCGGCGGCGTCCTGCTGCTCCTCGCCGCGCTCGCCGCGCTGGCCTGGGCGAACATCCCCGCGCTGCACGACAGCTACGCGACCGTGTCCCACCACCACCTGGGACCGGCCGCCCTCGGCCTGGACCTGTCCGTCGCGCACTGGGCGGCCGACGGGCTGCTCGCGGTCTTCTTCTTCGTCGCCGGCATCGAGCTCAAGCGCGAGCTGGTCGCCGGTGACCTGCGCGACCCCAGGGCCGCCGCGCTTCCCGTCGTCGCGGCGCTGTGCGGCATGGCCGTACCGGCGCTCGTCTACACCCTCACCGTGGTGACCGGCGGCGGGTCGCTGGCCGGCTGGGCGGTGCCCACCGCCACCGACATCGCCTTCGCGCTCGCCGTGCTCGCCGTCATCGGCACCTCCCTGCCGAACGCGCTGCGCGCCTTCCTGCTCACGCTCGCCGTCGTCGACGACCTCTTCGCCATCCTGATCATCGCCGTCTTCTTCACCGACGACCTGAACTTCGCCGCGCTCGGCGGCGCCGCCGCGGGCCTGGCCGTCTTCTGGCTGCTGCTGCGCAAGGGCGTCCGCGGCTGGTACGTGTACGTCCCGCTCGCCCTGGTCATCTGGGGGCTGATGTACAACAGCGGCGTCCACGCCACCATCGCCGGTGTAGCGATGGGCCTGATGCTGCGCTGCCACCGCCACGAAGGCGAGGCGCACTCCCCCGGCGAGCGCATCGAACATCGCGTACGGCCCCTGTCGGCGGGGCTGGCGGTGCCGCTGTTCGCGCTGTTCAGCGCGGGCGTGCCGATCTCCGGCAGCGCGCTCGGGGACGTGTTCACACAGCCGGAGACGCTCGGCGTGGTGCTCGGGCTCGTGGTCGGCAAGGCGCTCGGCATCTTCGGCGGCACCTGGCTGACCGCCCGCTTCACCCGGGCCTCGCTCAGCGACGAGCTGGAGTGGGCGGACGTGTTCGCGGTGGCGACCCTGGCCGGCATCGGCTTCACCGTCTCGCTGCTCATCGGCGAACTGGCCTTCGAGGGCGACGCGAGGATGACCGACGAGGTCAAGGCCGCCGTCCTCATCGGCTCGCTCATCGCCGCGATCCTCGCCACCGTCCTGCTGAAGATACGGAACGCCAAGTACCGCCGCCTGTGGGAGGCCGAGGAGCGCGACGAGGACCGCGACGGCATCCCGGACATCTACGAGGAGGACGAGCCGGAGTACCACCTGCGGATGGCGGAGATCTACGACCGCAAGGCCGCCGAACACCGCAGGATCGCCGAGGAGAAGGCCGCCGCGCGACGCGGGCTTGCCGAAGTGCCGGGCGGGGCAGGCGATGACCGCGACGGTCCGGCATGATCTGACGAGACGGTACAAAAGACAGGACCGTACGCAGTCAGGCCCACCACGAACGAACGAGACCTCAACAGCACAAGAGGGAGACCGCGATGAGCGCACCCGACGGCAGCCCGGTCGGCGCCGAACGCAGCATCGGCCAGCTGTTCGCCTCCGCGACGGCGGACATGTCGGCGCTGGTGCACGACGAGATCGCGCTGGCCAAGGCGCAGCTCAAGCAGGACGTCAAGCGCGGCGCGACGAGCGGCGGCGCGTTCACGCTGGCCGGCGCGGTGCTGCTGTTCTCCCTGCCGATGCTGAACTTCGCGCTGGCGTACGGCATCCGCACCTGGAGCGACTGGAACCTCGCGGTCTGCTTCCTGCTCTCCTTCGCGGCGAACGTGCTGGTCGCGCTCCTCCTCGCGCTGATCGGCGTCGCCTTCGCCAAGAAGGCCAAGAAGAGCAAGGGACCGCAGAAGGTGGCCGCCTCGATGAAGGAGAGCGCGGGCGTCCTGCAGAACGCCAAGCCGCACCCCCGCCCCGAGCCGGCGCTGGACCGGAACCCCGACGCGAAGGCCATCGAGGCTGTGGCACGCTCGTCGTCATGACGGAACCCGCCACCCCCTCGGCACAGCCCGCCTCGGTCGTACGTCCGGAGGGCCCCTGGAGCCACCGCGAGGTCGCCGCCAACGGCGCCCGGTTCCACATCGCGGAGCTCGGTGACGGCCCGCTGGTGCTGCTGCTGCACGGCTTCCCGCAGTTCTGGTGGACCTGGCGGCACCAGCTCGTCGCCCTCGCCGACGCGGGTTTCCGGGCCGTCGCCATGGACCTCAGGGGCGTGGGCGGCAGCGACCGCACACCGCGCGGGTACGACCCCGCCAACCTGGCGCTCGACATCACCGGCGTGATCCGCTCGCTCGGCGAGCCGGACGCCGCCCTGGTCGGCCATGACCTGGGCGGATACCTGGCGTGGACGGCGGCCGCGATGCGCCCCAAGCTGGTGCGGCGCCTGGCGGTCGTGTCCATGCCGCATCCGCGGCGCTGGCGGGCCGCGATGCTCCGGGACGCCCGGCAGACCCGGGCGGGGTCCCACATCTGGGGCTTCCAGCGGCCCTGGATCCCCGAGCGGCAGCTCACCGCCGACGACGGCGCGCTCGTCGCCGAGCTGATCCGCGAGTGGTCCGGGCCGCGCCTGCCGGACGACGAGGCGCTGGACGTCTACCGGCGCGCCATGTGCATCCCGTCCACGGCGCACTGCTCGATCGAGCCGTACCGCTGGATGGTGCGCTCCCTGGCCCGCCCGGACGGCATCCAGTTCAACCGCCGGATGAAACGGCCCGTACGGGTGCCGACGCTGCATCTGCACGGCTCCCTCGACCCCGTGCTGCGCACCCGCAGCGCGGCCGGGTCCGGCGAGTACGTCGAAGCCCCGTACCGCTGGCGGCTGTTCGACGGACTCGGCCACTTCCCGCACGAGGAGGACCCGGTCGCCTTCTCGTCGGAACTGATCAACTGGCTGAAGGATCCCGAACCCGATCGGTAAGCGTTCGGGCGCGCCCGGTGTCCGGTCGTGAACAGCTGTCCCGCGAACGGCCACTTGCCCGGCGCATAGGCCAATTAGGGGCGCCCCGAGCGGTTATCGACCATGGGTCAGGGGCACACGTCGGGGTATGGGCTGGACGCACGACTACAGTGACGCAAGCCGCGAACGCCGCTCGGCGGGCGGTACGGGGACTCACCAGCGAGGCGGTGCACCGCAGATGACGGGCACGGACCCGAGGGTGGGGATCCCGCTGATCCTCCGCCGCCGGGCCCGCTGGGTCTCCGTACGTCTGCGTCACCGCGCGGCCGAGACGCCCTGAGGCCCCGACGCTCTGGGCCTCACAGCGCGCAGCTGTCGCTGCCCACCTGCTGGCCGGCGGTACGCCCCTTGGTGATGTCCTCCTGGATCTCGTCCACGGTGAGCGCGTAGCCCGTCTCGGCGTCGTCGAGCGACTTCGCGAAGACCACGCCGTAGACCCTGCCGTCCGGAGTGAGCAGCGGCCCGCCGGAGTTGCCCTGGCGGACCACCGCGTACAGCGAGTACACGTCGCGGCGCACGGTGCCGCGGTGGTAGATGTCCGGGCCGTTGGCCGTGATGCGCCCGCGCACCCGCGCGGCCCGCACGTCGTACGCCCCGTTCTCCGGGAAGCCGGCGACGATCGCGCCGTCACCGCTGCTCGCGTCCCGCGACGTGAACCGCAGCACGGGCGCGTCCAGGTCGGGCACGTCGAGTACGGCGATGTCGCGCCGCCAGTCGTACAGCACGACCTTGGCGTCGTACCTGCGGCCCTCCCCGCCTATCTGCACGGTCGGCTCGTCCACCCCGCCGACCACGTGCGCGTTGGTCATCACGCGGCGGTCGGCGAAGACGAAGCCGGTGCCCTCCAGGACCTTGCCGCAGCTCTGCGCGGTGCCCATCACCTTGACGATGGAGCGCTGGGCGCGGACGGCGACCGGGCTCTTCGCCAGCGCCGGGTCGGGGGGCCGTACGTCGGTGATCGGCTCGTTGGAGAACGGGCTGAAGACCTGCGGGAAACCGTTCTGCGCGAGGACGGAGGAGAAGTCCGCGAACCAGGTGTCGGCCTGGGCGGGCAGCGCCCGGGAGACCCCGAGCAGCACCTTGGAGCTGCGGACCTCCTTGCCGAGCGTGGGCAGCGTCGTACCGGCCAGGGCGGAGCCGATCAGCCAGGCGACCAGGAGCATCGCGACCACGTTGACCAGGGCGCCGCCGGTGGCGTCCAGGGCACGGGCCGGGGACCAGGTGATGTGCCGGCGCAGCTTGTTGCCGAGGTGGGTGGTCAGGGCCTGCCCGACGGAGGCGCAGACGATCACGACGACGACCGCGACCACCGCGGCGGTCGTGCTGACCTCCGCGTTGTCCGTGAGCGCGTCCCAGATCACGGGCAGCGTGTAGACGGCGACGAGGCCGCCGCCGAGGAAGCCGATCACCGACAGGATGCCGACGACGAACCCCTGGCGGTAGCCCACGACCGCGAACCACACGGCGGCGACCAGCAGCAAGATGTCCAGCACGTTCACGAGGGCCACCCTGTCATGACCGCCAGTCGAGCGGGACCTGCTTCTGGCGGTCCCAGGGCCGCTCCCAGCCCGCGAAGTGCAGCAGCCGGTCGATGATGCCGGCGGTGAAGCCCCAGACAAGTGCCGATTCGACCAGAAATGCCGGACCTCGATGGCCGCTGGGGTGGATGGTCGTGGCCCGGTTGGCCGGGTCCGTGAGATCCGCCACGGGCACCGTGAACACCCGGGCCGTCTCGTTCGGATCGACCACGCGGACCGGGCTCGGCTCGCGCCACCAGCCGAGCACCGGGGTGACGACGAACTCGCTGACCGGGATGTACAGCTTGGGCAGCACCCCGAAGAGCTGGACGCCGGACGGGTCCAGGCCCGTCTCCTCCTCGGCCTCGCGCAGGGCGGCCCGCAGCGGCCCGTCGGTGTGCGGATCGCCGTCCTCGGGGTCGAGGGCGCCGCCCGGGAAGGACGGCTGCCCGGCGTGCGACCGCAGGGAGCTCGCCCGCTCCATCAGCAGCAGCTCCGGTCCGCGCTCGCCCTCCCCGAACAGGATGAGGACGGCGGACTGGCGCCCGGTGCCGTTCTCGGGCGGCAGGAAACGGCTCAGCTGGCCCGGCCTGACCGTCTCGACGGCGTGCACCACCGGGTCAAGCCAGGCGGGCAGGCCCTCCTTGCTGAGCGTCACCGGCCCGCCCTGGGTATTGCTCGCTCGCGTCATCGACACCCCCGTCGTCCTGCCGGATCCAACGGCCGGCGGACCCGTGATCGTTCCCGGGCCGTCATCCGGCCGCCAGCGGCGGGGCCGGTGTGCCGCCCGCGTCCAGGTACGCCTGCGGCGGCTTCAGGCGCTGGCCCGGGAAGCCGCCCTTCTCGTACTTCAGCAGCTTCTTCGCCTTCTCGGGGTCGGTCTCGCCCTCGCCGTACGCCGGGCAGAGCTCGGCGATCGGGCACGCTCCGCAGGCGGGCTTGCGGGCGTGGCAGATGCGGCGGCCGTGCCAGATCACGTGGTGCGACAGGTCCGTCCAGTCGCTCTTCGGGAACAGCGCGCCGACGGCCGCCTCGATCTTGTCGGGGTCGGTCTCGTCGGTCCACTGCCAGCGGCGCACCAGGCGCTGGAAGTGCGTGTCCACGGTGATGCCGGGCCGGCCGAAGGCGTTGCCGAGCACGACGAAGGCGGTCTTCCGGCCGACGCCGGGCAGCTTGACCAGATCCTCCAGGCGCCCGGGGACCTCTCCGCCGAACTCCTCCGCCAAGGCCTTCGACAGCCCTATCACCGACCTGGTCTTCGCCCGGAAGAACCCGCAGGGGCGGAGGATCTCCTCGACCTCCTCGGGGTTGGCGGCGGCCAGGTCCTCGGGGGTGGGGTACTTGGCGAACAGGGCGGGGGTCGTCTGGTTGACCCGCAGGTCGGTGGTCTGCGCGGACAGCACCGTGGCGACCAGCAGCTGGAAGGGGTTGTCGAAGTCCAGCTCGGGGTGCGCGTACGGATAGACCTCGGCGAGTTCCCGGTTGATACGGCGGGCGCGGCGGACCAGGGCGGTACGGGACTCGTTCCCCGGCGGCCTGACGACCGTCTTCGCCACGGCGTCCGGCACGGCGACGGTGGCCTTCTTGGGGGCGACGACGACCTTCTTGGGGGCGGGGGCCTTCTTCACAGCCGCACTCTTCTTGGCGGCCGGGGCCTTCTTCGCGGCCGGGGCCTTCTTCGCGGGCGCGGATTGCTTGGCCGCAGGGGCCTTCGCCGCCGGGGTCTTCTTCGCGGCCGCGGCTTTCTTCGCGGGCGCGGCCTGCTTGGCCGCAGGCGCCTTCCCCGCCGCCGCAGTCTTTTTCGGCGGCGCGGCCTTCTCCGCCACCGGGGCGTCCTTCTTCGCCGCGGCAGCCGCCCTCTTCGTGGCCGCCTTCGCCGGCGCCTTGTCGGGCGCCGTATCGGCACTCGCATGCTTCACAGAAGCCGCCCCCTTCTTCACAGGCGCCCTCTTTGCCGCTTTCGCCGTTTTCCTACCGCCATCAGGGCCCTGTTCGCCCACAGCGGAATCGCGACGTACACCCACCCGCGCAGCCCCCTCGGCCTGTGCTCTCACCGGCGATTCGGACACCCGGCCAGCCTAAGGCCCGGCACCGACATCCGCCCCGGACCCCGAAGATCGGCGCCCAATTGGACCCCTGCCGCGTACCCCGGGACACCTGTGCGGCATCCTTGTGACAGATCACACTGTTCGGACCGTCCGGCAAAATGGGCACCACGGTCCCCTGGTACACGGGGGAGCAAGATCCCCTGAGCAGGTCGACAAGGAGAGAACTCGTGGACGACGTTCTGCGGCGCAACCCGCTCTTCGCGGCGCTCGACGACGAGCAGGCCGCGGAGCTCCGCGCCTCCATGAGTGAGGTGACCCTCGCGCGTGGCGACTCGCTGTTCCACGAGGGCGACCCCGGAGATCGCCTGTACGTGGTCACGGAAGGCAAGGTCAAGCTCCACCGCACGTCCCCCGACGGCCGCGAGAACATGCTGGCCGTCGTCGGCCCCGGCGAGCTGATCGGCGAGCTGTCGCTGTTCGACCCGGGTCCCCGTACGGCGACCGCCACGGCGCTGACCGAGGTGAAGCTGCTCGGCCTCGGCCACGGCGACCTCCAGCCCTGGCTGAACGCCCGCCCCGAGGTCGCGGCGGCCCTGCTGCGCGCGGTCGCGCGCCGGCTGCGCAAGACCAACGACGCCATGTCCGACCTGGTCTTCTCGGACGTCCCGGGTCGCGTGGCGCGCGCCCTGCTGGACCTGTCCCGCCGCTTCGGCGTGCAGTCCGAGGAAGGCATCCACGTCGTCCACGACCTCACGCAGGAGGAGCTGGCCCAGCTCGTCGGCGCGTCCCGCGAGACGGTCAACAAGGCCCTCGCCGACTTCGCCCAGCGCGGCTGGCTGCGCCTGGAGGCGCGGGCCGTGATCCTGCTGGACGTCGAGCGCCTGGCCAAGCGCTCGCGCTGACGCGGTCTCCAGGGCCCCGCCTCGTCGAGGGGCGGGGCCCTTCGCGTGCGCCCACAGCGCACCGCGCGCGTGCCCGCTGACGAAGCGCGGCGCCGGCTAGATCAGCCCGTGCTCCTCGAGGTAGTCCAGCTGCGCCCGTACCGACAGCTCCGCCGCCGGCCACAGGGAGCGGTCCACGTCCGCGTAGACGTGGGCGACGACCTCGGCCGGGGTGCGGTAGCCGTCCTCCACGGCCGTCTCGACCTGGGCGAGGCGGTGGGCGCGGTGGGCGAGGTAGTACTCGACGGCGCCCTGGGCGTCCTCCAGGACGGGCCCGTGGCCGGGCAGGACGGTGTGCACGCCGTCGTCGACGGTGAGCGACCTCAGGCGCCGCAGGGAGGCCAGGTAGTCGCCCAGGCGGCCGTCGGGGTGGGCCACGACGGTCGTGCCGCGGCCCAGGATCGTGTCGCCGGTGAGCACCGCCTGGTCGGCCGGGAGGTGGAAGCAGAGCGAGTCGGCGGTGTGCCCGGGGGTGGGGACGACCCTCAGTTCCAGTCCGCCGACGGTGATGACGTCTCCGGCGGCCAGGCCCTCGTCGCCCAGCCGCAGCGCCGGGTCGAGGGCCCGCACACGCGTGCCGGTCAGCTCGGCGAAGCGGACGGCGCCCTCGGCGTGATCGGGATGACCGTGGGTCAGAAGGGTGAGGGCGACGCGCTTGCCGGCCCGCTCGGCGGTGTCGACGACGTGCCGCAGGTGCCCCTCGTCCAGCGGCCCGGGGTCGACGACGACCGCGAGAGGGGAGTCCGGCTCGGACAGGAGCCAGGTGTTGGTGCCGTCCAGGGTCATCGGCGAGGGGTTGGGCGCCAGCACGTTGACGGCCCGGGGCGTGGCGGGTCCCGAGAGGACCGCTCCTCGGGGCTGGCCGGGCAGGGCTGCTGCGTCCGTCATGCGGGGGCTCCACCGGTCGGGATGTGCTTGGTGAACTCGTCGTGGCCCGGCCAGGACAGCACGACCTCGCCGTTCTCCAGGCGGGCACTGGCCAGCACGGGCGTCAGGTCGCGCCCCTGTGCGGCCGCGAGCGCCTCGGCCGCCGTGCCGTACGGCAGCAGCTGGCGCAGGGTCGCGATGGTCGGCGGCATCATCAGCAGCTCGCCCTTGTCGTAGCCGGCCGCCGCCTCGGCCGGGGCGATCCACACGGTGCGGTCGGCCTCCGTGGAGGCGTTGCGGGTGCGCTGCCCCTTGGGGAGGGCGGCCACGAAGAACCAGGTGTCGTAGCGGCGGGGCTCGAACTCCGGGGTGATCCAGCGCGTCCAGGCGCCCAGGAGGTCGGAGCGCAGGACCAGCCCCCTGCGGTCCAGGAACTCGGCGAAGGACGTGTCACGGGCCACCAGGGCCGCGCGGTCCGCCTCCCAGTCGTCGCCGGTGGTGTCACCGACCACCGTCTCGGGCGTCGGGCCGGCGAGCAGGACGCCCGCTTCCTCGTACGTCTCCCGGACGGCCGCGCAGACGATCGCCTGGGCCGCCGTCTCGTCGACGCCGAGCCGGTGTGCCCACCACGCGCGCGTGGGGCCCGCCCAGCGGATGCGACGGTCGTCGTCGCGGGGGTCGACGCCGCCGCCCGGATACGCGTACGCGCCTCCGGCGAAGGCCATGGAGGCGCGTCGGCGCAGCATGTGGACGACCGGACCGCCGCCGGTGTCCTTCAGGAGCATGACGGTGGCCGCGCGTTTCGGGGTGACCGGGGTGAGGGTGCCGGCCGCGAGCGCGCGGATGCGGTCCGGCCACTCCGGGGGGTACCACTGACCGTTCGCCTGACCATTCGCCATGGCCGGAGGCTATCTGCTGGTGCGCGAATGTTCGAGAGGGACCAGGGGCCGCACGCGGTGCGTTACGCCAGCTCCACCTGGATCTCGACCTCCACCGGCGCGTCCAGCGGCAGCACCGCCACGCCCACCGCGCTGCGCGCGTGCACGCCCTTGTCACCGAGGACGGCGCCCAGCAGCTCGCTGGCGCCGTTGAGCACCGCCGGCTGGCCGGTGAAGTCCGACGCGGAGGCCACGTAGCCGACCACCTTCACGACCCGCGCGATGCGGTCCAGGTCACCGGCGATCGACTTCACGGCGGCCAGGGCGTTGAGCGCACACGTGCGTGCCAGCTCCTTGGCCTCCTCCGGGGTGACCTCGGCGCCGACCTTGCCGGTGACCGGGAGCTTGCCGTCCACCATCGGCAGCTGCCCGGCGGTGTAGACGTACGGCCCGGACTGCACGGCCGGCTGGTAGGCGGCGAGCGGCGGGACGACCTCGGGCAGGGTCAGGCCGAGCTCGGCCAGTTTCGCCTCGACGGCGCTCATCACTGCTTCTCCCGCTTCAGGTAGGCCACGAGCTGCTCGGGGTTGTTCGGCCCGGGCACGACCTGGACGAGCTCCCAGCCGTCCTCGCCCCAGGTGTCCAGGATCTGCTTCGTGGCGTGGACGAGCAGCGGCACGGTTGCGTATTCCCACTTGGTCATGCGGCCGACTCTAGCCGCTGCCCGGCCGGGGTCGGATGGCCGACCTCGACCCTGTTGTCCACAGCCTCCCGCTTGCTCCGCGCCCGGACTGGTTACGCTCGAAGACGTGAGCAGGCTCCAGGTCGTCAGCGGCAAGGGCGGTACCGGCAAGACCACGGTGGCCGCGGCCCTCGCGCTGGCCCTGGCCACGGAGGGGAAGCGGACGCTTCTCGTCGAGGTCGAGGGCCGCCAGGGCATCGCACAGCTCTTCGAGACGGAGGCGCTGCCTTATGAGGAGCGCAAGATCGCCGTCGCTCCCGGGGGCGGGGAGGTGTACGCACTGGCCATCGACCCCGAACTGGCCCTTCTGGACTACCTCCAGATGTTCTACAAACTGGGCGGTGCCGGACGGGCCCTGAAGAAGATCGGCGCGATCGACTTCGCCACCACCATCGCACCGGGCCTGCGGGACGTACTCCTGACCGGCAAGGCGTGCGAGGCGGTGCGGCGCAAGGACAGGGCCGGGCGGTTCGTCTACGACTACGTCGTCATGGACGCGCCGCCGACCGGCCGCATCACCCGCTTCCTCAACGTCAACGACGAGGTCGCCGGGCTCGCCAAGATCGGCCCGATACACAATCAGGCGCAGGCGGTCATGCGGGTGCTGAAGTCGGCCGAGACGGCCGTGCACCTGGTGACCCTGCTCGAGGAGATGCCCGTCCAGGAGACCGTGGACGGCATCGCCGAGCTGCGCGCGGCACGGCTGCCGGTGGGCCGGATCATCGTGAACATGGTGCGGCCCGAGGTGTTGGACGCCGACGACCTGGAACTCGTACGGACGCTCCCGCGTTCCTCTGTTGCCCAGGTGCTGTCGGCGGCCGGGCTGGGCGGGGCGCGGCGCGGCGGTCACGCCGAGCGGCTGGTGGACCCGCTGCTCGCGCAGGCCGAGGAGTACGCCGAGCGGTACACGCTGGAGCAGGAGCAGCGTGCCGTCCTGGGTGAGCTGGGCCTGCCGACGCACGAACTGCCGCTGTTCGCCGAGGGCATGGACCTGGCGGGGCTGTACGCGCTGGCCCGCGAGCTGCGCGGGCAGGGTGTGTCATGAGGCGGGCAGGGCCTGTCACCAGGCGGGCCGGCCGGCCGCCGCAGCCCGTCACCGGTCGTCGGGCAGGGCACGTCACGAGTGGGAAGCAGGGGATGTCATGAGCCGTACGGACCCGGCACACACGCACGACGCGGCCCGCCCCCACCTGACCCCCGCGCGCGTGCTCGACCTCGACCCGCTCATCGAGGACCCGGAGACCCGGATCGTGGTCTGCTGCGGCGCGGGAGGCGTCGGCAAGACGACCACGGCCGCGGCCATCGGGCTGCGCGCCGCCGAGCGGGGCCGCAAGGTCGTGGTCCTCACCATCGACCCGGCGCGCCGGCTCGCCCAGTCCATGGGCATCGACTCGCTGGACAACACCCCGCGCCGGGTGAAGGGCATCGACGAGAGCGCGGGCGGCGAACTGCACGCGATGATGCTCGACATGAAGCGCACCTTCGACGAGATCGTCGAGGCGCACGCGGACCCGGACCGGGCGGCCGCCATCCTGGGCAACCCCTTCTACCAGTCGCTCTCGGCGGGCTTCGCGGGCACGCAGGAGTACATGGCGATGGAGAAGCTGGGGCAGCTGCGGTCCCGGGACGAGTGGGACCTGATCGTGGTGGACACACCGCCCTCCCGCTCCGCCCTGGACTTCCTGGACGCGCCCAAGCGGCTCGGCTCGTTCCTGGACGGGCGGCTGATCCGGCTGCTGACGGCTCCGGCGAAGCTGGGCGGCCGCGCGGGCATGAAGTTCCTGAACGTCGGCATGTCGATGATGACCGGCACGCTCGGCAAGCTGCTGGGCGGTCAGCTGCTGAAGGACGTCCAGACGTTCGTGGCCGCGATGGACACCACCTTCGGCGGGTTCCGCACCCGCGCGGACGCCACGTACAAGCTGCTCCAGGCGCCCGGGACGGCGTTCCTGGTGGTGGCGGCCCCGGAGCGGGACGCGCTGCGCGAGGCCGCCTACTTCGTGGAGCGCCTGGCGGCGGAGAGCATGCCGCTCGCCGGTCTGGTGCTCAACCGGGTGCACGGCAGCGGCGCCGAGGGGCTGTCGGCCGAGCGGGCGCTCGCCGCTGCGGAAAATCTTGAGGACCCCCGCATTGTGGATCACCCGGACGGGAAAGCTGGACTTCGTAACTCCCCCGACACAAACGGCAGTTCAGAATCTCCCAGGTCCGGCCCCGGAGCCTTGGCCGCACCGGCTCCCGACGATGGCTCCCCCGCCGTCCTGAGCTCGGCCCCGGACCCGGACGCCGACGCCACGGACGGGGAGCGGCCCGTCGACCGGCTCGTCGCGGGCCTGCTGAGGCTGCACGCCGACCGTATGCAGTTGCTCGCCCGTGAGCAGCGCACGCGTGACCGCTTCACGGCGCTCCACCCCGAGGTGGCGGTGGCGGAAGTGGCCGCGCTGCCCGGCGATGTGCACGACCTCGCGGGACTGCGCGACATCGGCAACCGTCTCGCGGACAACCGGCCGGAGCTGCCCCTGAACACGGCCGGTGACTGAACGCGGCCGTGCCTGAACACGGCCAGTGCATGAACACGACCAGCGCACGCACACGACCAGCGTGGACGCGCGGGCGCACCAGATGGTCCTGGGCGCTGCCGGGGAGGCCCGGTGGGGCCTCTCAGCTGACCGCCGCGTAGTTCTCGTACACCTCGTCGTCGCCCAGGGGCACGACTCCGGTGCCCCGCTCGTACTCCATGCGCGCGGTCTCCAGCAGCCGGCGCCAGGAGGTCACGGTGGGCCGCCGGCGCAGCAGTGCGCGGCGCTCACGTTCCGTCATGCCTCCCCACACGCCGAACTCGACGCGGTTGTCCAGCGCGTCGGCCAGGCACTCCGTGCGCACCGGGCATCCGGTGCACACCGCCTTGGCCCTGTTCTGCGCTGCTCCCTGAACGAACAGTTCATCCGGATCGGTAGTGCGGCAGGCCGCCTGCGCACTCCAGTCGGTTACCCAGCCCATACCGGCGCCGTCCTCTCCCGAATCGAGGCTCCCCCACGGCGGCAGCGGCATATTCACCGCCGCCAGTTGAGGACGTTACGGAAGGTGGGCACGGCGCAACACCCCCAGCGGGCCCAATCTTGAATGGCCCGAACGGACTATGGGTAAGCGGCAGATCACCCGGGGGAGTGAGGTGGCGACATACGTGACGTTCCCGGCCAACCGGGACAGTTCACTGGCGTCACAAGGGACGCCGGATGACACACAAGGCGGATTCGGGCACGCCTCCATCGAAAAACCCTGGGCAGTGCCGAAACGTTTCGGGTCGCCCGACGTATGGATACATGGCCCTGCCGCCGTGACAGCCGAGAGCAGCTTAGGCCAAGGCCTGTGGGCCTGTCCGGCGAATGAGCAGGGAGCCGCGGGACTTTGCCATGCCGTCATGGCGTCATGGCGTCATGGCATGACGCCCGTCAATGCCGTCATGCCGTCATGCCGTCATCCAGGGCCACGCGTCGGCACAGGGGTGGCGCTGATCCCCGAGAACCGGGTGCTCCCTCGGAACGTTCACCGGTACGGATTAGGCTGCTGTCATGCCAAAGAAGCGCTCGGGCGGTGGCCTGTCCCCCACGCAGCAGGCCGCGAAGTTCCTCGGTGTCAGCGTGCTCGCGGGAGCCGTGCTGGCCGGCATCGCGCTGCCGGCCGTCGGCGCGCTGGGACTGGCGGCGAAGGGAACGGTCGAGAGCTTCGACGAGCTGCCGGCCACCATGAAGACCCCGCCGCTCAGCCAGCGCACCACGATCCTCGACGCCGACGGCGGCACGATCGCCACCGTCTACTCGCGCGACCGCACGGTGGTCGAGCTCAAGGACATCTCGCCGTACATGCAGAAGGCGATCGTCGCCATCGAGGACGCGCGGTTCCACCAGCACGGCGCGGTCGACCTGAAGGGCGTGCTGCGCGCGCTCAACCGCAACGCGCAGACCGGCGGCGTCGCCGAGGGCGCCTCCACGCTCACGCAGCAGTACGTGAAGAACGTCTTCGTGGAGGAGGCCGGTGACGACCCGACGAAGGTCGCTCAGGCCACCCAGCAGACCCTCGGCCGCAAGATCCGCGAGCTGAAGTACGCGATCCAGGTCGAGGAGGAGCTCGGCAAGAAGCGGATCCTCGAGAACTACCTGAACATCACGTTCTTCGGCCAGCAGGCCTACGGCGTCGAGGCCGCCGCCCGGCGCTACTTCTCCAAGTCCGCCAAGGACCTCGACCTCCAGGAAGCCGCCCTGCTGGCCGGCATCGTCCAGTCGCCCAGCCGCTACGACCCGGTCAACGACGAGGCGGAAGCCACCAAGCGGCGCAACGTGGTCCTGCAGCGCATGGCCGACGTCGGCGACATCTCCCAGGCCGAGGCCGACCGGGCGAAGCGGACCCCGCTCGGCCTGAAGGTCAGCAAGCCGAAGAACGGCTGCATCACGGCGGTCAAGGGCGCCGGCTTCTTCTGCGACTACGTCCGCGAGGTCTTCCTGAACGACCCGGTCTTCGGCAAGACCAAGGAGGCCCGCGCCAAGCTCTGGAACCAGGGCGGCCTGACCGTCCGTACCACCCTGGACCCGCAGGCCCAGGAGTCGGTGCAGGACTCGATCAGGGAGCACGTCTACAAGAGCGACGACGTGGCCACGGCCGCCACCCTCGTGCAGCCGGGCACCGGCAAGATCCTCGCCATGGGCCAGTCGCGTCCGTACGGCTTCCGGAAGAACGAGACGCAGATCAACCTCTCCGTCGACCAGAACATGGGCGGCGGCATGGGCTACCAGCCCGGTTCGACGTTCAAGCCGATCGTGGCCGCCGCCGCCCTGGAGGACGGCATGCCGGCCAACAAGGTGTACGCCTCGCCGTACAAGATGGCGTACCCGAGCCCGGTCCAGGCCTGTGACGGCAAGGTCTGGAGGAACAGCCGGACCAGCCCGACCGAGGTGGAGAACGAGAACGAGTCCGAGGTCGGCCCGTACGACATGCGGGAGGCGACCGCCAAGTCGGTCAACACCTACTACGTGGAGATGATCGGCGACATCGGCATCTGCCCGGTGACGACGATGGCGAAGAAGATGGGCGTCGAGCGCGCCGACGGCAGGAAGATGCCGCAGGTGCCGTCGATCGCCCTGGGCACCCAGGAGATGTCCCCGCTGACCATGGCGAACGCGTACGCGACGTTCGCCGCGCGTGGCATGTACTGCACGCCGATCGCCATCGAGTCGGTCAGCCAGCGCATCGGCGGCAAGACGAAGTCGCTCCAGGTGCCCAGGTCGACCTGCTCGCGGGCCATGTCCGAGACCACCGCCGACACCATCAACACCCTGCTGAAGGGCGTCGTCGAGGACGGTACGGGCACCGAGGCGGGTCTCGGGCCCAGCCGCCCCAGCGCCGGCAAGACCGGTACGACGGACTTCCGCTACGCGGCCTGGTTCGTGGGCTACACGCCGAACATGGCCGGTGCCGTGTGGGTCGGCGACCCCGCGCACAAGCGGCGCATGATCGACATCACCATCGGCGGCCGGACGTACGCCAAGGTGTTCGGCGGCAAGGTCCCCGGCCCCATCTGGCGGGACATGATGGAAGGGGCGCTGGAGGGCAAGCCCGCCCCCGACTTCGACCTCGTCCACATCCCTCAGGCTCCCGGCCGCGACCACGGGGACGGCGACGGACGCGGTGACGGTGACGGCCGGGGCGACGGCGACAACGGCGACGACGGGACCGGCGGCATCATCGGCGGCCTGGTCGGCGGCGGTGGCAACGACGGCGGCACGGGCGGCAGCCCCGTCCCCCTGCCCTCCTTCTCGATCCCGGAGAACTTCTGGCAGGGCCAGGGAAACGGCGGCAACGGGAACGGCAACGGCGGCCGGCGCGGCTGACCGGCCGGCCCCCGGGTAACCGGGTGGTCAGCCGGCCGGGTGATCCGGCCATGAGAGAGGCCCCCTCCTCCGTACGGGTTCGTACGTACGGACGAGGGGGCCTCCTCGTGCTCGGCCCGGGTCAGCCGGCCAGCAGCTTCTTCACCGCGGCGGCGACCCGGCCGCCCTCCGCCTGACCGGCGACCTTCGGGTTCACGATCTTCATGACGGCGCCCATGGCCCGCGGCCCCTCGGCCCCGGCCGCCCGGGCCTCCTCGACCGCCTGGGCGACGATCGCGTTCAGCTCCTCGTCGGACAGCTGCTTGGGCAGGTACGCGGCGAGCACCTCGCCCTCCGCCTTCTCCCGCTCGGCCTGCTCGCTGCGACCACCCTGCGCGAACGCCTCGGCCGCCTCCCGCCGCTTCTTCGCCTCGCGGGTGATCACCTTCTGCACCTCGTCGTCGGAGAGTTCGCGCTTCTCCTTGCCCGCGACCTCCTCCTTGGTGATCGCGGCGAGCGTCAGCCGGAGCGTCGAGGAGCGGAGCTCGTCGCGCTCCTTGATCGCGGCGTTGAGGTCATCCTGCAGCTTCGACTTGAGCGTGGTCATGGGGTCGATTGTCGCAGGTGCGGCAGGAAGGGCGCCTGCCCATTTAGGGTCCGTGGCGCGCGAGGGCGGTGCCGGACACCGCGGGCACGGTCACCGCCCGGGTCTGTCACGATGGACGTATGCGCGCGCGATACAAGGTCCCCCTGGGAATCGCGGCGGCTGGTGCCGCCGGTCTGGTGTACGCGGCGGGCTTCGAGGCCCGCTCCTTCCGTCTGCGCCGGGTCACGGTCCCGGTGCTGCCGTCCGGGATGCGCCCCCTGCGCGTGCTCCAGGTCTCGGACATCCACATGGTCGGCGGGCAGCGCAAGAAGCAGCGCTGGCTGCGTTCGCTGGCGGGCCTGCGCCCCGACTTCGTGATCAACACGGGCGACAACCTCTCCGACCCGGAGGGCGTACCGGAGGTCCTGGACGCGCTGGGGCCGCTGATGGAGTTCCCGGGCGCGTACGTCTTCGGCTCCAACGACTACTACGGCCCCAGGCTGCGCAACCCGGCCCGCTACCTGATCGAGAAGGTGCAGGGCCGGCACGGCCTGAACGGCAACCCGCCGGTCGTCGGCGCGATCCACAACCCGTGGGAGGACCTGCGGGACGGCTTCGACGCGGCGGGCTGGCTGAACCTGACCAACACCCGCGACACGCTGAAGATCGAGGGTGTGTCGGTCGAGCTGACGGGTCTGGACGACCCGCACATCAAGCGCGACCGGTACGCGGAGGTCTCGGGCGGCCCGTCCGGCACGGCCGACTTCTCGATGGGCGTGGTCCATGCCCCCTACCTGCGGGTCCTGGACGCGTTCACCGCCGACGGCTATCCCCTGATCCTGGCCGGGCACACGCACGGCGGCCAGCTGTGCATCCCCTTCTACGGCGCTCTGGTCACCAACTGCGACCTGGACACGGACCGCGTGAAGGGCCTGTCCACGCACACGGCTGACGGCCGTACGGCATACCTCCACGTGTCGGCGGGCTGCGGCACGAGCAGGTACACGCCGGTACGGTTCGCGTGCCCGCCGGAGGCCACGTTGCTGACGTTGGTGGGGCGGGAGCAGGCGACAGCCGCATAGACGGCGACGGCGAAGCTACGTAGACGGCGACCGGCGCCGGCGCCGGCGACGGCGGCGGCGACAAGGCAGGCGATCGCGATGCGGACGGGGTAACCCTCACAGCCCCCGCGATCCCGGGCATGCCCGCGCCACTGCCACCGCCCGTCCCGGCCACGGCCGCAGCGCCTTCCTCCTGGGCCTCGCGGTCTACGCCCTGGCCGTCCTCCTCGTGGCCCTCGACCACACCCTTCCGGACCTGGTCCGCCACCGCGGGAAAACCAGATTTCGTCTCCAGCCACCAGTGGGCTAAAGTAAACGTCGTCGCCGCGACAGCAGCGACATCGGGGTGTAGCGCAGCTTGGCAGCGCGCTTCGTTCGGGACGAAGAGGTCGTGGGTTCAAATCCCGCCACCCCGACGCTGGTCAGAGGGCCAATCGCATGATCGCGATTGGCCCTCTGACGTGCTTTGGGGGCCAAACAGGGGGCCAAACGAACTTCACCGAGGTCTAAGCGCGTCAGTCCAGGATCGCTTGCGGCGGTCCATCCGTGGGTGCAGGGAACTGGTCCCAGCCCTCGACCATCTCAGGTCTGGAGCAAGCGCTCGACGCCCTCGGGTTTAATGACGCCGTGGATCAAGGGATAGCGGGGTTGGCGGGAGCGGCAATCGGTGGCCTCATCGGCGTCATAGGCACGCTGGGGGCTGCGCGGCTGACTGGAAGGGACCAGCGGCGGAATCAACACGACCATTGGCGCCGACAGCAGCAACGGGATGCCTACGGTCAACTCGTCGCTCAAGCATCTGAGGCCATAAGGGCCGGGGGCTACAGCTTGGACGCCTACGCAGATCAAGAGCCGACCGCAGGCGATCTTGCCGAGCAGTTCCATGAGACAGTCCGCAGGCTCGATACCGCGATAAGCCTCGTAGCACTGGAGGGGCCAGAAGAAGCAGCCACCTCTGCGATGGAGCTGGTAGCAAAACTGACCCTCTGGGCTAACAGCCTCCTACTGGTTAACGGCCGAGATGAGGGAAGCTACGTTCCCTCCATGGCCAGGGTGGCGGACATGGGCCTGCCTGAGTTGATGGAGGAGAAGGAGCAGAGCCACGAAGCCCTGGACTCCTTCATCCACCTCTGCCGCTGCCTATTGGACGCCTGACGTTGTGGTCTGCACTCGGGCTAAGAAGCTGGTCCGGAGGTCACCGACCCGACGGAAGCTCATGGGGGACCTCCGCCAAGCCAGCGCCTCAAGCCCCGGTCACGTCCGTCTCGCCTTCATGGTCACCGAAGATCTTGTCCATCGCTTCGGCGCCCATCGTGATCACTGGCCGGAGCTGTTTGCGGTAGACCGCCTCAGTGGTGGTCTGGCTGCTGTGGCCGACCAACAGAGCGATGGTCTCCAGCGGAATGCCGTGATCAGAGAGCAGGGACACGAAGCTGTGTCGAAGTTCCCGCGGGGTCCACTCGGGCTCCAGCCCGGCCTTCTTCACGATCGCCTTGAAGTCCCGCCGGACGTTCGCTGCGTCGAGCGGCTCGCCGCTCCGCGTCGTGAAGACACGGCCGGTCGGACTCCACTCCATCCCTCTGGATGCCCGCTCCTGCTTCTGCCATCGCTTGTGCTCTTCGAGCACGTCGACCACCTGTTTCGGCAGGGCGATGGTCCTCCGGCTCTTCCTGGTTTTCGTGTCGCCGTGCTTACGCACGGAGCGCCACACCGCGACGTGCGGCGGCAGGCCGTCCTTCGTCTCCAGGAAGACGTAATCCCAGGTAAGGGGCTGCGCCTCCTCTGTGCGGACTCCACTCAGGAGTGAGAGCACGAGGTAGGCGTACAACCGCGACGGGCGGGCCGCGGCGAGCACGGCTTTCGCCTGTTCCAGATTGAGCGCCTTGCTCGGCCGGCCGGGGCGTCCCTCTGGAGCGGTGACGAGCAGGGCCACGTTCCGCGCGGCCTTATCCCTGCGCTGAGCGTGCGCCAAGGAACGGCGCAGGATGGCGAGCAGGTCGCGCAGGCTCCGGGTCGCGAGCACTTCGGCCCTGTCGTCCAACCAGTCGTCTACATCGTCCGCGCTGAGATCCTTCAGCTTGGCCTTGCCGATGAACGGGATCAGGTGCTTGTTCGCCATCGTGCGGTTCTTGCTGACGGTCTTCTCGTCGCGGCCCTTCAAGCCTCGCTCCAACCAGTCGTTCACCGCGTCGACCACGGTGTAGTTGGCTGGCGACTTGACGCCGGTCTGCACCTCCTTCTTCAAGTCCCTGATCCTTCGGTCGACGGCGCTTGCCGTTCGGGGCGTACCCCAGAGAAACGGCCCCCACGTAGCGATTCTTGGCGGGGTCCCAGTAGATCGTGTCCTCACCATGCCCGGCCCTGCGGGCCCGCTTCGGGGTCTCGGTCATGCTGTGTTGCGCCTCCAAAGAGCAGGGCCGCGCCCTGAAGGAAGCGGCCCTGTTAAACGGGGTGAGGGGATTCAGGCGGTGGCCTCTGCCTCGCGCTTGATGCGGACGGTCTGAAGGCGTCCGAGCCGTATCTCCTCGTAGACCATCGAGCGACCGATTCGGAGAGCCTTGGCGGCCTCTTCCGGCCGGTAGAGGAGCTGTTCGGCGGGTTCAGCGGCGGTGCTCATGCGGCGGTGCCTCCTCGGCAGGGTTTCCGAGGGCGGTGGCCCCCTTCCTGTCAGGTCCGCTACTTCCGCTACCTCCGCTACCACCCTGGTCAGGGGCATGATCGAGGTAGCGGATAGGGGTAGCGGTAGCGGATGGAGCCGCTACCGGCCTTCCCGGGGCCGGGTAGCGGATGGGGCGTCGCGGTAGCGGATGCGGAGTGCCGATCCGCTACCGATTTCAGGGCTCTGCCTGCCGGTAGCGGAGGTAGCGGAAGTAGCGCACTCTCCGCGGGGGGCGGGCAGTAGCGCTGCCACGCGTCGTGAAGATCCGTCGCGTAGTAGCCCTTCATGACGCTCCCGCCGGCCTTCCTGCAAGGACCTTGGACTGCCCCGCGCGAGTCGGCGCCGCCCAAGACACGAACGTCCCCGCCGCGGAAGTCGCGGCAGGGACGCTAGAAAGACAAGCTCAGATGGCGGCCGGCGGCTTCCGGTACCAGTCCGTGATCACGCTCGTGAGGTGCACGATGTTCTGCGTGCGCATGATCGGCGCCGAGGCGTTGGGCTCGAAGTCATCCTTGGCGTTCGTAGTGCTCCAGATGCTGTTGCCAGCGATCGGAGCGGCCATGTGCCGGTCCAGCCGCTTGAAGAACTCGGTGATGTCTCCGTCGTCTACGCCGTCCTCTCGGAGGCTCTTGAAGACCCCTGCCAAGACACGCAGCATGCCCACCGACCCGAGCAGGGAGCTTTCGCGCAACTCCATGGCCTTGGTCGGAGGGGCCGGCGCTTCGTTCTTCGGCTTCTCAGAGAGCTTGGGGTCGTAGTTCTCGATGTCCTCCTCAGTGACCGCGGCGAGCCCGGTGAACGCCGTGGAGATGATGTTAAGGAAGTCCTTCGTCTGCTCGATGACCTCGCTGTCGGTCAGAGTGGCCTCGGCCTTCTTGCTGATGCGTCCGCCAGGCCCTGCAATCACGGCACGCGTCAGGTCCGCCACGTGCTTGGCGCCCATGAGGTTGCGATTCTTGGCGGTCATGCGGTCGTTTTCGATGTCCACCTTGCCCTTGAGCAGCGGATGTTCCACCACGTCGCCGAGCGTCCGGTTGGCGATGCGGTACGTGTCGAAGCGGGCGCGGACCGCACTGGAGATGCCCTTCGCGTTGTCCGCTACGTCCACGAACATTTGCTGACCCCTGATGCCGTCGGGCTCGACGTAGATGTCGAGCCCGACGTATTCGGTCTTCAGGCGGTCCATCCGTCCAAGGAGGGCCTTGCGCTCCTCCTCCAGCTTCGCCTTCTTCGCAGCGTTGGACGTCCGAAGGAGGTCCCGATCGATCCGGGCGATCTCATCGGTAATGCGCTTCTTCTCCAGGTGCACACCCAGGATCCGATGCTGCCCGTCGATCGTGATCAGCCGCGCGATTCCCCCCAGAGCCCACGGAACCGTGAGATACCCCACCGTTCCGTCCGCGCTGACCGGCTCGAAACGACAGCCGCCCGTGTCGCGGGCGAGCAGGGTCGGCGCTACCCAGTCCGGCTTGTCGGCGAGGTACTGACCGAACCCCTTGGCGTGGACAGGGTCCACCTTGCGGTTGTCCGGGTCCGGCTTGGCAGGGTCCGGCAGAGGAAGGATGACCGAGAGGTCACCGAGCGGAACACGCGTCGTGTACACAGTCCGGCCGCCCTGCGTGGTCCGCAGCGCCAGGTAGGTGGACTCCTCGCGCACCAGAGAAAGGCGCGACGGGTCGATATCGATCGAGGTCATGCAGAACCCCCCAATTGTGGGCACTACTTCGTAAGTAGCGCCAGGAAGCCACCACCGTACAGCGCTAGTTGCTTGTCTGGGCGAGTAACTTCTTAATTCGCTCGATGAGTTGAACCGCGCAGCACTCGTCGACGTCTGACAGTGGTCTGAGCTAGGGATCTAGGCACGACAGCCCGACCCAAGCGTGGCTCGTAGGCCACAACCCAGCAGCTCACAGCCCGAGGTGCCTGCCCAGGGTCCGGGGGCCAAACAGGGGGCCAAACGCAGCAGCCCCCAGGACCGTCCCGGACGGTGGTGGACGGAGCTGGAGCTGAATGAGCAGGTCAGTAACCACGAAGCGTGGTCACGTGGGCTCTGATCGCGTTCGGGACGAAGAGGTCGTGGGTTCAAATCCCGCCACCCCGACACAGGTCAGAGGCCCATTCGCGTGATCGCGAATGGGCCTCTGCGTGTCTGTCTGTGCAGGGCGATCAAGGACCGCGCGGGTGAGGGCGCCGACAGCTAGCGCGTGAGCAGCGTCGGCTGCCTGGTGGGGAGCGGGGGCTCTTCGGGCGAAGGGACGGCGCCGAGGAACTCCTCTCCGACGAACTTCCCGACTTCGCCACCGAAACGACCCGTTAGGTCAAGCACTCACCCAAGTTGCCAGTGCACCCACGGCCGCGTGGCTATGAGCCGGACCGCGGCGCGACCGTTCTCCCGCGCACCACCAGAACAGTCGCTCCTGTGCGTCCGCCCTTGGATGCATGCCCAGGCCATGCTCGGGGCACAGCGGCCACGCCTGCCACGAAAGCTCCATGACGGTCTCCTGTGCGGCATCGGCGACACTCGCCAGCGCAGAGGCAAGGCTGTTCTGCGAGTTCGGGTCCAGGTGATTGCCGTGCCACTCGCCGTTGGCCATGGCGACGTAGACGTTTTCCAGCTCATCCGCGTCGCAGGACGGAAGAGCCAGCAGTCGCAGCGGTTCCAGCTGGGGAAGCGTCACCGCCAGGTCCCGGTTCACAAGGGCGAGAGCCTGGTCCCACACCGGGTACTCGCCCGGCGAGACGCGGCGCGGCTCAGGGGGGTCGAAGAGAGCGCACATGCGCACCATCCTCCGCCACGCCAGGGGCAGTCCTGATCGCTCAACAGCGTCGCCCGCTCCGCCATGAAGCAAGTCCCCCCTTGTCCGCAGCCGTTGGTGAACCCCGCACCGCCCCTGAGGCGGCCAGGACCCGGCAGCCGGCCGTCCTCCTCGTCCGCCGGGCCCTTGTCCGCGAGGGCCCGGTGGGCCGCTGACCTCCTGAAAGAACCGGGGGAAAGAACTACCCGCCCACCCACCCTCCCCGGCCAGGAAGCCCGCGTCACCCGTCCGGGTGACCGGCTTGCAGGGGCGGGACACCGGCGGTTACGTTCGCCGCGACAACCGCACACAGACGACGGCCCCCGGCCGGGACGGGCATCCCGATCGAGGGCCTGACCGATCAGGAAGTAGTGGCTTCCCGATGGCTGACCCGCAGTCTAACGCGCCCCTGCGCGCCGACGCCGGAGCTCCGACCTCCGGCGTGATCCACGTCCGCACCCGGCTGACGGCCGACTTCACCGTGATCTCCAACGCCATCGCCCAGCGGCGCGGCAGCGCGGTCACGGTCGGTGTCGCGGCGTACATCTCCTCCCTGCCCGACGGCTCCCCCGTGAGCATCGCCGCCCTGTGCGCGCACTTCAGCGAGGGCGAGATCCTGATCTCCCGAGCGCTCAGGGAGCTCGAAGCGGCCGGATACCTGGAGCGCCGCCGTGAGCGCACGCCCACCGGGCAGGTCCGTACCCGGACGTACTTCTACGACGTACCCGGCGGCGGCGCGGTCGCGGACGGCCCGCCGGATCCGCCGAAGCCGCCCCGGCCCCGTAAGTCGCCCGCAGCCGACCCCGTTCCCACCGGAGACCAGCCGCAGAACCCGGCGTCGCTCTCCGACGCCGACCCTCGGGCGGTCGCCGTTCTGGCCTCGCTCCGCCGCGTCGATCCGCGTCTCGTCCTGTCCGAACGGGAGGCCGTGCGTCTGGCGCCGGCCGTCGCCCAGTGGCTCGGCGCCGGTGTGGCGCCCGCCCAGATCACCGCTCAGCTGACCGCAGGGCTCCCCGACCACTTCCTGACGCGCCCGGCGGGCATCCTCGCCTACCGCCTCCGGGAGACACCCCTGCCCGCACCGCCTCCGCGGCCGCTCCCCGAAAGCGCTCCCCGCCCGGCCGTGCCGCCCTTCCAGACCTGCGACGGCTGTGAGCGGGCGTTCCGCGCGCATGGGCCTGGGCACTGCCGTGACTGCCGACAGCGCGCGGAAAACCTCCCTGCCGCCGCCTGACGCCCGTGACGGTCAGGGCGGTCGGCCGGGTGGCGGGGCGGGCGCGCAGGCAGGGGACAACCAGTGCCTCGGCGCCCGCCCCCTTCAAGAAGATCAGGAAGCGACCACAGGCGCCTGCAGCTCCGTCACCCAGTCGTCGCGGTTCTCCGGGCACTCCAGGTTGACCTCGCGGGGATACCCGGCGGAGCGGTAGCCGTTGCCGTCGATCCAGCGGGCCAGGGACTGGGCGGTCGGCAGGACGGTGTCCATCGAGCCGCGGTGGACGATCGTCGCGGCCTGCTCGATGCCGGGCAGGTCGAGGACCCGGAGGTCGTCGCCCGGTGCCCCGTCCCGCAACGGGGCCGCGACCTGGACCGCCGCGTGGATGGTGACGGCACCGCCGCCCTCCGGGGCGTCCTCGTAGTAGGCGATGCCGGGGCCGGTGACCGGGATGCCCGCGGCGTCCAGCCGGCGGAACAGTTCCTCGTACAGCGGGCCGATGACCGGGGTGATGTCCTGGGGCTCGTAGCTGGCGGCGGTGGCGGTCAGTTCGGCCACGCGGACGGGCGGGACCTGCTTGACGACGACGTCGTTCGTAGGCATGAAACCCTCGCTCTCGATCGACCGGAGCCTCGCCTCGACCTGGACCAGCCGGGCCGCCGTGGCGGCCATCGCGGCCTGCAGTTCGGCCTGGCGCAGCCGCAGCATGCCGCGCAGTTCCTCGGTGCTGACCTTCTCCTCCACGATGTCGCGCACCTGCTGGAGGGTGAAGCCGAGCTCCTTGAGCGCGATGACGCGGTTGAGACGCGTCAGCTGGGCAGCCGTGTAGTAGCGGTAGCCGGTGGCCGGGTCGACGTGGGCCGGGCGCAGCAGGCCGGTGGCGTCGTAGTGACGCAGCATCCGGACCGAGACGCGGCCGTGCCGGGCGAAGTCTCCGATGGTGAACATGGCGTCTCCGACTTCAGCGCCTGACACGGTGTGAGGGTCAAGACGGCGGTCCGGACGGGCACCGCCCCACCGGCGCGGCACCGGTCCCTCCCCTCGTGGGGACCGGTACCGGGCGGTGGGGCGGTGTCGGTCCGCGCCGTGCGGTGCCGGTGCGGACCGAGGAGAGGGCGGATCGAGGGAGGTGCGGGACGGCCGGACGGAAGGCGGCGGCGCGGCTCGGTCGCCGGGGCACGCGGCGGGGTGGCACCGACGTCTCGCGGCGTCGGCGGAAACCGTCCTGGAAGCCATGCCTCCGAGGGCCGTCCGGGGCTCGCCCGGTCGCCTCGCCCGTGCGTCACGATCCTGCCCGCTGGTGTTCACACCGAGGAGGCTGCGGTGTCCGGACCAGGACTAACCCGCAGGTCAGGCGTATAAAGTGAGTTTTCCGGTCCGGAAGGTCCGTCCGGAGTGCGAGGTGGGGGGAGGTACGGGGTGGGGACCTCGGGTGCCGGCACAGGAGCACGCACGGCCTTCGCGGAACGCCTCGCCCTGCTCTACAGGGAAGCCGGCAACCCGCCCCTCAAGCGGGTGTCCGAGGCGGTCGGGCGGCTCCAGCGGGTCGACGAGCGCGGGCGGCCGGTCCGGGTGTCCGCCCAGCGGATCAGCGACTGGCGGCGGGCCAGGAACGTACCCGCCCAGTTCGCCGCCCTCGCGGCGGTGCTCCAGGTCCTGATCCCCCAGGCGCGGCGCGCCCGGCCCACCCCCGTGTCGCCGGGCCTGTACGACCTGGCCCACTGGCAGCGGTTGTGGGAGCGGGCGCTGGCCGACCCGGTGGGCGACCGGCCCGCGCCGGACACCGAGGAGGAGGGGCCGGCGGAGGCGGCGGTGCCCGGGGGCGTGTGCCCGTACCGGGGGCTGGCCTCCTACCGGCAGCAGGACGCCCGGTGGTTCTTCGGCCGGGAGCGCAGCACCCAGGCCCTGGTCGGCCAGTTGCGGGCCGCCCGGGCCGGCGGCGGGCTGGTGATGCTGGTGGGCGCCTCGGGCGCCGGCAAGTCCTCGCTGCTGAACGCGGGGCTGGTACCCGCGCTGCGCGAGGGCGCGCTGAGTGACGGCGACGGCCCGCCGGGTGAGGTGGTGCAGCTGGTGCCCGGCGCCGATCCGCTGGCGGAGCTGACCCGGCGCATACCCGACCTCGCACCCGTCCTGGCCGGAGCGGGACCGCCCCCTGCCGCGACGGCACCGGCCGAAGAGCCCGGCCCACCCGGATCCCCCGAGGACACGGGCATCAGCACACGACCGAGCACGGACCCCGGCCCCGACACCCCCGGCTTCGCCGCCGCCGTGCGCGAAGCCGTCCTCGCCTGGGCGCGCCGCTCGCAACCCTCAGCCGGGCGGCCCGTCGTCATCGTGGACCAGTTCGAGGAGACCTTCACCCTGTGCGCCGAGGAGACCGACCGGCGTACGTTCATCCGGGCCCTGCACGCCGCCTGCACCCCGGCCGGTCCCGGCGAGCCGGTCCCCGCGGTCGCGGTCATCGGCGTCCGGGCCGACTTCTACGAGCAGTGCCTCGCCCACCCGGAGCTGGCCGACGCGCTCCAGCACCGGCCCCTGGTGCTCGGGCCGCTGACCACGGCGGAACTGCGCGAGGCGGTCACCGGCCCGGCCAAGGCCGTCGGGCTGGAGCTGGAGCCGGGGCTGGCGGAGCTGATCGTGCGGGAGGTGAGCGCCGACGGCCCGCGCGGGGCGCACGACGCGGGCGTGCTGCCGCTGCTGTCGCACGCCCTGCTCGCCACCTGGCAGCGGCGCAAGGCGGGGAAGCTGACCCTGGCGGGCTACCGGGCGGCCGGCGGCATCCAGGGTGCGGTGGCGGCGACCGCCGAGCGGGCCTGGTCCGGACTCGACCCGGCGGGACGTACGGCCGCCCGCCTGCTGCTGCTGAGGCTGGTCCGGCTCAGTGAGGACACCCAGGCCACCCGGAGGCGTGGCACCCGGCGGCAGCTGGCGCAGGAGTCGGCGGACCCCGGCAAGACCGAGGAGTCGCTGGAGGCGCTGGTCCGGGCCCGGCTGGTGACGCTCGACGCGGAGACGGTGGAGATCACGCACGAGGCGCTGCTGCACGCCTGGCCCCGGCTGCGGGAGTGGATCGAGGAGGACCGGCAGGGCCATCTGCTGCGCCAGCGGCTGGAGGAGGACGGCCGGGCCTGGGAGGACTCGGGCCGGGACGCCTCGCTGCTGTACCGGGGGTCGCGGCTGGAGCAGGCCCACACCTGGGCGCGGTCGGCCGGGGACACGTTCCTGACCCGCAGCGCGGCCCAGTTCCTGGCCGCCTCGGTGCGGCTGCGGCGGCGTACGGTGCTGATCAGCCGCGGCGCGGTGGCGGCCCTGGTGGTGCTGGCGGTGCTGGCCGTCGGGTCGGCGGTGCTGGCCTGGCAGCAGCGCAACGACGCGGTGTTCGAGCAGGTCGTCGCCGAGGCCGACCGCTTCCAGTACACGGACCCCTCGCTGTCCGCCCAGATCGACCTGGTCGCCCACCGGCTGCGGCCCGGCGACGAGGGCACCCGCAACCGGCTGGTCTCCATCGTCAACGCGCCCCTGGCCACGCCGCTGCGCGGCCACACCGGCGCCGTCTACCTCACCTCCTTCAGCCCGGACGGGCACCTGCTGGCCACCGCCAGCTACGACCGCACCGTCCGGTTGTGGGACGTGTCGGACCGGAGCCGTCCCGAGCCCCTCGGCCCGCCCCTGACGGGCCCGACGAGCTGGGTGAGCAGCGCGGTGTTCAGCCCGGACGGCGACACCCTGGCCACCGCCGGGGACGACGGCACGATCCGGCTGTGGGACGTGCGCGACCCCCGCCGGCCGGCCCGGCTGGGCACGCCCCTGGCCGGTCGTCAGGGCACCATCTACCTGGTCGCCTTCAGCCCGGACGGCCGTACCCTGGCCGCCGCCGGCGAGGACGGCACCGTGCGCCTGTGGGACGTCACCGACCCGGCCCGGCCCGGGCGGGCGGCCACCCTGACCGGGCACCGCGCGGCCGTGCGGTCGGTGGCGTTCAGCCCGGACGGCCGCACCCTGGCGGCGGGCGGCGACGACAACACGGTCCGGCTGTGGAACACCGCCGACCCGCGCCGGCCGAAGCCGGTCGGCCCGGCCCTGACCGGCCACACGGACCTGGTGCACTCCGTGGCCTTCAGCCCCGACGGCCGCACCCTGGCCAGCGGCAGCGCGGACGACACCGTACGGCTGTGGGACGTGGCCGACCCGGCGCGCGCCGCCGCGCTCGGCTCGCCGCTGACCGGCCACACCGGGCCCGTCTGGTCGGTGGCGTTCAGCCCGGACGGCAGCACGCTCGCCGCGGCCAGCGCGGACTCCACGGCCAGCCTGTGGAACGTCAGCGACCCGGCGTACCCCTCGCAGGTCGGCGAGCCGCTCGCGGGCGGCAGCGGCGAGATGTACGCCCTCGGCTTCAGTCCCGACGGGCGGACCCTGGCCACCGGCAGCGGCGACAGCAAGGTCCGGCTGTGGTCGATCCCCGCCTCGGACATGATCGGCAGTACGGGGGCGTTCCGGCCGGACGGGCGGGTGCTGGCCACCGCCGCGCGCGACGGCCGGATCCGGCTGTGGAACGTGACGGCGCACGGGCGTCCCGTGCCGATGGGCCGGCCGTTCATGGCCGCCGACGGCGACCAGCGCACCCTCGTGTTCTCCCCCGACGGCCGCACCCTCGCGGTCCTCACGGGCAACCGCACGGTGTACCTGTGGAACGTCGCCGACCCCGCCCGGCCGGTCGCCCACGGGCGGCCCGTGCCGCTGCGGACCCGGTTCATGGGCCCCGACGCGCTCGCCTACAGCCCCGACGGGCACACCCTGGCCACCGCGTACGACGACCGCACCATCCAGCTGTGGAACGTCCGTGATCCCGCCCGCCCCGTTCCGCTCGGCCCGCCGCTCACCGGCCACAAGGGGTTCGTCAACGCCCTCCAGTTCAGCCCGGACGGCCGCACCCTCGCCAGCGGCAGCGCCGACGGCACCATCCGGCTGTGGAAGGTGACCGACCCCCGGCACACGGTTGCGCTGGGCCGGCCGCTGACGGGCCATCAAGGGCCGGTCAACGTGCTCGCCTTCGGCCCGGACGGCCGCACCCTCGCCAGCGGCAGCGACGACGACACGGTCCGGCTGTGGCACTTCGCCGGCTCCGCCGGCGCCACGCGCCCGGCCGCCACCCTCACCGGGCACACCGAGGCGGTGGCCTCCCTCACCTTCAGCCGGGACGGCCGCACCCTGGCCAGCGGCGGCAACGACAACACCATCCGGCTGTGGAACGTCGCGACCCCGTCCGAGGCCTCCCCCATCGGCCAGTCCCTGAGCCCGAACGCCAGGACCGGCAACTTCCTGTCCTTCCGGCCCCACAGCCAGATGCTCGGGGTCTCCAGCGGCGCCGGCACGGTCCGGCTGTGGGACCTGGACGTCGACGCGGCCATCGCGCGCATCTGCGCGGCGACCCGGGGCGTGCTGACCCCGGAGCGCTGGCACGAGTACCTGCCGCGCCTGTCGTACGACCCGCCCTGCGAGTAGCCGCCGGTGAGACCGGTCACAGCGCCGTGGCCCGCTCCAGCGGTCCGCCCCCGCCGCGGCAGTGGCCTTGTTAGTCTTGGCCACAGCCCGATCGCTGGTGCTTCCCCCGTCGCCAGCGGTCGGGCCTTTGCATGACCCGGGCCGTTCCCGGCCGCTACTCGCCGAGGCCGATCGCCTGGGCCGGGCACTTCTCGGCCGCCTCCCGCACCCGCGGGTCGTCGCCGGTGTCCTGCTGTCCCGGCAGGACGGCTCCGAGGCCGTCCACCACCGTGAAGACGGACGGGACCCGGTAGGCGCAGTCGCCCGAGCCGTAGCACAGCTCGCGGTCCAGGAAGATCTTCATGTGCGCTCCCCTCGCAGTGACAGCCTCACGGCGTCACTGCCCGGCCCGCCACCCGCCCAACCCGCCTGCCGCTCAGGCACCTTGACGGGATCGTCAGGTGTTCCACGTCTCGTCGTACGGGTCGGACGGCGCCCGGACCGGCCGGGCCTCGGTGACCTGGAGGTAGGGGATCGGGCCGTTGTTCACCGGGTCCTTGGTGCGCCGGGGCGTGTAGGTGCCGGTGACCTCCAGCCAGGTGTCGGGCGGAAGGACCGGGGGGATGCGGCCGGTCAGGGCGATCTTGACGGGCTGGGCGTCGGCGGCGCAGCAGTTGAGGGCCATGCGCACCAGGTAGGGGGTGCCCGCCCGGTCCACGGCGACGAAGCCCGTGACCCGCACCGTACGGCCGCGCAGGGAGCGCTCGTCGTAGACGGCCCGGCCCGCGTAGTCGGCCACGCTGAGGCGCAGCGTGCCGGTGGCGGGAAGGCCGGGGAAACCCAAGGGCTTTTGCAGGGCCGTGCCCGTGTGGGTGGCGCTGTAGGAGCCGAGGGCGGGCGGGGCGACCAGGATCAGCGCGAGGACGGGCAGGGCCAGCAGCCAGGAGATGCGCGGTTCGTGGTGGTGGCCGGCCGGGTGCGGGCGGCGGCGTTCGTACCAGAGCGTCGCCAGCGCCGTCGCGATCAGCGCCACGCCCGCCAGCAGGAGCAGCGGGCGCAGGCCCGCCTTGACGTAGCGCAGGTACAGGTCGGTCGCGCCCGCGTGCAGCACGGTCGCGCCGAGCAGGAACAGCAGGGCGGCCTGCGCGTGCCGGTTCACAGCAGCACCGCCCCGGTCAGCACCGACACGGCGACGGCCAGGACGAAGGTCGCCGGTGCGAAGCGCAGCGCGAAGGAGCGGCCGAAGGTGCCCGCCTGCATGGCGAACAGCTTCAGGTCGATCATCGGGCCCACCACCAGGAAGGCCAGCCGGGCCGTCAGCGAGAACTGGGTCAGGGAGGCGGCGACGAACGCGTCCGCCTCCGAGCAGATCGACAGCAGGACCGCGAGGACCGCGAGCGCCAGGACGGACAGGACCGGGTGGTCCGCCGTGACGCGCAGCCAGCCCGCCGGGACGACGGCCTTGAGGGTGGCGGCGGCCATCGCGCCGACCACCAGGAACCCGCCCGCGTGCAGCACGTCGTGCCGGACCGACCCCCAGAACGCCGCTCCCCTGCCCTGTCCCTCGTACGAGGCCCGCTCGGGCGGGCGCAGCCAGTCGGGGCGGCCCAGGCGGTGCCACAGCCAGCCCATCGCGCACGCCACCAGCAGGCTCGCCACGAACCGGGCCGGGACCATCTCCGGGTCGCGGGGGAACGCCACGGCCGTCGCCGTCAGCACCACCGGGTTGATGGCGGGGGCCGACAGCAGGAACGCCAGCGCCGCCGCCGGTGTGACGCCCCTGCGCACCAGCGCCCCGGCCACCGGCACCGACGCGCACTCGCAGCCCGGCAGCACCGCGCCCGCCACCCCGGCCACCGGCACCGCCAGCACCGGCCGCTTCGGCAACGCGCGGGCGAAGAACGACGGCGGTACGAACACCGCGATCGCCGCCGACAGCAGCACCCCCAGCACCAGGAACGGCAGGGCCTGCACCAGCACCGCGACGAACACCGTCATCCAGCTCTGCATCACCGGCGCGGACAGCGCCCGGCGCACCGGGTCCTGCAGCATCACGGCCAGCACCAGCACGAGGGTGAGCAGGAGAGGGGAGTTGAGGTGCCGGGCCTGGGCCGGCCGGTCCGCGTCCGCGTGTTCGCCGGTCCCCGGCGGGGTGTGCTTCGTCATGACCACGGGCGGGGTACCTCCGGGTGGTGCGGCCGGGATGCGCGGGAATCCCTCCCCTTCCTTACGGCCGGCAGGGCAGGGCCGTTCAGCGCGGCCGCCGTCCCCTGTGGAACCACCCGTCCCGGTGAGGCAGTCTTCTTCCTCGTGGGGAGCGTTCCGAACCAGGGTCCGCCGGGTGACCCGGCGACGCACATGGTGGTGTGCGGAGACGACGGTCTCGCGCACCGGCTCGCGGCCGAACTGCGCGGGGTGTACGGCGAACAGGTCACGCTCGTCGTGCCGTCCTCCCGGCATGCCGGGCGGCAGCCCGCGGCCGGGCGGGCCCGGGCCGCCTCCGCGGCGCTCCTGGACCGGGTCCGGGTGGTGAGCGCGGCCGTCAACCGGGCGGGCGGCAACGGCGGTGAGCCCGGCGGTGCGGCGGAGCGGGTCATCGAGGCCCCCGAGCTCACCGAGGCCGTGCTCGCCGAGGCGGGTGTGGAGCGGGCCGCCGCCCTGGCCCTGGTGTACGACGACGACGAGACCAACATCCGCGCCGCCCTCACCGCCCGCCGCCTCAACCCGCGGCTGCGGCTGGTGCTGCGGCTGTACAACCGCCGGCTCGGCCAGCACATCGAGGAACTCCTCGACCAGGCCGCCGCGTTGGCGACGGGCGGCACCCCGGGTCCGGCCGGCGACGCGTCCACGACCGTGCTGTCCGACGCCGACACGGCCGCGCCCGCCCTGGCCGCCACCGCCCTCGCCGGCACCAGCAAGGTCGTCCAGACGGACGGGCTGGTGCTGCGCGCGGTGGAACGGCAGCCGCCCCGGCCCGGGGAGGAGGTGGCCGACCCGGGCATGTGCACGCTGGCGCTGCTCTCCGCGACCAGCAACGACCCGGCCGGATCGGACGGTTCGGAGGGCAGCGGCGAGCAGGGGCCGCGGCTGCTGCCCGACTCCGCGGCGGTGGCGGCGGCGACCGGGCGCGGCGCGATCATGCTGGAGCAGGTGTCGTACTCGGGTCCCGCGCTGCCGCCCGGCCGCGGCGGTGTCCCGCCGTTCGCCTCCTTCTTCTCCCGGCGGCTGCGCTGGTCGCTGGCCGGGCTGGTGGGCTGTGTGGTCGCGCTGGCCGTCGCGCTGTCGGTGGTGACCGGCGAGCACTTCCTGTACGCCACGTACCTCACGCTCCTCGACCTGTTCGCCATCAACGACCCCGCCCTGCACCAGCCCACCGCCCGTCAGGTCCTGCAACTCCTCTCCGGTCTGGTCGGGTTGCTGCTGCTTCCGGTGCTGCTGGCGGCGGTGCTGGAGGCGCTCGGCACCTTCCGCAGCGCCTCCGCCCTGCGCAAACCGCCGCGCGGGCTGGGCGGGCACGTCGTCCTGCTCGGCCTCGGCAAGATCGGCACCCGGGTGCTGACCCG
This sequence comes from Streptomyces sp. NPDC052682, assembly GCF_040678435.1. Taxonomy (NCBI): domain Bacteria; kingdom Bacillati; phylum Actinomycetota; class Actinomycetes; order Kitasatosporales; family Streptomycetaceae; genus Streptomyces; species Streptomyces sp. NPDC052682. Next base: position 217,063 of record NZ_JBFATS010000006.1, on the reverse strand, counting down.
GCTGCGGGAACTGCAGATCCCCGTGGTGTGCGTCGAGGCCGACCCCGAGGCGCGGGGCCTGGCCACGGCCCGGCGGCTGCGGGTGCCGGTGGTGCTCGGGGACGTCACCCAGGAGGGCGTCCTGGAGGCCGCCAAGATCCATCGGGCGCACGCCCTGCTCGCGGTGACCAGCGCGGACACCACCAACCTGGAGGCCGTGCTGTACGCGCGGTCCGTCCGCCCCGACCTGCGGGTGGTGCTGCGCCTGTACGACGACGACTTCGCCACCGCCGTGTACCGCACCCTGCGCGCCGCCCATCCGCACGCCCTGACCCGCAGCCGGAGCGTGTCCCACCTGGCGGCTCCGGCGTTCGCCGGGGCGATGCTGGGCCGTCAGATCCTCGGGGCGATCCCCGTGGAGCGGCGGGTGCTGCTGTTCGCCGCGGTGCGGGTCGGCGGGCATCCGCAGCTGGAGGGCCGGACGGTGGGCGAGGCCTTCCGGGCCGGGGCGTGGCGGGTGCTGGCGCTGGACGTGCGGGGGGAGGAGGGCAGGGGTTCCTCCGGGCTGGTGTGGGACCTGCCCGAGACGTACGTCCTGCGCGGCGAGGACCGGGTGGTGCTGGCGGCCACCCGGCGGGGGCTCGCGGAGTTGCTGGGGCGGCGGAGGCGGGAGCGGACCGTGTCCTGAACACCCCGCCCCGCCGCAGGAGCTGTCACACCTGGGCCTTCTTGAGGTGCCGCTCCGCGAACTCCAGCTCCAGCCGCACCTGCTTGATGCGCTCGTCCACCACCAGGGAGCCGTGCCCGGCGTCGTAGCGGTACACCTCGTGCACCGCGCCCCTGGCCTCGAGGCGTTTGACGTAGTTCTCGATCTGGCGGATCGGGCAGCGCGGGTCGTTGACGCCGGCCGAGATGTAGACCGGGGCCTTGACCTGGTCGACGTAGGTGATCGGGGAGGAGGCCTCGAAGCGCTCCGGGACCTCCTCCGGGGTGCCGCCGAGCAGGGTGCGGTCCAGCGCCTTCAGCGCCTCCATCTCGTCGTGGTACGCGGTGACGTAGTCGGCGACCGGGACGGCGGCGATGCCCAGCGTCCACGCGTCCGGCTGGACGCCCAGGCCGAGCAGGGTGAGGTAGCCGCCCCAGGAACCGCCGGTGAGGATCAGACGGTCGGGGTCGGCCAGGCCCGAGGTGACGGCCCACTCGCGGACCGCCGCGATGTCCTCCAGCTCGATCAGGCCGACCCGGTGCTTCAGGGCGTCCGTCCAGGCGCGGCCGTAGCCCGTCGAGCCGCGGTAGTTGACCCGGACGACCGCGTAGCCGTGGTCCACCCAGGCCGCCGGGCCCGCCGCGAAGGAGTCGCTGTCGTGCCAGGTGGGCCCGCCGTGGATGTCGAAGACGGTGGGGAGCGGGCCGGTGGCGCCCGCCGGTTTCTGGACGAGGGCGTGGATACGGCCGCCGGGGCCCTCCACCCACACGTCCTGAACCGGCACCGAACCCGGCGACTTCATCCCGGGCGGGTCCAGCACCACCCCGCCGGCCGTGGACCGCACCGCCGACGGCTCGGCGGCCGACGACCACAGGTACTCCACGCTGCCGTCGGGCCGGGCCGTCGCCCCCGACACCGTGCCCGGCGGGGTCGGCACACGCTCCAGCTCGCGCCGCGCCAGGTCGTAGCGGTACATCTCGCTGCGCGCCTCGAAGCTGTGCACGATGAGCAGGCCCGAGCCGTCCGGGTACCACTCGGCGCTCACGTCGCCGGGCAGCTCCAGGGCCAGGTCGCTCTCCTCACCCGTGGCCACGTCCCACACCAGCGGCTCCCAGCGTCCGCGCCGCTGGTGCCCGACGAGCAGACGCGTGTCACCGGCGACGGGCGCGAAGCCCAGCACCTCCAGGCCCAGCTCCTCGGCGCCGCCCTTGGTGTCGTCGAGCTCGGCGACCGTGGTGCCGTCGGGGCGCAGCACGCGCAGCGCGGAGTGCATGGCGTCGCCGTGCTCGGTGTGCTCGATCGCGATGAGCGAGCCGTCGTGGGAGAGGTCGCCGACGCCCGCGGACTCGCGGTGCCGGTAGATCTCCACCGGGTCCTGGCCGTCCCGCACGAGGTGGATCGTCGTGCCGTCCTCGTCCGTGGAGCGGCCCACCACCGCCGTGCGCCCGTCCCGGCCGAGGGCGAGGCCCGCCGGGTAGGACGGGTCCAGGCCGGGCGCGGCGACCTCGTCGGCACCGCCTTCGAAGGGCTGGCGGCGCCACACGCCGAACTCGTCGCCGTCCTTGTCGTCGAACCACCAGATCCACCGGCCGTCCGGGGAGAGCACGCCGTCCGTCGTGCCGTTCGGCCGGTCGGTCACCTGGCGCTGCCGGCCGGTCGACCGGTCCCAGGCGTACAGCTCGTACGTCCCCGTCGCGTTCGACACGAACAGGGAGCGGTCGGGTGCGTCCTCCGCCCAGTCCGGCAGGGAGACCCTCGGCGCCCGGAAGCGCTTCTCCCAGTCCGGCATCTCCTCGCCGTACCCCATGTGCCCGCCTTGCTCCTCGTGGCTCCGGTGCTCCCGCTGCTCGCGTGCGCCGGACCCGTTGCGCTCAGTCATGGCCCCATACTGCACGCCCGCTCCGACAATTCGCTGGCGAGCTGCACAGCCTGTGGATAACCTCCACCGGTCCCACCCGTCCCGCAGGTCAGAAGGGTCCCCGATGTACTCCCCCACCCCGTCCGACTGGCGCGAGGCCAACCGTGCCCACTGGGACGAGCGCGCCGAGGTGCACGCCACGAGCGCGTACTACGACCTCGACGGTTTCCGGGCCGGCGCCGACCCGCTGCGCGCCTTCGAGCTGGCCGAGGTGGGCGACGTCACCGGCCGCACGCTGCTGCACCTGCAGTGCCACATCGGGCTCGACACCCTGTCCTGGGCCCGGCACGGCGCGTCCCGCGTGGTCGGCCTGGACTTCTCGCCGCGGGCCGTCGAGACGGCTCGCGGCCTCGCCGCCGACCTGGGACTCGGCCCGGAGCGGGCGGCCTTCGTCACGGCCGACGTCTACGACGCGGCCGAAGCCGTACCGGAGGAGTCGTACGACATCGTCTACACGGGCGTCGGCGCGCTGTGCTGGCTGCCGGACCTCACCCGCTGGGCGCGCACGGCCGCCTCGCTGGTGGCGCCCGGCGGGTTCCTCTACCTCGCCGAGTTCCATCCGCTCGCCGACATCCTCGACGACGAGACCGGCTCCCGGATCACCCACGACTACTTCGCCCGGGACGCCTGGGTCGAGGACACGCCGGGCACGTACGCGGCCCAGGACGCCGCCACCCGCCACAACCGCCGCGTGGAGTGGCAGCACCCGCTCGGCGAGGTCGTCTCCGCGCTCGCCGCGGCCGGGCTGCGCCTGGAGTTCCTGCACGAGCACGACGTGTCGCTGTTCCGGAGGTTCGGGTGCTTCGAGGTGCGCGACGGCTACTACCGCTATCCGGCGGACCGGCCGCGCATCCCGCTGATGTACTCGCTGCGGGCGGCCAAGGCCTGACCCGGGGCCCGGGCGGCCGTCCGGCCCCCGTACCGTGGGGGTGTGTACCGGTTTCTGCTGACGCCCCGCTGGTGGGGGATCAACGTCTTCGTGCTGCTCGCCATCCCGTTCTGCGTCTTCATGGGGTCGTGGCAGCTGGGCCGGTTCGAGGACCGGGTGCAGGAGGACCGCAGCGCGAGCGAGCAGGTCGCCTCGGCCCGGCGGGAGGCGCCCCGGCCGCTGGACGAGCTGCTGCCCGTGACCAAGGCCACCTCCGGCAAGCAGGTCACCGCCACCGGCCGGTACGGCACGCAGTTGCTGGTACCCGGCCGGGAGCTGGACGGCAGGCAGGGCTACTACGTGCTGACGCTGCTGCGCACCGGCTCCGGCAAGGCGCTGCCGGTCGTACGGGGCTGGCTGCCCGGCACCCCCGATGCGGCGAAGGCACCCGCGCCGCCCACCGGGCAGGTCACGGTCACCGGCGCGCTCCAGGCGTCCGAGACGCCCGGCGACAACGGCGTCAGCGCCCGGGGCGGGCTGCCGCCCGGGCAGACCGCGGCGATCAGCGCGGCCTCGCTGATCAACCTGGTGCCCTACGACGTGTACGACGCCTGGGTCACGCTGAACCGGGCCGACGCGGGCATGAAGGCGGTGCCGGCGAGCGCGCCGCAGAACACCGGGCTCGACCTGAAGGCCTTCCAGAACCTGGGCTACACCGCCGAGTGGTTCGCCTTCGTCGGGTTCGTGATCTTCATGTGGTTCCGGTTGCTGCGGCGCGAGATCGAGTTCGCGCGCGACGCCGAGCTGGGGCTGGTCCCGGACGAGCAGCGGGACCGCAGCCCGTCCGGGGTGTGAGACCGGGGTTCTCCTCGGTCGCCGGCCCTCAGGACCCGGCCAGCAGGCCCGTCCAGTACACGGTCCCCGCGCAGGCGTTGGGCACCGTGACCGTCGCCGCGCCGGAGCCGGTCTGCGGGGTGTAGGTCACCGCGACGCTGCCGTCGACCGTGCCGTCCTCCCTGACCAGCTGCGGGGCCGTGCCCGTGGTGCCGTCGGTGGTGGTGCCGCCGGCCGTGGTGGTGGGGTCCTCGGTGGGCGTCGGGTCGGGGGTGGGATCAGTCCCGCCCGTGCCGCCGCCGTCGGTGGTGCCGCCGCCGTCGGCGGGGCAGGTGGCGGAGGGCACCCAGGCGAACTTCACCTCGTACGCCGCGCCCGGCGCCAGCACCAGCTGGGCGGCGTCCAGCGACGGGTCGGGCAGCAGTCCGGCGGCCGCGTCCCCGGCCACGTGCCGGGCCGAGCCGACCCGGGACGGGTCGGCGGCGCCCTGCGCGAAGGCGCTCACACCGCCGGGGGCGGTGACCGTGCAGGAGGCGGTGGAGACGTTGGCGACCCGGAAGGAGCCGTAGACGGCGCCGGTGGAGTCGGGGGCGCCGCTGCTGCCGGCGGCGGGGCCGAGCTGCGCGGCCGTACACAGGGGCAGGCCCGCCGGGGTGCCGGCGGAGGGGCCGGTGCCCTGGGACGTGCCGCTGCCGGTTCCGGTGCCCTTGCCCCGGCCCTTGTCCTTCTTCTGGTCTTTGCCCTTGTCCTGGGGCTTGTCGCCGGTGCCGCCGGAGGTGGACTCGCCGCCGTCCGGTCCCTTGCCCTGGGTCGCGCCGCCCTGGGTCTGCGAGGCGTGGCCGGCGACGGACGGGTTGGCGTCGGAGCCGGCGGTGTTGGAGACGTGCACCAGGGCGGGGACGGCGGTGCACACGAAGAGGGCGGCGGCGGCCATGCCGACGGCGGCCTGCCGCTTGCGGGCCCGCCGGGCGGGTACCGCCCGCCGCAGGTACTCCAGGGTGCCGTCGCGCGGCTCCACCTCCTGCACCGCCTGCTGCAGCATCCTGCGCAGGGCCAGCTCGTCCGAGCCGAACCCCTCGGGGTCCTGGTCGTCGGGGCCGTGGTTCACAGTTTCGTTCCCAGCGTGCGATTGCTTCGGCTCTTGTCCGTCCAGCCGCGGCCGCTCCGGCCCCCGCCCGGGCGGCCGCGTCGGCTCGTGCCACTCGAAGGGCTCGTGGCGGTCGCGTCCGTCGCGCCGCGCCTCGTTGCCGTCGCTCATGCCGGCGCCTCCATGGCGATCCGGAGCGCCGCGATGCCGCGCGAGCCGTACGCCTTGACCGAGCCCAGCGATATGCCGAGCGTCTCGGCGACCTGCGCCTCGGTCATGTCCGCGAAGTAGCGCAGCACCAGCACCTCGCGCTGGCGGCGCTGCAGGCCCTTCATCGCCTTGATGAGGGAGTCGCGCTCCAGCTGGTCGTAGGCACCCTCCTCGGCGCTGGCCATGTCGGGCATGGGCTTCGACAGCAGCTTCAGGCCGAGGATGCGGCGGCGCAGCGCCGAACGCGACAGGTTGACGACCGTCTGGCGCAGGTAGGCCAGGGTCTTCTCGGGGTCGCGGACGCGTTTGCGGGCCGAGTGGACACGGATGAACGCCTCCTGGACGACGTCCTCGCAGGAGGCCGTGTCGTCGAGGAGGAGCGCGGCGAGACCCAGCAGCGAGCGGTAGTGCGCGCGGTAGGTCTCGGTGAGGTGGTCGACGGTGGTGCCGGCCGCCACGGTGTCGTCGGCGTGCTCCGCGCCGTCACGCTGACTGGGTATGCGGGCCGGCCGCGCTGCGGGCATGGGCGCGATCACCGGCATGCCACCGGGCGCGCCGGGCATGCGGGGTCGGAGAGCCGCCGGGCGGGGCGGCCGTAGGGCCGTGCCGCGCGCTGCCACAAAGTCGAGAACCTCTGCCACGCCAGTTGGACACGCTCACCCCCGTCAGGGTTGTACGTGCCGGGCGTCACTTTCGCGTCGGCCGTCGCCGGCGGCCGTCTTCCCGCGTCAGGCAGCACGTCCGACAGCGCCTCGATTGCCCTCATGCGTCCCGCTCTTCCCCTGTTATCCAATGTGAACGGACGTCCCCACGCCCGGTTCCAGGCGTCCCCACGCCTGAAAGAGCCCCCACGCCCACGAAGGGGTGACCGCAAAGACGCTCCCCGCCCTCCGCGTGGTTGCGGAGGGCGGGGAGGCAAATCCTCGAGTGCCGGACGGGCCCGGTACAAGTGGTCCGGACCAAGTCCCGGCTCACATGTCTTACGGAGATCCTACAAACGGTTTCTGTGTCTGCCGGGGGTTTTGCGTCACCACGGGAGCAAAGTCACGTACCCGGGGGCCCGGGCCGGGGCCCCGCCGGGCCGGGCCGCTCACGCCGTTTCCGCGGCCACCAGTTCCGCGATCTGGGCCGCGTTCAGGGCGGAGCCCTTGCGGAGGTTGTCCCCGCACACGAACAGTTCCAGTGCCGTCGGGTCGTCCAGGGAGCGGCGGACCCGGCCCACCCACGTGGGGTCGGTGCCGACCACGTCCGCGGGGGTGGGGAACTCCCCGGCCCCGGGGTTGTCGAAGAGGACGACGCCGGGGGCCGTGGCCAGGATCTCGCGGGCCTTGTCGACGGTGACCTCGCCCTCGAAGCGGGCGTGCACGGTCAGCGCGTGCGCGGTGACCACCGGGACCCGTACGCAGGTCACCGCGACCGGCAGCTCGGGCAGGCCGAGGATCTTGCGGGACTCGCCCCGGACCTTCATCTCCTCCGAGCTCCAGCCGTCCTCCCGCGCCGAACCGGCCCACGGCACCACGTTCAGCGCGAGCGGCTCCGGGAACGGCCCGGTGCGGTCCCCCACGGCCCGCCGCACGTCACCGGGGCTGGTGCCCAGCTCCGTACCGGCGACCAGGGACAGCTGCTCCCGCAGCGTCGCCACACCCGCGCGCCCGGCCCCGCTGGCCGCCAGGTACGCCGAGACGACCAGCTCGCACAGCCCGAACTCGGCGTGCAGCGCGCCCAGGGCCACGATCATGGACAGCGTGGTGCAGCTGGGGTTGGCGATGATCCCGCGCCGCCGCATCCGTACCGCGTGCGGGTTGACCTCGGGCACGACGAGCGGCACGTCCGCATCCAGCCGGAACGTGCCGGAGTTGTCGACCACCACCACGCCCTTGGCGGCGGCGACCGGCGCCCACTGGGCGGACACCTCGTCGGGGACGTCGAACAGCGCGATGTCGACCCCGTCGAAGGCCTCCTCGCCGAGGGCCACCACCTCGACCTGCTCGCCGCGCACGGCCAGCTTGCGGCCGGCCGAGCGCGGCGAGGCGATGAGTCGGATCTCGCCCCAGATGTCCGCCCGCTGGGACAGGATCTGGAGCATGACCGTGCCGACGGCCCCGGTCGCGCCCACGACCGCCAGCGTCGGCCTGCCGGCGCGCCCGGCATCCGGGGTCATCAGCGTCCGGTGCCCCCGTAGACGACGGCCTCGGTGCTGTCGGAGTCGAGTCCGAACGCGGTGTGCACGGCGCGCACGGCCTCGGGCACGTCGTCGGCCCGGGTGACCACCGAGATACGGATCTCGGAGGTCGAGATCAGCTCGATGTTCACGCCGGCGTCGGACAGCGCGGTGAAGAAGTCGGCCGTGACGCCGGGGTTGGTCTTCATGCCGGCGCCGACGAGGGAGATCTTGCCGATCTGGTCGTCGTAGCGCAGCGACTCGAAGCCGATGGCGGACTTGTTCTTCTCCAGCGCGTCGATGGCCTTGCGGCCCTCGGTCTTCGGCAGCGTGAAGGAGATGTCCGTCAGGCCCGTGGAGGCGGCGGACACGTTCTGCACGACCATGTCGATGTTGATCTCGGCGTCGGCGATCGTGCGGAAGATCGAGGCCGCCTCGCCCGGCTTGTCCGGCACGCCGACGACCGTGATCTTGGCCTCGGAGGTGTCGTGCGCGACACCGGAGATGATGGCCTGCTCCACCTGCTTGTCCCCAATCGGCTCACTGCTGACCCACGTGCCCTGAAGTCCGCTGAAGCTGGACCGGACGTGGATCGGGATGTTGTACCGGCGGGCGTACTCCACACAGCGGTGGAGCAGCACCTTGGACCCGGACGAGGCCAGCTCCAGCATGTCCTCGAAGGAGATCCAGTCGATCTTCCGGGCCTTCTTCACCACACGCGGGTCGGCGGTGAACACGCCGTCGACGTCGGTGTAGATCTCGCACACCTCGGCGTCGAGGGCGGCGGCCAGCGCGACCGCCGTCGTGTCCGAGCCGCCGCGGCCGAGGGTGGTGATGTCCTTGGTGTCCTGGCTGACGCCCTGGAACCCGGCGACGATGGCGATGTTGCCCTCGTTCAGCGAGTCCCGGATCCGGCCCGGCGTGACGTCGATGATCCGGGCTTTGTTGTGGACCGAGTCGGTGATGACACCTGCCTGGCTGCCGGTGAAGGACTGGGCGCTGTGGCCCAGGTTCTTGATCGCCATGGCCAGCAGGGCCATGGAGATCCGCTCTCCGGCGGTCAGCAGCATGTCGAGCTCACGCCCGGCAGGCATCGGGGAAACCTGCTCGGCGAGATCGATCAGCTCGTCCGTCGTGTCGCCCATCGCGGAAACCACGGCGACCACCTGGTGGCCGTTCTTCTTGGCTTCCACGATCCGCTTGGCGACGCGCTTGATGCCTTCGGCATCGGCTACGGAGGAGCCTCCGTACTTCTGCACGACAAGGCCCACGTGCGCTCCTCGCTTGGTCCGTATCTGTCGGCTCAGTCTAACGAGCGTCCAAAACACCCTGCCGTGGTATCGCATGGTGAGACAGCCGCCCGCGTCCGGACGAGCACCTGCCCATTCCGGGGGACCTCACGCGCAAAGTGGGTGGCGTCACAGGCGGGCGGCCGCGGTTCGGACCTCACCAGTGGCTTAACTTTCAACCACTAGGGTTCGCCCTGTGCGTGTACTCCTGGTGGAAGACGACGAGCCGGTCGCCGAGTCCCTGCGGCGCGGCCTGCAGCGCTACGGCTTCGAGGTGGAGTGGGTGACCACGGGCCGGGCGGCGCTGAGCCACGCGGGCCCCTACGAGGTGGTCCTGCTCGACCTCGGCCTGCCCGACACCGACGGGCTGGACGTGTGCAAGGCGCTGCGCGAGCGCGGCGACGTGCCGATCATCGTGATCAGCGCGCGCAGCGACGAGACGGACCGGGTGGTCGGCCTGGAGCTGGGCGCCGACGACTACGTCTCCAAGCCGTTCGGCGTCCGCGAGGTCATCGCCCGGATACGGGCGGTGATGCGCCGCATGCAGCCCCGTACGGCCGGGGCCGCGGGCACCGGCCCCGACCGCTACGGCCCCCGCCTGACCATCGACCGCAAGGCGGCCCGGGTCCGGCTGGACGGCGAGGAGGTGGCCCTCGCGCCCAAGGAGTACGACCTGCTGGCCTTCCTCACCGAGGAGCCCGGGGCGCTGATGTCCCGCGAGCAGATCATGGAGGCGGTCTGGGACGCCAACTGGTTCGGCCCGACCAAGACGCTGGACGTGCACGTGGCGGCGCTGCGGCGCAAGCTGAAGGGCGCGATCACGATCGAGGCGGTCCGCGGGGTGGGCTTCCGCCTGGAGATCGTCAGCCCGGAGGAAGCCGACAGGCCGCAGGAGAACGCCAGCCCGGGTGAAACCGGCGGGCGAGTCCGGGGCGACGTGCGGTGATTCGTCAGCTCGTCCGTAGTTACGTTCTGCTCGTCGCGGTCGCCATCGCGCTGTTCACGGTGCCCGTGGCGTTCACGCTCACCGCGCAGCTGCGTGACGACACCAGGACCGCCGTGCTGCGCGAGGCCGACGCCATGGCCCTGCTGCTGGGCAACGACCGCGCCGCCTCCTGCCGGGCCCTGGAGGACATGGCCAGGGCGTACGAGGACGTCATCGAGGTCACTCCCACCGGCCACTGCTCCCCCGCCCTGCCGGCGCCCGCCCGGGACGCGGCCCTGGCCAAGGCGCTGCGGCACGGCGAGCCGACCGTGGACTGGGGCTCGGACTTCATCTGGGGGGACCACCTGGTCGTCACGGTCCCCGCCCATCGGCACGCCACGGGCGCCGACGACGCCCGGGGCCCGGTCGTCGGAGCCGTACGCGTCCGGTACGCCACGGGCGAGATGACCTCCCGCCTCTGGCAGATCTGGGGCTTCCGGGCCGTCCTCGCCGTGCTCGTGCTCGGCGTCGCCGCCCTGCTGGGCGTCCTGGTCGCCCGGCGCCTGACCCGCCCGCTGCGGCAGCTCAACGACATGGCGAGCAGGTTCGGCGACGGCGACCTGACCGCCCGCTCCCCCGTCACCGGCCCGCCCGAGACCCAGACGCTGGCCCGCACCCTCAACCAGGGCGCGGAACGCCTGGGCACCCTGATCGCGGCGCAGCGCATCTTCGTCGCGGACGCCTCCCACCAGCTGCGCACGCCGCTGACGGCGTTGCGGCTGTCCCTGGACAACATCGCGGACGGGGTGGACGACGAGTTCGTACGGGAGGACGTGGAGCAGGCGACCGCGGAGGTCGTCCGGATGAGCCGGCTGGTCAACGGGCTGCTGGTGCTGGCCCGGGCCGAGGCGAAGGTGTCGGCCGCGGAGCCGCTCCCGCTGACGGACATCGTGCGGGAGCGGCTGGCGGTGTGGAGACCGGCCGCCGACGAGCGCGGAGTCACCATCACGCTCGGGGGGAGTGCCGACGGCCGGCCGCTCGTGCTGGCCAGCCCCGGTCATCTGGACCAGGTGCTGGACAACGTGCTCTCCAACGCCCTGGAGGTCTCACCGGACGGCGGGACGATCACCGTCCGGGTGGAGCCCCGGGGCGACAAGGTGGACCTGTCGGTGCTGGACGAGGGCCCCGGCATGTCGGACGCGGAGAAGTCCCGCGCCTTCGACCGCTTCTGGCGCGGCCAGGGCCTGACCGGCAAGTCCGGCTCGGGCCTCGGCCTCGCCGTCGTCAAGCAGCTGGTGACGGACGACGGCGGGACGGTCGCCCTCACGGACGCGCCCGGGGGCGGGTTGTGCGTGACGATCAGCCTTCGGGCATCTTCGAGGAGTGGTGGTTGACGATCAGCCACCTGCCGTCGGGCTGCTTCTCGTACACGTAGGTGTAGCGGGCCTTGACGGTGCTCTTCACGCGCGTCTTGGGGTCGGTCAGGGCGAACTCGTAGGTGCCGGTGTCGATGGCGTTGTCGGCGTCGAGGATGTTGACGTGCGACTCGATCTTCGTGCCGAACGGCTTGTTCTTCAGGAAGTGCTCGAAGTAGTCGACGATCTCGGCTCTGTCGGTGCGGACCTGGTTGGAGACCGTGGGCAGCAGCACCCCGTCGCTCGCGTACAGGGCGGCCACCTTCTTCGGGTCCCCGGTCTGCAACGCCGCGTTCCACTGGTCGAACAGCCCGAGCACCTGCGCCTTGGTCACCGGCTTGGCCGGCTTCCCGGCAGGCTCGGCCCCGGCGACCCCGACCCCGGCGAAGAAGGTGCCGGAGGCGACGGCGGCCACGGCGGTGGCGAGGGCGACGCGCTTGCGTATGGAGGCACGGGCGGTACGACGAGTCATCGCTGTCTCCGTTACGAGTGAGGGGAGTTGCTTCCGGTGGAGGAAGTGACTCCAGACTCGCGGGAGAGCGGTTAGGGGGCGTGCAGGGGACGTACAGGGCGGAGGAAGGCCTGAGCAAAAAATCGCCGGGATTCATTCTGCGGCGCGGCGGACATGCCTCTACTGCCGCTGTTCCGGCGGCTGTTCGGCCTCTGACACGGGAGGGCAGGCATGGCCGGTTGTCTGTTGATCGTCGCCGCGGTTCTCAGCACCGTCGGTGTGGTGGCCGGAAACGGCTCACTGCTGCAGTGGAGTTGGGTGGTGTGGGGCGTCGGCGTCCTGCTGCTCATCCGCAACGCGCGGCTGCGGCGGCGCTACGGCACTCCGGAGGCCCTCAAGGCGTCCGCCGAGGCGGGCGACATGAAGGCGCTGCGCAGTCTGGCCATGCTGGCCAAGCTCCAGGACGACTTCGACGAGGCGGAGCGTCTGCTGCGCATCGGGGTCGCGGCCGGTGACAGGGAGTCCATGTGGGAGATGGGACGCCTGGTGGAGCACCGCGACGGACTGGAGGCGTCGGAGCCGTGGTTCCGGATGGCGGCCGAGCGCGGCCACTGGGCGGCCAGACGGTTCTTCCGCCCCGGTCACGCCCTCAACCTCGACGGCACCAACCCGCTGTTCAAGGTGGACGGTCCGGACGCTCAAGCCCCGGGCTGAACCGCGGCGATGAAAGCGGCCCAGGCCGGTCCGGCCACCTGCAGTTGAGGACCTGCCGGGTTCTTGGAGTCGCGGACGTGGACGGTGGCACAGGCGCGGGGAAGGGCGACCTCGACGCAGGCGCCGCCCTCGTTGTCGCTGTAGCTGGACTTGAACCAGTCCAGCGCGACTTCGACGCAGTCGCCGCCCTCGTTGTCGCTGTAGCTCGACTTGAACCATGTCAGCTGGTCACTCACGGCTGTCCACCATCCGCTCGATGAATCGGGCCGACTCGTCGGGCCCGAGAGCCTGCGTCCGGATCATGCTAAGCCGCTCGGTGACTCGGCTGACAACCCCTGGATCGGCCGAGAGCTCGCTGGCGAACGGCCCTTCCGTGAAGGCGAAACGCTCGTGGTCACGCGTCTCCAGCAGCACCATGGGGCCCATGAGCGCGTCGCTGAAGGCCCGTTCGAAGGGGAGCACCTGCACCACGACGTTCCGCAGCCGCCCCACCTCCACCAGGTGGCGCAGTTGTTCGGCGTCCACCAGGGGCGCGCGCAGCACCGCCTCGTAGAGCACGAAGCTCAGACCCACCGGCGGTTTCCGTGCGGTGAGGATGGACTGCCGCTCCATACGGGCGGCGATGCGCTCCTCCACCGTCTCCTCGTCCAGGGGCGGGATGCGGTTGTCGATGAGGGCACGGGCGTACCCCTTCGTCTGCAACAGCCCCGGCACGAGCGAGACGTCGTACGACCAGCGGCTGATCGCCTCCTTCTCCCGCTCCATGAAGTCCTGCGCCCGCGCCGGGAAGCGCTCCCGGTCCAGGAACTCCTTGGCCGCGCTCAACATCCCTTCAGCGCCGCACAGTTCGTCCGCCACGTCGAGTACGCGCGGCGACGGCCGGCGTACGCCGCGCTCCATGGAGGCGATCGTCTCCGGGGAGTAGTTGGCGGCGGAGGCGAGTCTCTCGCGGCTGACGTCGGCCCTCGCCCGCCAGCGTTTCAGCTGGTCGCCGCTGTAACGCCAGGCGACGGGCGGCTGGTTGTTGCTGTGCGTACCCGACACGGTCCCCACCTCCGACCGGCGCACTCCCCTGTGCGCCTCTCCGGTTCGCTACCGAGCGTAGCCTTCCGGGCGCGTCTGTGTGACCGGCTTCACGCCTTCGGTCCGGACCGGCGTCACTGTGCCGGGCGCAGCCCCAGCGGTCCCGCGATCTCGCGGGCCATCACCCGGCCCGCCTCGAACTCCAGGGTGTCGTCGCCCATGCCCTGGTCGGTGTCCAGGCCGTCGAGTTCCTCGAGGGGCTGGTTGAGGCGGACGTGGGCCACCACGGACTGCAGCGCGCGCAGGGTCGCGGACGCCGTCGAGCCCCAGTTGGAGAAGTAGGAGAACTGCCACCACCACAGCGCCTCGGTGGTGCGGCCCGCCTTGTAGTGGGCCATGCCGTGGCGCAGGTCGGTGATGACGTCGGCCAGGTCGTCGGAGATTCGGGCCGGGACCGGGGCCTTGCGGGGCTCGTAGGGGTCGAAGACCTCCGAGTAGACGTCGATCGGCTCCAGCAGGCGGGCCAGGTTCTCGCGCAGTTCGTCGACGTCGGGTTCGGGGCCCGAGTCGGGCTCGTAGCGCTCGTCGGGGACGATGTCCTCGTGCGCGCCCAGGCGGCCGCCGGCCAGCAGGAGCTGGGAGACCTCGAGAAGGAGGAAGGGGACCGCCGAGTCCGGCTCGTCGCCCTTCGCGACCTCGGTGACGGCCACCAGGAAGCTCTCGATCTGGTCCGCGATCTGGACCGCGAAGTCGTCCGGGTTCTGGTGGGTCGCGTGCAGCGTGGCGTCAGACATCTAGCAGTCGTCTCCCCTCGAAGGCGCGGCCGAGGGTCACCTCGTCCGCGTATTCCAGGTCGCCACCCACCGGGAGGCCGCTGGCCAGGCGGGTGACCTTCAGGCCCATGGGCTTGATCATGCGGGCGAGGTACGTCGCTGTCGCCTCGCCTTCGAGATTCGGGTCCGTGGCCAGGATGAGCTCCGTGACCGTGCCGTCGGCCAGGCGTGCGAGCAGTTCCCGTATGCGCAGGTCGTCCGGGCCGACTCCGTCGATGGGGCTGATCGCGCCGCCGAGGACGTGGTAGCGGCCGCGGAACTCGCGGGTGCGCTCGATCGCCACGACGTCCTTCGGCTCCTCGACCACGCAGATGACCGCCGGGTCGCGGCGCGGGTCGCGGCAGACCGCGCAGTGTTCCTCCTGCGCGACGTTGCCGCAGACCGCGCAGAAGCGGACCTTCGCCTTGACCTCCATCAGGGCCTGCGCGAGCCGCCGTACGTCCGTGGGTTCCGCCTGGAGGATGTGGAAGGCGATCCGCTGGGCGCTCTTCGGACCGACCCCGGGCAGCCGCCCGAGCTCGTCGATCAGGTCCTGGACCACGCCTTCGTACAACGGACTGCCGTCCTTCCTGGGTTCGCTTCAGTACGTACGGTAGAGGGCCGCCGCCCCGGTGAGGAAGGCAGGCCGCGCCTCCCTCAGAAGGGCAGGCCGGGGAAACCGCCGCCGCCCAGGCCCTGGGCGAGCGGACCGAGCTTCTCCTGCTGGAGGTTCTGCGCGTTCTCATTGGCCGCCTGCACGGCCGCCACGACCAGGTCGGCGAGGGTGTCGGTGTCCTCCGGGTCCACCGCCTTCGGGTCGATCTTCAGGGCGCGCAGTTCGCCGGCGCCCGTGACGGTGGCCTTCACGAGACCGCCGCCCGCCTGGCCCTCGACCTCCGTCCGCGCCAGTTCCTCCTGCGCCCGCTGGAGGTCCTGCTGCATCTTCTGGGCCTGCTGGAGCAGCTGCTGCATGTTGGGCTGGCCACCACCGGGGATCACGATCAGCTCCTGTTTCGCACGGCTGTCTGTTACGTACGGCTGTCCTGGCGGGGTTTCCCGCCTGGCACGAGCCTACGTGGTCCGGGCGGCCGCCGCCCCGGCACTCGTTCGGGTGAAGTCCGCTCCGGGCCGCTCCGTCGATCAAGGCCTACTTCCGAGCGGAAAACAGGCGAAACCTTCCCCTTCGCCATCCAACGGGCGGTAGGAAGGGTCCGGCGCGGCAGGGCGATCACGCTGCGTGACACTGCACAGTCGGAGTCAGTCGGTCAGTAGGGAGTGCCGGGTGGGTCAGCCGGAGATGCAGCCCGAGAGGCCGCCTCAGGACGGGCGGGACGAGAGGGCGGCCGGGCTCCGGCCGGGGGACCTGACCGGGCGGGCGTTCCCGCTCGGGGACTGGGGGGAGCCGGCGGTACGGCTGGACGAGCTGTACCGGTGGGTGGAGCGCGGGGCGCTGGACACCGCCGCCTGGTATCTCGCGGACCGGGTGGGGAAGCGGCGGGGCGCCCGGGCCCTGCGGGCCGGGGCGGCGGCGGGGGCCGTGGCCGGGGCCGCGCTGCCGCTGCTGGATGTGACGGGGGTGGTCGGCGGGGTCGCGCCCTGGGGGTATCTCGCGCTGCTGCTGGGCGTGGCATGCGTGGCCGGGGACCGGTTCTTCGGGGTGACGTCCTCCTGGATGAGGGACGTGGCGACGGCGCAGGCGGTGCAGCGGCGGTTGCTGGCGCTCCAGTTCGACTGGGCGACGGAGAGCGTACGGGAGGTGCTCGGGCCGACCGAGGGGACGGCGGCGGAGGCGACCGAGCGGTGTCTGGGCGTGCTGCGGCGGTTCTCGGAGGACGTCTCCGAGCTGGTGCGGGCGGAGACGGCGGACTGGATGGTGGAGTTCCGCACCGGCGGAGCACCACTCGGCATGCAGTCGGCGATGACCCCCGGGGCGGGCCGGCCGGAACCGGCCGGCCCGAACAGCCGCTTCCCGGGCCCGACGGGGGGCGCCGCCCGCCCGAACATGCCCCGGCAACGGCCCCCGGAGCCACGGTGAACCCCGCCAAGGGTCACTGCGAACCCAGCCAAGGGCCACTGCCCGGGCTGCCCGGCAAGGGGCTCCCACCCCGGGCTACCCAGCAGCGAGTCCCCGGCGCGTGCAGCCACCCGAGCCGACTGAACGCAGCCCGAGACTGGCGCTGCCGTGGTGCGGTCAGCCGGTGGCGACCAGTGCCTCGTACATCCGTGACGTGCCGTCGCTGACGAAGGCGCGGATCTCGTTCAGGTACTCGTCGCGGCCGACGCGGCCGTCCCCGTCGGTGTCCAGCGCGTGGAACGCCTCGGTGGCGTTGCCGGCGGGGTTGCCCAGGACCTCGCGCAGCCGTGCGAACTCCGTCCGGTCCAGCGCCCCGTCGGCGTCGGTGTCGGCGAGATCGAACAGGGACCCCAGCGCCTCCCGGCAGACGTCGTCGAAGCTCTGGGCGCCCGCCCACGCCGCGTACTCCTCGAGGGTCACCCTGCCGTCACCGTCGCCGTCCATCGAGGCGTAGACGCGTTCGTGCGCGGCGCGGGCGACGGCGACACGGGGGTCGTCGGCCGCGCGGCCGAGCCGCGCGGCGGCCCGGGCCGGGCGGGCGAGGTACTCCTCGCGGGAGATCACGCCGTCGCCGTCCGCGTCGAGCGTGCGAAAGACGCGCTCACGCGCGGCCATGAGGTCCATGGGGTTCCCTTCCTGCGGTACCGGGACAGTGGTGACTCACTGTACCGACAGCGCCGCTCTGCGTGATTGCGCCGGTCCTCCCGCCCGCGGGCGGGAGGACCGGCGCTCACTGCCTGGTGTACGTCAGCTCGTCCCCGGTGCTCGTGTTGACGCGGCGCAGCGAGCCGTCCGGAAGCAGGCTCACCTCGGTGGGCTCGCCCGGGGAGCAGGCCGCGCGGGGGCCGGTCGCGACGGTGGACGGGCCGATCTCCAGCGGGCCGTCGGCGTCGGGGGCCGCGGCCAGGTCGGCCTCGAACACGCAGTGGTAGGTGCCGCTCGCGGTGGGGCCGTCGGCGACGAGGGACAGGACGGTGTCGCCCACCTCGCCCTGCCGGATGGTCAGCCGGCGGGTGTGCTCGCCGTCGGCGTTGTCGATGGTGGTGGTCCAGGTGCCCAGGTACGCCGCCGGAATGGTGCCGTCGGCGGCTGCCGAGGTGGCCGGAGCCGCGGAGGTGGGGGTGGGGTCGGGGTCGGCGGTGCCACGGGCCGGGGACGCGCTGGCGGTCGGTGTCGGGTCGCCGCCGGCCCGGTCGCCCTCGCCCCGGCCGTCCATCAACGCGTAGACCGTGCCGCCCGCGGCGATCGCCACGACCAGGGCGATCACCACGAGCAGGGCGGTGGACCGGCCGCTGCCGCGCGACGGCCGGGGGTCGTACGGCGGGCTCGTCCCGAAGGGCGGCGGGCCGTACGGCGGGGTGGAGCCGAGGGCGCCCTGCCCGGGGTACGGGGCACCGGGCGGGTAGCCGTAGCCGGGCGGCTGGGGGTGCTGCTGGGGGTGGCCGTACGCCGGGTGCGGGGCCGGCGGCGGGGTGGCCGGGGCCTGGCCCACGACGACGGTGGGGAGGTGGTCGACCGGCTCCGGTGTGCCGCTGCCGGGCCGGCCGGGCGCCGGAACCGCGGGGCCGGCGGGAGCGCCCGGGGCGGCCGGCGCGGAGTCGTCGGCGGGGGCGTGCTCGGGGGTGGCGGCGGGCCGGCCGGGTCCGGCGGGGCCCGGCTGTCCTTCCGGGTCCTCCGTGTCCAGCAACCGCACGGCGTGCCGCCCGAGTTGGGCGACCAGGGAGCCGGGCAGCCAGGGGTCGCGGGAACGGCCGTCGGCGACCGTGTCGTCCACGCCGGTGCGCTGCAGGATCCGGTCGAGCGTCGGGCGCGCCGCCGGGTCCTTGCGCAGGCACTCCCGCACCAGGTCGGCGATCCCCTCCGGCACGCCGTCCAGGTCCGGCTCCTCCTGCGCGATGCGGAACATCAGCGCGTGCACGCCGCTGTTGGCGGCGCCGAAGGGGAGCCTGCCGGTCGCGGCGTACGCCAGCACCGAACCGAGGCAGAAGACGTCGCAGGCCGGGGTGATGCGGTCGCCGCGCACCTGCTCGGGCGCCATGAAGCCGGGCGAGCCGACCAGCGCGCCGGTACGGGTGAGGCCGCCGTCGGTGACGGTCTCCAGCGCCCGCGCGATGCCGAAGTCGATGACGCGCGGGCCGTCGATCGTCACCAGCACGTTGGACGGCTTGAGGTCGCGGTGCACGATCCCGGCGGCGTGGATGTCCTGCAGCGCGTGCGCGAGCCCGGCCGCGAGGATCCGCACGGACCGCTCGGGCAGGGCCCCGTGGTCGTGCCCGACGACCTGCTGCAGGCTGGGTCCGGCCACGTACCCGGTGGCGACCCAGGGGACGGCGGCCTCGGTGTCCGCGTCGAGCACCGGCGCGGTCCAGTGCCCGCCGACCCGCCGCGCGGCCTGCACCTCCTGCCGGAACCGCTCCCGGAACTCCTCCTGCCGCGCCAGCTCCTCGCGCACCAACTTCACGGCGACGGTACGTCCCCGGTCCGACCGGGCCAGATAGACGTACCCCATGCCGCCCGCGCCCAGCCGCGCCAGCAGCCGGTACGCGCCGATGTGCTGCGGGTCCCCCGGTTCCAGCTTCTCCATCGCCCCGTCGCCTTCCCCCCAAGTGAGCAACGAAGCGAGAATAGTGCGGGGTCAGCGGGCTGGGGACGGGCCGGTGTCTACGGTTCCGTAACAGGCGGCCCGAGCTGTTCCAGGGCCTTCGAGAGGCGTTCGAGCGCCTGTACCGCCTCGGCGAGGTCCGCCTCCCCGAAGGCCTGGGCCAGCCGGTCGGCGAACGCCGCGTGGCCGGGGTCGATCCGGGCGACCGCCGCGCGGCCCTCCTCGGTCGGTGCGAGGAGTTTGGCGCGGCGGTGGGCGGGGTTGGGCCGGTACTCGGCCAGGCCCCGCTCCACCAGCAGGTCGGCGATGCGCTGCACGCTCTGCCGCGTGATGCCCATGGCCCGCGCGATGCCCGAGACGGGCAGCGGCTCGGCGAGGACCGCGCCGAGCACCTGCCACCAGGCGGCCGTGAGGCCGGCCGGCCGGGCCAGCTCCTCGGCCACCGCGAGGAACTGGCCGTTGAGGCGGAAGACGCCGAGCGCGGTGCGGCTGAGCAGGGCCTGACGCTCCCGGCTCATGCCGCCCCCGCCCGCTGCAGGACGGCGTAGGCCGCGGCGTCGGAGTCGTGGAACAGCCGGTACCAGGCGTCCAGCACCTCGCCGCCGTACACCCCGAGCAGGCGCAGGACCTCCCGGGCGAAGGCGACGGGCTCGGTCGGGCCGGCGGTGACCAGGCCGCCGTCGGTGACGGCGTCGGTCTCGACGTACTTCCCGCCGCCCGCGTAGCCGGTCGCCGCCAGGTAGAAGGAGACCGCGCTGGTGTGCGCCCGGTCGTCGAGCAGGCCCTCCCGGGCCAGTCCGGCGGTGGCCCCGCAGATGGCGGCGACGGGCACGCCCGCGTCGAGGAACTGCCGGGCCTTGCGGGCGAAGGGGGCCAGGTCGTCGCCGGTGTCCCACAGGTCCGCGCCCGGGAGGATCAGCAGACGGCTGTCCTCGGGCCGTACGTCGTCCAGGGCCAGGTCGGGCTGGACGCGCAGTCCGCCGATGCTGGTGACGGGGGCGGTGGACGGGCCGACCGTGCGGATCGCGTACCCGGCGCGGGCCAGGTGGGCGGTGGTGTGGCCGGTCTCCCAGTCGGCGAGGGTGTCGTACACGGCGAGGTGGACGGTGCCGCGGTCCCGGTTTCCGGTGCTGCCGTTCATGGTTCCTCCTCGGACCCGACGGTTATGACAGAATGCTGTCGCAAACGCAGCATGCTGTCAATCCCGCGGTTTCTTCCGGGGTGTCGACAACCTGTCGCGGAAAGCGGCCCGGCGCAGACAGGACGCCCATGTCACCACCCCCGTACGCGCCCCTAGCCTCGCCCGCATGACCGCTCATGCTCAGCCGTACCCGCAGCCGGATCCGCAGGCCGGCGCGGCCGTGAAGGCCGCGGACCGCGCGCACGTCTTCCATTCCTGGTCCGCCCAGGAGCTCATCGACCCGCTCGCCGTCGCCGGGGCGGAGGGGGCGTACTTCTGGGACTACGACGGCCGGCGCTACCTGGACTTCACCAGCGGGCTCGTCTACACCAACCTCGGCTACCAGCACCCCGTAGTCGTCGCCGCCATCCAGGAGCAGGCGGCGCGGATGACGACCTTCGCGCCCGCCTTCGCGGTCGAGGCGCGGTCGGAGGCGGCCCGGCTCATCGCCGAGCGGACCCCGGGCGACCTCGACAAGATCTTCTTCACCAACGGCGGCGCCGACGCCGTCGAGCACGCCGTGCGCATGGCGCGGCTGCACACCGGGCGGCCCAAGGTGCTCTCGGCCTACCGCTCGTACCACGGCGGCACGCAGCAGGCCGTGAACCTCACCGGCGACCCGCGCCGCTGGGCCAGCGACAGCGGCTCGGCCGGGGTGGTGCACTTCTGGGCGCCCTTCCTCTACCGCTCCCGCTTCTACGCCGAGACCGAGGAGCAGGAGTGCGCGCGGGCGCTGGAGCACCTGGAGACGACGATCGCCTTCGAGGGGCCGTCGACGATCGCCGCGATCGTCCTGGAGACGATCCCGGGCACGGCCGGGATCATGGTCCCGCCGCCGGGGTACCTCGCGGGCGTCCGCGAGATCTGCGACACGTACGGCATCGTCTTCGTCCTGGACGAGGTCATGGCCGGGTTCGGGCGGACGGGCGCGTGGTTCGCGGCGGACCTGTACGGGGTCGTGCCGGACCTGATGACCTTCGCCAAGGGCGTGAACTCGGGGTATGTGCCGCTCGGCGGGGTGGCCATCTCCGGGAAGATCGCGGAGACCTTCGCCCGGCGGCCCTACCCGGGCGGGCTGACGTACTCCGGGCATCCGCTGGCCTGCGCGGCGGCCGTCGCCACGATCGGCGTCATGGCGCAGGAGGGCGTCGTGGAGCACGCCGCCCGGCTGGGGGCCGAGGTGCTCGGACCCGGGCTGCGCGAGCTGGCCGAGCGGCACCCGTCGGTGGGCGAGGTGCGCGGCACGGGCGTGTTCTGGGCGCTGGAGCTGGTCCGGAACCGGCACACCCGTGAGCCGCTGGTGCCGTACAACGCCACCGGCGAGGCGAACGCCCCGATGGCCGCGTTCGCCGCCGCCGCCAAGGCGCGCGGCCTGTGGCCCTTCGTCCACATGAACCGGACGCACGTGGTGCCGCCCTGCAACCTCACCGAGGCCGAGGCGAAGGAGGGCCTCGCGGCGCTGGACGCGGCTCTGTCGGTGGCGGACGAGTACACCGGGTGAGCCGGCGCCCCGGCGGCGGGCAGGGGAGGCAAGCGCATGTCAACGCGTCAGTAACCGAAGGCGTGGCCGGGACTCGAACGCGTATGGTGGCGTGCTCGTAAACATGTACGTGCACGCCACCCGAACGCGACGAGGGGAGACGCTCCGACCATGCCCGCTCCTGGCAGCGGCGGCAACGGCGCCGTCACGCGCAGCACCCTGCGGCAGCAGATCGCGGAAGCGCTGCGCGACGAGGTGCTGGCGGGGCGGCTGAAGCCGGGGCAGGAGTTCACGGTGAAGGAGATCGCCGAGCAGTACGGCGTGTCCGCGACGCCTGTGCGGGAGGCGCTGGTCGACCTGTCCGCGCAGGGGCTGCTCGACGCGGACCAGCACCGGGGTTTCCGGGTGCACGAGTACGCGGCCGACGACTTCCGGGGCATGATCGAGGCGCGCAGCCTGGTCACCGACGGGATGTTCCACTCCCTCGTCGACGGCGTGCGCAGCGACGTGCAGCCCGACGACCCCCGGATCGCCGCCGCCCTGGCCGGGGTCCGGCGCCGCGGCGAGGAGGCCCGGCGGGCCGCCGAGGCCGGGGACCTGACCGTGCTGATCGGCTACGACCTGCGGTTCTGGCGCGAGCTCGCCGCCCTGTTCGGCAACCCCTACCTCTCCGACTTCCTGCACCGGCTGCGCGTGCAGTCCTGGGTGTGCGCGGTGCAGCACCTGCGCCGGCTGCCCGACCTGCGCGGACAGCTGTGGTCCGGGCACACGGACCTGGTCGACGCCCTGACCCGACGCGACACGGACACCGCACGGGCGATCGTCGACGCGTACAACGCGCACTGGCTGGCGCTCATCGAGCGGCTGACGGAGAACCGAGCAGCGGGCGGCTGACCAGCCGAGCAGCTTGCTGAGGGCCGTGAGCCGGCCCGTGGTCGAGTGGCCTGGCAGGCGAGCGGGCGAGCGGGCGAGGGGACAAGCGGTCCGGGCGTCGGTGAAGGCAAGCACCGGGCAGCCGGACGGGCGCGCGGCCGGCGGGCGGGCGGCCGGCGGGCGAGCAGCCGAGCGGGCGCGCGGCCGGCGGGCGAGCACCGGCGGGCGAGCAGCCGGGCGGCCGGGCGGCTGATGGTCGGGCGGATGATGGTCGGGCCGCTGATGGTCGGGCAGGTAGGCGGCCGGGCGGCCGGGCAGGTGCGCGGTTGCAGGCGCAGGAAGGGATGGGGCAGGCGAGCGGTCGTGGCGGCTGAGCAACCGGCAGGTACATGGCCCGGCGGCGAGGGCGTCACGGGCCCCGGCGGGCCGCCCGTTCCGGCGGCGAGGCGGGCCGCAGGGGCGGGCAGGCGCGCGGGTGATCCGCCCCCGCGGGGTGTCCCCGGCGCGGGTACGGCATCTTCACGGGGGAACTGGACAGATACAGGCAGGCGCCGCCGGGCCCCGCACCGATTACCCTGCCTTGACCACCGTGCAGTGTGAGGAGCCCTCTTTTGGCCTGTGACCTGTGGCTGGTACCGCTCGTCGATGTGTTGTGCCACACGCCCGACAACCCCTTCGCCGAGGAACTCGCGCAATACAACAAGGTGCTCACCGAGGCCGGGTTGCCGCCGGTGCCGGTGTACCAGTACATGCCGGGGCTGTCCGGCGACGTGGCCCCGGTGGCCGGCTTCGACTACGACGCGCTGCACTTCCTGCGCCGCGTGTACCTGCTGCAGGTCTGTGGCCTGCCGGTCACGCCGGTCGACGAACTGGGCGGCGACTACGAGCAGTTGCTGGAGATGTTCGAGGCGACGGCCCAGCAGTCGCACCTGGTCTGGCACTACGACCACGCGGGCGCCTACGTCCCCGTCGACTTCCCGCACCCCCTGGCCAACGACGAACTCATGGCCGCCGGCGGCCCGTTGGGCTCCGCGCAGGCCCTGCTGCGGGAGCTGGAGTACGTCGCCCCGTCGATCGGCATCGACCCGGCCAACCCCCCGGCCCCGCCCCAGCCCCCGCTCGCCCCGACCGAGCTGGAGGAACCGGCCGTGCCCGCGCCGTACGACCCGAGCCCCTTCGCCCGGGAACGGCACGTCTGGCTCGGGCTGCACGCGGCGGCGACCCGGAGCCTGGCGCAGGGGTCGATGATCGTGTTCAGCTGAGGAGCGCTACTGGCCGCTGTCACCGCCTCGCAGCTGGGAGAGCCCCTTCTGCACGTCGTCCAGGTTCATCGCGGGCGTGTAGGACACCTTGGCGTCCCCGGCCTCGAAGAGCGGCTCGGTGATCACGGGTATCTGCGAGGGGTCCTCCAGATCGAAGAACAGGTAGGCGGTGCGCTCACCGTCCTCCGGGAGGAAGTAGGCGGCTTCCGGATGCACCCGGTCGATCGTCTCCCGGATGAGATCGCCCATCCTGCCGCTGCGGATGAGCTCGTTCCCCTTCTCCGTGTCGAAGTGAGCCTTGAGCAGTACGCGCATGGCGGTCGCCTTCTTCCTCGGACTCGTCGCTCAGACCCTTTCAGAATATGACCGTTTCGTCCGCAATGGCCTCTATCAAGTAGGAGCCTTTTCGTTGACGCTTCACCTGCCCGCCTGGCTCACCGGCGCTCCGATCCGGCTCCGGCCGGCCGGCACCGCCTGAGCACGCCCTGACGCGCCCTCACGTCGACTCCCGTACCACCAGCCGGCACGGCACCGTGTGCACTCCAGGTGCCGGGTCCGCGTCGATCGCCTCCAGCAGCCGCAGCGCCGCGATGCGGCCGATCTCGGCGAGGTTCATGTCGATCGTGGTGAGCGGGGGCCGGCTGGCCAGGGCCATGGTGTCCCAGTTGTCGTAGCCGACGACGGCGACGTCCCCGGGCACGCTCACCCCGCGCT
The DNA here is from genome assembly GCF_040678435.1 of Streptomyces sp. NPDC052682. Lineage (NCBI taxonomy): Bacteria > Bacillati > Actinomycetota > Actinomycetes > Kitasatosporales > Streptomycetaceae > Streptomyces > Streptomyces sp. NPDC052682. The sequence goes on along the minus strand of NZ_JBFATS010000006.1, from coordinate 192,486 downwards.
CGCGCAGGGTGTCCGCGACCCCCCGGGCGATCTGGTCGTTGCCGCAGAAGAAGGCGTCCGTGCCGGGGGCGGTGCGCAGCACCGCGTCGGCGGCGCGCCGGCCCCACGCCTCGCTCCACTCGCCGAAGTGGACCCGGCCGGTCGACAGCTCCAGCGAGGCGGCCGCCAGGTGCTCCACGGCGTGGCGGGCGCGGTCGCGGGCGGCGGCGTGGTGCTCCGGCCCGGTGACGTGCGCGATGCGGGTACGGCCGGTGGCCAGGAGGTGTTCCACCGCGAGCCGCGCCCCGCCCCGGTCGTCGGACACCACGGAGGTGTCCTGCGGATCCGTCGACGGTGACAGGGCGTAGACCACCGGGATCGACTCCAGGCCGGTGACGCCGGTCAGCGGCGGGCGCGCGTCGGTGCGGCGGCCGGTGACGATGATGCCGTCCACCCGGCGCTCCAGCAGGGTCTGCAGATGGTGCTGCTCGCGGATGGCGTCGCCGCGCGTGTCGCACAGCAGCACCGAGATCTTCCCGGCTCCGAGCGCGTCCTCCGCGCCCAGCAGCACGGGCGTGCTGAACCGCCCTATGCCGTCCGTCGTCACCAGCCCGACCGTCCAGCTGCGCCCCGTGTGCAGGCTCTGGGCCGCCTGGTTGGGGCGGAAGCCCAGGGCCGCCACGGCGTCCAGCACCCGCTGCCGGGTCTCGGGACGCATCCGGCCACCGCCGTTGAGCGCCTTCGACGCCGTGCCCACGCTGACGCCGGCCAGGGCGGCGACGTCGGCGAGGCGGGCCCGGCCGACGGGGGGAGAGCCAGGGTCAGGGGTCACGGGCAAACCTTTTTCCTCAGACTTCCTCGAAGAGGCCGACGGCCCACATCGTGGCAGTCTGCGGCGCGAAGTGCCAGCCCAAGAGCAAGAAGGAAAAAGTACGGGCGCACCTCTTGACCGGGTCGTCCGGCTGCCCTCTACTTTCACCACGAGAAAACGGTTGCCCAAACCGGTCCGCACGAGCCGCGACCGCACCCCGGGCCACCGCCGTACACCGGACGCCGTCACGTACGAGCGCGGCTGCCGCAACCTCGGGCGCCACCGCCGTACGCCATCCCCTCGGAGAGCCATGCCCAGCTCACGCTCCGCCCTGCCCTCGACGGGCCCGGTCCGTCTCGGTCCGGACGCCCGGGCCGCGCTGCGCCCCGCCGCCGCCGGCATCGACGCGGGCTTCTGGCACGCCCGCCGCGAGGTCAACGCCCGCGTCTCCCTCCCGCAGGGGCCCGAACTGCTGGAGTCCGCGGGCAATCTGCACAACCTGCGGATCGCCGCGGGGACCGCGCGGGGCGAGTTCCAGGGCGCGTACCCGTTCGTGGACTCGGACGTCCACAAGTGGCTGGAGGCCGCCTCCTGGCAGCTCGCGCAGGGCGGGCAGGAGGACCTGGCCGCGCACGTGGACCGGGTCATCGGACTCGTCGCCGCCGCCCAGCAGCCCGACGGCTACCTCAACACCTGGTTCCAGCTCCGCGAGGGCGGCAAGCGCTACACGGACCTGCGCTGGGGGCACGAGCTGTACTGCGCGGGCCATCTGATCCAGGCCGCCGTCGCCCACCACCGGTCCACCGGCCGCCCCGAACTGCTCGACGTGGCCGTGAGGTTCGCCGACCACATCGACAGCGTCTTCGGCCCGCCCGGCAGCGGCAAGCCCCTGGACGGCGTCGACGGCCACCCCGAGGTCGAGACCGCCCTGGTGGAGCTGTACCGGGAGACCGGCGAGCGCCGCTACCTGGACCTGGCCGGCTACTTCGTCGACCGGTACGGCCACGGCCTGCTCGGCGGCGAGGCCTACTGCCAGGACCGCGTCCCGCTGCGCGCGGCCGAGACCGTCGAGGGGCACGCCGTACGGCAGTTGTACCTGCTGGCCGCAGCAGCCGACCTCGCCACCGAGACCGGCGACGCCGAACTGCGCGAGGCCGCCGAGCGGTTGTGGCACGCCATGACCACCACCAAGACCCATCTCACCGGCGGCGTCGGCGCCCACCACGACCAGGAGGACTTCGGCGACCCGTACGAGCTGCCCAACGAGCGCGCCTACTGCGAGACCTGCGCCGCCATCGCCTCGATCCAGTGGAGCTGGCGCATGGCCCTGCTGACCGGGCGGGCCCGCTACTCCGACCTCATCGAACGCACCCTGTACAACGGCTTCCTGGCCGGGGTGTCCCTGGACGGCGAGCGCTGGCTGTACGTCAATCCGCTCCAGGTCCGCGACGGCCACACCGACCCCGGCGGCGACCAGTCGGCCCGCCGCACCCGCTGGTTCCGCTGCGCCTGCTGCCCGCCCAACGTGATGCGGCTGCTGGCCTCCCTGGAGCACTACCTGTCCAGCTCCACCGAGGACGGCCTCCAGATCCACCAGTACGTCACCGGCACGTACACCGCCGACGGCATCCGCGTCCGCGCCGCGACCGACTACCCCTGGCACGGCACGATCGCCCTCACCGTCGAGGAGACCCCGGCCGACCGCTCCTGGACGCTGTCCCTGCGCATCCCGCAGTGGGCCGGCGACTTCCGCGTCCGTTGCGGGGGCGAGACGTACGACGGGCCCGCCGAGGACGGCTGGCTGCGCCTGGAGCGCAGCTGGGCACCGGGCGACCAGGTCGTCCTGGAACTCCCCCTGGAACCGCGGCTGACCGCGGCCGACCCCCGGGTGGACGCGGTGCGCGGCTGCGTGGCGATCGAACGCGGGCCGCTCGTGTACTGCCTGGAGCAGGTCGACCACCCCGGCGGCGGCCTGGACGACATCGTCCTGGACACCACCCGGCCGCTCGCCGTGAAGCACCGCCCGGACCTGCTGGGCGGGGTCACCACCGTGGTGGCCGCCGGCCGGCGCCGGCACCTCCCCGACCCGGGCTGGTGGCCGTACAGCCCCGCCGGAACCTCCGCCGGCACCGCCGACGCCTCCGCCCGGCACGACGGCGATCCCGTCGAGCTCACCGCCGTCCCCTACTACGCCTGGGCCAACCGCGACGACGGCAGCATGCGCGTCTGGCTGCCCACCTCCTGACCCCCCTCCCCCTGCCCTCCCCTGCCCTCCCCTGCCCTCCTCTCCGACGCCCCTCTCACGACAACGAGGTCCCCCGTGATGCCCACCCGCAGAACCCTGCTCGCCGCGTGCGCCGTGGTCGGCGCGCTCGCCTCCGTCACCGCGTGCGGTGGCGGCTCCGCCGCCTCCTCGTCCTCCGGCGCACCCAAGGGGACGTACACGTTCTGGGACCCGTACCCGCAGTTCGACGCCTCCTCGCCGTGGGGCAAGCGCGTCACCGCCTGCGGCAGGCAGGCGGGCGTCACGGTCAAGCGCACCGGCATGGACACCACGGACCTCGGCAACAAGGCGCTGCTGGCCGCCCAGCAGGGCAACGCGCCCGACGTGATGCTCGTCGACAACCCGGTCGTCTCCACGCTGGTGGACGCCGGCATCCTCACCAAGACCAGTGACCTGGGCCTGGACACCGCGTCGATCCAGAAGAACATCATCGGCGCGGGCACCCTCGACGGATCGGCGTACGGCGTCCCGATCGGCGCCAACACCCTCGCGCTCTACTACAACAAGAAGGTCCTGTCCGCCGCGGGCGTCGACCCGGCCTCCGTCAAGGACTGGGCCTCCCTCACCGCGGCCCTGAAGAAGGTCAAGGCGGCCGGGAAGAAGGGCATCACCTTCTCCGCGATCAACACGGAGGAGGGCAGCTTCCAGTTCCTGCCCTGGTTCTGGGGAGCGGGCGCCGACCTGAAGAAGCTCGACTCCGGCCAGGGCGTGGCGGCCCTCGGCCTGTGGAAGCAGTGGGTGGACGAGGGCTACGCGCCCAAGGACGTCCTGCAGAACACCCAGACGACCAGCTGGCAGGAGTTCGCCACCGGCGAGTACGCGTTCGGCGAGAACGGCACCTGGCAGCTCGGCAACGCGGAGAAGGCCGGCTTCCCGTACGGCATCCTCTCCATCCCCGGCAGGAACGGCGGTGCGGCGCCCGTGCCGACGGGCGGCGAGTTCGTCACCGTCCCCGTCCAGAAGGACACCGCGCGCTACGACGTCAGCAAGAAGATCGTCGAGTGCCTGACCAGCCCCGCGAACCTGCTGGCCACGGACACGACCCTGATGTACATCGCCCCCACCGCGGCGGTCCAGGCCGAGCAGGTCAAGCAGAACCCGAAGCTCAAGCCGTGGGTCTCCGCCGTGGCGGCGGCCCGGGGCCGCACGAGCGGCGGCCTGGGCACCACCTACCCGACGATCTCCCAGCCGATGTGGACGGCCGTACAGGCGGCTCTGTCCGGCAGCAAGACGCCCCAGGCCGCCATGGAGACGGCCCAGTCCGCCGCCTCGAAGGGCTAGCCGCCCGAGGACGGGAGCGGGCCGCGGCGGCGCGTCGCGGGCCCGCCACCCGGCTGGTCCCCCTCCCCAGCACTGTGCCGGCAGGCCAGGGGCGCGACCCGCGGCGGGTCCGGCGCGACCCGGCCCCGCCCCCGCCGCAGGCACCCCCGTACCCAGGAGTCCGTATGACCACCGCCCGAGCAGCCCGGCCCCCGGCCATGACCGGGGCAGACGCCGGCGCCCGGCCCGATCCCGTGCTCCTGCGGCGCCGCCAGGACCGCAGGAGCAGGGCCCGGACCCGGCTGACCGCGCTGGCCTTCGCCGCCCCGCTCGTCGCCTACCTCGCCGCCTTCTACCTCTATCCCCTCTACCGCAACCTCGACCTGAGCCTGCGCGACTACACCGTCCGCTCCTTCGTGGCCGGCGACGCCCCCTTCACCGGCTGGGAGAACGTCCGCAAGGTCCTCGACGACCCGGCCTTCGGCCCGGCGATGCGGCACACGCTGGTCTTCACGTTCGTGTCGATCGCGTTCCAGTACGCCATCGGCCTCGCCCTCGCGGTCTTCTTCAACCGCCGCTTCCCGTTGTCGGCGGTCCTGCGCGCCCTGTTCCTCATCCCCTGGCTGCTGCCGCTGATCGTGTCGGCCTCGACCTGGTCGTGGATGTTCAACAGCGAGTCCGGCGTCGTGAACTACTTCCTGCGCTTCTTCGGCGTGGACCCGGTCGGCTGGCTCACCTCACCCGACTGGGCGCTGGCCTCGGTCGTCATCGCCAACATCTGGATCGGCATCCCGTTCAACCTGGTCATCCTCTACAGCGGCCTGCAGAACATCCCCGCCGAGCTGTACGAGGCCGCGTCCCTGGACGGGGCGAGCAGCTGGCAGCGGTTCCGCCGGATCACCTTCCCGCTGCTGCGCCCGGTCTCCGCGATCACGCTCCTGCTCGGCCTGGTCTACACCCTGAAGGTGTTCGACCTGATCTGGATCATGACCAAGGGCGGCCCCGGCGACGCGTCCTCCACCCTGGCGACCTGGTCCTACCAGCTGGGCTTCGGCACCCTCCTGCCCAAGTTCGGCCCCGGGGCGGCGGTCGGCAACATCCTCATCCTCATCGCCCTGGTCTTCGGGCTGCTGTACGTCCGGCTCCAGAGGAGGCAGGAAGCATGAAGACCCGGCGCTCCTCCACCGTCCTCGGCCTGGTCCTCACCGCGCTGATGCTGTTCCCGGTGTACTGGATGCTGAACGTGTCCCTCACCCCGCAGCAGGACATGCGCAAGAACCCGCCCGACCTGCTCCCGCTGCACCCCACCTTCGAGGGCTACCGGGCGGTCCTGGACGACCAGCTGCCGTACCTCGGCACGAGCCTGCTCATCGGCCTGGGCACGGTCGCCCTCACCCTGGTCCTGGCCGCCCCGGCGGGATACGCACTGGCGAAACTGCGCCCACCCGGCGCGGGAGCGCTGAGCCTCGCCCTGCTGATCGCCCAGATGATCCCCGGCATCGTCATGGCGATGGGCTTCTACGGCATCTTCCTCGACGCCGGCCTGCTGAACTCCTGGTGGGGCCTGATCATCGCCGACTCGACGATCGCCGTGCCGTTCGGCGTCATGATCTTCACGGCGTTCATGTCGGGCATCCCCGGCGAACTCACGGCCGCGGCCCGCATCGACGGCGCCGGCACCTTCCGCACCTTCTGGTCGGTCGTGCTGCCGGTGAGCCGCAACGCCCTCGTCACGGTCTCCCTGTTCAGCTTCCTGTGGGCCTGGTCCGACTTCGTCTTCGCCACCACCCTCGACGGCGGCGGCGACTGGCAGCCGATCACCCTCGGCATCTACCGCTACATCGGCAACAACAACCAGGAGTGGAACGCGATCATGGCCACCGCCGTCGTCGCGTCGATCCCCGCAGCGGTCCTGCTGGTCCTCGCACAGCGCTACGTGGCCGCGGGTGTGACCGCGGGCGCGGTGAAGGACTGACGTCCCCCTCTCCCCCCTCTCCCTCTCCCTCTCCCTCTCCCTCTCCCTCCGTGAGGAGATCCCCTCCATGAGCCGCACAAGACCCCTCGCCGCCGCCCTGAGCACGGCCGCCCTGGCCGCCCTGCTGGCCACGGCGGCCCCCGCCCACGCGGTCCCCACCTCCGCCACCACCCTGGTGGTCAACGCCGGCCAGACCCTGCGCCCGGTCACCCATGTCGCCACCGGCAGCCTCTACGGCCTCGCCGACGACGCCACCCCCGCCGACAGCCTGGTCACCCCGCTCAAGCCCAACACCTTCGTGCAGATGGCCCCGGGCGGCTCCCAGCTCCCCAACGGCGAGCCGAAACCGGCCGGTGACGCCCTGGTCGTGGCCCCCAAGGCGGCCCGGGCCGGCGCCAAGGTGGTCGTCCGCATGCCCGACTGGTACCCGAACTTCCCCTACAAGTGGGTCAGCTGGAGCGACTGGCTGTCGGCGGTCGACAAGCAGGTCGCGTCCGTGCAGGCGTCGGGCGCCACGAACATCGCCGCCTACGAGCTCTGGAACGAGCCGGACTGGACCTGGGACACCACCAACGCGGGCTCGTTCGACGCCGGCTGGGCGCGGACGTACAAGGAGGTCAGGGCGAAGGACACCAGGACCCCGATCCAGGGCCCGAGTTACTCGGTGTGGAACCAGTCCTGGATGAGCCAGTTCCTGACGGACGCCAAGGCCTCGGGGACGGTCCCGGACATCATCGCCTGGCACGAGCTGCAGGGCAGCGCGAACATCGCCGCGCACGTGTCGGCGTACCGCGCGCTGGAGTCGAGCCTCGGCATCAGCCCGCGCCCGATCGCCATCGAGGAGTACGCCAAGCCCGCCGAGATGGGCATCCCGGGCGCCCTCATCGGCTACGTCGCCAAGTTCGAGAGGACCGGCGTGCACGACGCCGAGCTCGCCTTCTGGAACCACTACGGCACCCTGGGCGACACCCTCACCGACACGGGCGGCTCCCCGAACGGCTCGTACTGGATGTACAAGTGGTACGGCGACATGTCGGGGAACATGCTGGTCACCACGCCTCCCGCGCAGACCGGCATCGACGGCATCGCCTCCCTCAACAGCTCGGGCAACCAGCTCAGCGTGATCGCCGGCGGCTGCACGGGCTCCTGCGCGGTCCGGGTCGACGGCCTGTCCTCGCTGCCGGCCTTCGGCAGCACGGTCCACGTGAAGCTGGAGTACACCCCGAACACCGGCCGTACGACGGCCTCCCCCGGCCCGCTGACCATCTCCGACGCGGACTACCCGGTCACGAACGGCTCGATCACCGTCCCAGTGACGATGAACGCCTCCGACGGCTACCACCTGGTGATCACCCCCACCGGCACCTCCACCACGCTGGCCGGCCGCTACCAGATCACCAACAAGAACAGCGGGCTGGCCCTCGACCCGCAGAACGGCGGCACCGCCCAGGGCACCACGGTCGTCCAGGCGGCCCCCACCACCGGCACCGACCAGAACTGGACCCTCGTCTCCGCCGGCCAGGGCCTCTACAAGATCGTCAACCAGAAGAGCGGCCTCGTGCTCGGCATCGACCAGATGAGCACCGGCAACGGCGGCACGGCCCTGATCTGGGGTGACAACGGCACCGCCGACCACCTGTGGCAGCTGATACCGGCCCGGGACGGCTTCTACAAGATCGCCAACTACAACAGCGGTCTGCTGCTGGGCGTGGACCAGATGAGCACGTCCTCCGGCGCGCAGGTCCTGCAGTGGGCGGACAACGGCACGGCCGACCACCTGTGGAAGCTGACGGCCCGCTAGCGGCCGGCCCCGCACGCCCTGTGTCCCTGGCCGATGTCGGCGGCCAGGGACACAGGCACGCCCAACGCCGCGCGGACCCTCACCGCGCGCCTGTGCCGGGCGTGATCAGCCCCGTCTCGTAGGCCACCACCACCGCCTGCGCGCGGTCCCGCAGGCGGAGCTTGGCCAGGATGCGGGCCACGTGGGTCTTGACGGTGGCTTCGCTCAGACCGAAGCGCGCCGCGAGTTCGCAGTTGCTCAGGCCGGTGCCGAGGGCCTGGAGCACCTCCGTCTCGCGCGGGGTGAGCACGGACAGGTCGCGGTGCAGGGCGGCGGTCCGGGTGTCCTGGGAGACGAAACGCTCGACCAGCCGGCGGGTGATGGCCGGGGCGAGCAGCGCGTCCCCGGAGCGGGCCAGGCGGACGGCGGCGACCAGGTGTTCGGGGGTGACGTCCTTGAGCAGGAAGCCGCTGGCGCCCGCGGTGAGGGCCGCGTAGACATAGCGGTCCAGGTCGTAGGTGGTGAGGATCAGGACGCGGGGCGGGTCCGGCACGGCACCGGAGAGGATGCGGCGGGTGGCCTCCAGGCCGTCCAGGCCCGGCATCCGGATGTCCATGAGGACCAGGTCGGGGCGGGTGCGCTCGACCGCCTCCACCGCCTGCTGCCCATCGGCGGCCTCCGCGACGACGTCGATGCCGTCGGCGGTGAGGATCATGCCGAAGCCGGTGCGGACCAGCGCCTGGTCGTCGGCGATCACCACGCGCGGCGCCCCGGTCACGACGCCGTCTCCCCGGCCGGGGCGCCGGTGCGTTCCTCCACGGGGATGACGGCGCGGACGTGGAAGCCGCCGGTGGGCCGCTCGGCCGCGTCGAGCGAGCCGCCGTACACGGCGAGCCGTTCGCGCAGGCCGCGCAGACCGCGGCCGCCCCCGGGACCGGCCGGGGCCGCCGGGGTGCCACCGGTGTCGCAGACCTCCACCCGTACGGCCTCGGGGGTGTGCTCGACGGACACCTGGACTCTCGCTCCGGCCGCGTGCTTGACGACGTTGGTCAGCGCCTCCTGCACCACGCGGTACGCGGCCAGGTCGGCGCCGGCGGGCAGGGCGGCCGGGGTGCCGGTGACGCGCAGCTCCACCGGGACGCCGCTCGCGCGGACGCGGTCGGTCAGGGCCGTCAGCTGGGCGAGGCCGGGCTGCGGGGCCAGGCCGGAGTCGGCGGCCGGGTCGGGTCCCTCGCCCTCGGCCATCGTCAACAGGCCCATCACGTGGCGCAGTTCGGCCAGCGCGGTGCGCCCGCCCGCCTCGACGGCCAGCAGCGCCTCGCGGGCCCGGCCGGGCGCGGCGTCCATCACCTTGCGGGCCGCCCCCGCCTGGATCACCATCACGCTCACATTGTGGGTGACCACATCGTGCAACTCCCGGGCGATCCGGGCCCGTTCGCGCTCCACGGCCAGCCGGGTGGCGATCTGCTGCTGCTCCTGGAGGTCCCTCACGCGCTGCTGCCAGGTGTGGATCGCGTTCGCCCCGAGCCCCACCCCCAGCAGCACCAGGAACGGCACGAACCCGGGTGTGAAGTACGGGAAGTACTCCTCGTGGAACACCGCCATCAGCACGGCGCCCGCCGGCAGACCGACCAGGGTGCGCAGCCGGTGCGGGCTGTGGACGGCGGCGCTGTACGCGGCGGCCACGCACGACGCGAACGCGTACAGGGTCGCGACGCCCGCGCCGGTGCGCTGGTTGAGGACCAGGGTCACGGCGAGCACCGCCCCGTACGCCGTCAGGGGGCACCGGCGCCGCAGGGCCAGGGGCAGCGCGGTGAGCGCGGCCAGCACCAGCTCCCCGGGATCCGCCGCCGGACCGCCCGCCGGCGGTCGCACGGGCGGGGGCGGCGGGAGAGGCCGGCCGTCGCCGAACGCCGGGAGCGGGACCGCGGCCCGGTCCTCGTTCAGAACGGCGCCCACCGTGCAGGCGGACAGGACCACGGCGAGCACCACGTCGGCCGTCCACGTCCACCGGGACAGCCGCGGCGGCGGGCCCGGCCGCAGCAGCGCCCGGGCACCGCTCCTGAACCGCTCGACGCTCGCCCGCCCGGCTCCCCCACCCATGCGCCCAGTGTGGCAAGCGGCTCCCGCCCCCACATCCCTCCCGCCGGGGAGGGGCCGTACATCCGCCGCGTACATCCCGGGGATGACGCCCGCGTGCCGTCCGTCGGGCACGGCAGCCGCGTTCACCGCCGCGGGCGACGCCCTGGGCCCCGCACCGCTCCTAGCGTCGGGCCGGACCGTCCGCACACCGGCTTGGGGAGACACCGTGGCCACCACGACCGCACCGCCCGTCATCGACATCCGCGAGGTGAGCAGGACCTACGGGGAAGGGCCGCCCGCGCTCGACAGGGTGAACCTGAGCGTGCGGGCCGGGGAGGCGGTGGCCGTGCTCGGCCCCTCGGGCAGCGGCAAGTCGACGCTGCTGAACCTGATCGCCGGGCTGGACCGGCCGAGCGGCGGCAGCGTCACCGTCGACGGAGTGCGCGTGGACCGGCTGGGCGAGGCCGCCTCGGCACGCTACCGGCGGGCGCGGATCGGCATGGTCTTCCAGTTCTTCCACCTGCTGGACGACCTGACCGTGCGGGACAACGTCCTGCTGCCCGCCCAGCTCGCCGGCACGCCCCGGGCCGAGGCCCGCCGGCGCGCCGCGGAGCTGCTGGGGCGCCTCGGCATCGACCGGCACGCCGACGCCCACCCCGGTCGGCTCTCCGGCGGGGAGCGGCAACGGGTGGCGGTGGCGCGGGCCCTGATGAACCGTCCGGCGCTGCTGCTGGCCGACGAGCCCACCGGCGCGCTGGACACCGCGTCCGGCGAGGACGTACGCGCCCTGCTGGCCGCGCTCCACGCGGACGGGCAGACGCTGGTGCTCGTCACCCACGATCTGCGCCTGGCGCAGTCCTGCGCGACCCGCACGGTCGAGCTGGTCGACGGACGGATCGTGCACGACTCGGCGCACCCGGCGGCGGTGACCCGGTGAGCGCCCTGGGCCGGGTGGTGCGCGCCGGGGTCGGGCGGCGCCGTCTGCAGACCACGGTGATGATCCTGACCACGCTCGTCGCGGTCACCGCGTCCGTGGTGGCGGCCGGGGTGCTCGCGGCGTCCCGGGCGCCCTTCGAGCACGCGATGGCCGCGGCGCGCGGCGCCCATCTGACCGCGCGGTTCGACCCCGGGAGAGTCACGGCCGAGCAGCTGGCCGCCACCGCGCGGGCGCCGGGCGTGACCGCGGCGGCGGGCCCGTTCCGCACCCTGTCGCTGCGGCCGCGCACCGTCACGGCCTCCGACCTGGTCCCGGCCGGGACCGTGCTGCCCGCGCTGACCGTCGCCGGGCGGGCGGACCCCACCGGGCCGGTCGACCGGCTCCGCCTCGTCGAGGGCCACTGGGCCACCCGGCCCGGCCAGATCGTGCTGGCCGAGGGCGAGCTCCCGCTACGGCCGGGCGCCCGGGTGGATCTCCCCGGCCTGCCGGGCGCACCGGCCCTGACGGTGGTGGGACTGGCCCGGTCGGTGACGGGCACGGCCGAGGCCTGGGTGACACCCGGGCAGGCGGAGTCCTTGACCGGCAAGGCAGCGTCGGCGACCGGCACGGACAGCGCGACCGGATACGAGATGCTCTACCGCTTGCGGCACGCGGACACCGATGCTCAGGTGGCCGCAGGCCGCGCGGCGATCGGCGCCGCCGTGCCCGCCGGAGCGCTGACCGGGAGCCGCTCCCATCTCGCGGTACGGCAGGAGCAGCTGGCCAACGCGCTGGCGTTCGTGCCGTTCGTGGCCGCGTTCGGGGTGCTGGGCCTGGCCATGTCGGTGCTGATCATCGGCATCGTCGTCAGCGGCGCGGTCGGCTCGGCCACCCGGCGCATCGGCATCCTGAAGTCCCTCGGCTTCACCCCGGCCCAGGTGGTGCGGGCGTACGTCACCCAGGCGCTGATTCCGGCCGCGGTCGGCTGCGCGCTGGGCGTGGCGTTCGGCGCCCTGCTGGCCGGCCCGGTCCTCGGCGAGGTCGAGGACGTCTACGGCACCGCCCCGGCCGCCGTCCCCTGGTGGGTCGCGGTGACGGCGCCCGGCGTGGCGCTCGCGCTGGTCGCCGGGGCCGCCCTGGTGCCCGCGCTGCGCGCCGGCCGGCTGCGCCCCGTCGAGGCGCTCGCCGTCGGCCGGACGGCGCGGGCGGCCCGTGGCGGTCCGGCGCGGCGGCTGCCGGTGCGCCTGCCGCTGCCGCGCCCGGTCGGCCTGGGCCTGGCGCACCCGTTCGCCCGCCCGGCCCGGTCGGCGACGACGGCGGCCGCGGTCGCCCTGGCCACCCTCACCGTCACGTTCGCGGCCGGGCTGGCCCTGACCCTCGGCGCGGTGCAGGAGCACCGCAGGCTCGATGCGGCCGCCCCGGTCGTCGTGGACACCGGCGGCGGCCAGGGCCCGCCGGGTGCCCAGGTGGTGCCCGCCCCCGGCCAAGAGCCCGCCCAAAAGGCCGACCCGGCCAGGGTCACCGCCGCCCTGGACGCCGAGCACGGCACCCGCCGCTTCTACGGCACCACCCTCACCGAGGTCCACGCGTCGGGCCTCACCGGCCGTACCACCGTGGCGGCGTACGAGGGCGACGCGTCGTGGGCGGCGCCGCCGCTGGTGTCGGGCCGCTGGCTCACCGGCCCCGGCCAGGCGGTGGTCACCCAGCGGTTCCTGGACGCCGCCGGTATCGAGGTCGGCGGCACCGTGACCCTGACCGCGCCGGGGCACCGCACCTCGGTACGCGTCGTCGGTGAGGCGTTCTTCACGGAGAACGACGGCATGGTCCTGCTGACCCGCACCGCCACCCTCCAGGCCCTGGGACTGGACGCGGCCCCCACCCGCTTCTACGCCGAGCCGGACCCCGGCACGGACACCTCCGCCTACCTGACCGCGCTGCACCGCGCCCTGGACGGCACCGGCGCCGTCGCCCACCCCAACGACGACGGCTCCTCCGGCGTGGTGGTGGCGATGGAGACGCTGATCGCCCTGCTCACCCTGCTGCTGGTCGCGGTCGCGGGCCTGGGCGTGCTCAACACGGTCGTCCTCGACACCCGGGACCGCGTCCGGGACCTCGGGATCCTCAAGGCCCTCGGCATGACGCCCCGGCAGACCGTGGGCATGGTCCTCACCTCGGTCACCGTCGCCGGCCTGCTCGCCGCGGCCGCCGGGCTCCCGGCCGGCGTGGCCCTGCACCACTGGGTCACCCCGCTCATGGGCGATGCCGTGGGCCTTGACCTGCCCCCCTCGCACCTCGCGGTGTACGCGCCGGAGCTGCTGGTGCCGCTCGCCCTGGCGGGCGTGCTGATCGCGGTGGCGGGCGCCCTGCTGCCGGCGGGCTGGGCGGCCCGCGCGGACACGGCCCGGGCGCTGCGCACCGAGTGAGTCGGCGACGCGAAGAGGGGCGCCCCGAAGGGCGCCCCTCACCGTGGACCGCGGTCCCCGGGCCTGCCTACACGAACGAGTTGATCTGGATCGTCTCGTCCCGGCCCGGCCCCACGCCGATCGCCGAGATCGGGGCGCCGGACATCTCCTCCAGGGCCTTCACGTAGTTCTGCGCGTTCTTCGGCAGGTCGGCGAAGGTCTTGGCCTTGCTGATGTCCTCGCTCCAGCCCGGCAGCATCTCGTAGACGGGCTTGGCGTGGTGGAAGTCGCTCTGGGAGTACGGCAGCTCCTCCACGCGCCTGCCGTCGATCTCGTACGCCACGCAGACCGGGATCTGCTCCCAGCCGGTGAGCACGTCGAGCTTGGTGAGGAAGAAGTCGGTCAGGCCGTTCACCCGGGTCGCGTAGCGGGCGATGACCGCGTCGAACCAGCCGCAGCGGCGGTCCCGGCCGGTGGTGACACCGCGCTCGCCGCCGATCCGGCGCAGCGCCTCGCCGTCCTCGTCGAACAGCTCGGTCGGGAACGGACCGGCGCCGACGCGGGTGGTGTACGCCTTGAGGATGCCGATGACCCGGCTGATCTTCGTCGGGCCCACGCCGGCGCCCGTGCAGGCACCGCCGGCGGTCGGGTTGGAGGAGGTGACGAAGGGGTACGTGCCGTGGTCGATGTCGAGCAGCGTGCCCTGGCCGCCCTCGAAGAGGACCACCTTGTCCTGCTCCAGCGCCTGGTTGAGCACCAGCACGGTGTCGGCGACGTACGGCTTGATCTGCTCGGCGTAGCCCAGCAGCTCCTCGACCACCTGGTCCACGGCGATCGCGCGCCGGTTGTACAGCTTGGTGAGGATCTGGTTCTTGACGTCGAGGGCCGCCTCGACCTTCTGCCGCAGGATCGACTCGTCGTACAGGTCCTGCACCCGGATGCCGACGCGGTTGATCTTGTCGGCGTAGGTCGGGCCGATGCCGCGCCCCGTCGTGCCGATCTTGCGCTTGCCGAGGAAGCGCTCGGTCACCTTGTCGACGGTGACGTTGTACGGCGTGATGATGTGCGCGTTGCCGCTGATGAGGAGTTTGGAGGTGTCGACGCCACGCTCGTTCAGTCCGCTCAGCTCGGAGAGCAGGACCGACGGGTCGACGACGACGCCGTTTCCGATGACCGGCACGCAGCCGGGCGACAGGATTCCGGAAGGGAGCAGGTGGAGGGCGTACTTCTGGTCGCCCACGACTACCGTGTGGCCGGCGTTGTTGCCGCCCTGGTATCGCACCACGTAGTCGACGGAACCACCGAGGAGGTCCGTCGCCTTTCCCTTGCCTTCGTCACCCCACTGAGCACCGAGCAGCACAAGTGCGGGCACGCGCGTACACCCCTTCCGGGCGGGGCATGTCCATGGTCAGGGGCGTACGCGGTGGGATTCCGCCGCGTGCACCGCGACCGCCGTTGGCCGCAACCGTCGGACCGGATGCCCCGGAATAGACGAAGCCCCTGGCGCAACAGCGCAGCGCAAGGGGCTCTTGCACAAAGATGCTACCCGAGGAAGCGAGGCATGGCCGAGGTGGCGACTCCTCCGACGTCCGACCAGCTGCTGGTGATCATCGATCCGGTCGCCCGGAGGACGGACGGGGAATCCGTCCGGATCGCGAAGGACGTGCTCAGCGCGGGTGCCGCGACCAAGCTGTGTCTGCCGGACGGTCCGGAGGAGTTCGCCCGGGCGCTGGAGCGGCGCGGGTCGCGGCGGCCGGTGGTGGTCGGCGACGACCGGGCCCTGGTGCGCGCGGTGTCGTTGCTGCACCGGCAGCGGGAGCTGGCGGCGTGCGCGCTGTCGTTGGTGCCGGTGGGTCCGGTGCTCGGGCTGGCCCGGTCGCTGGGGGTGCCCACGGGGGCGGTCGCGGCGGCCCGGGCGGTGCTCGACGGGGTCGAGCGGCGGATGGACCTGCTGGTGGACGACAGCGACGGGGTGGTGCTGGGCGCGCTGCGGATCCCGCCGGTGGGCGAGGCCGCGCGCGACGAGGCGCCCGGGGCCGGGCGGCCGTGGCTGCGCGGCTGCCAGTCCCTCGTCCGCACCCTGGTGCCGGCCCGCCCGTCGCGGGTGACCGCGCCGCCCGCGCCCGGGCCGTCGCGGCTGCGGGTGGAGGTGGACGGGGAGCTGCTCGTCGACCTGGGCCAGCCGGTGGAGGCGGTGTCCGTCACGCCGGGCGAGAAGGGGGTGGCCTCGGTGGAGGTGCGGCCGGTGTCGGTGGGGGCGGAGGCGTCCCCGCTGCTGGCGGAGGGCCGGACGGTGACGGTGTCCGGGGCGCACTTCCGCTACCGGACGGACTCGGCGATCTCGGGGCCGGTACGGACGCGGACGTGGGTGGTGCGGGAGGGTGCTTGGGGGCTCACGGTGCCGGGGGTGGGGTGAGTCAGACCTTGGTTTCGGGGTTCTCCGGGACTCCGAAGCCGGTCGTGTCGAGGGTGCAGCCCAGAGGATCCGGGATGGGCAGCTTCTCGCCGAACGGCTTGGTGAAGCGGACCTCGTACCCTTTCGCCGAAGGTGACCCGTGAACGATGGCCCGCTGCTCCTGCATGTCCAGAACGAGGTAGAGAGGGACGCCCGCCATGGCGTATACCTCGACCTTCTTGGTGAGGTCGTCCTTGCGGGTCGCGGGGGAGGTGAGCTCGGCGACGAGGAACAGGCCCGCACCGTCCAGGCGATGGCTCTCCGTCTCGAAGACGCTCTCGTGGGCAACGTGGATGTCCGGCCCGTAGGCGCATTCCGCCCCTGGGAAGGTGTAGAGGAACGGCCCCCGTTCGATCACGTGCGCTTCGGGAAGATGTGGCTCGAGCTGTGCGCACACCAGGCGCATCACACGGTGGTAGTACCCCTTCGACCACGGCGACACGACGATGCTCCCCCTGACGATCTCGGCCCGGTAGCCGTCGGGCACGTTCAGTTCGTCGAGGAGGTCGAGAAGCTCCTCGAAGCTACTGCGGGGCTCGGTACCGCTGATCACCGGTCGCTCTGCCATGAGTGTCATGATGCGCCCTCCCCTTGAAGCGGACCACCCACTACTCAGCGTATCCGATCATTTACTCACCCGCCGAACCGCTCCGCCCGGTACACCCGCCAGCGCTCCATCATCTCGGCCACGTCCCGCTCGATGAACTCGAAGAACGCCAGCGTCTCGGCCAGCCTGCGGCCCGCCGGGGTCTGCGGGCCGAGGCTGGTGATGCCCTCGCGCAGGGCGTCCTCCCAGCGCTTGATGATCGCCTCGCGGTTGGTGAGCGCCTCGTACCACTGGTCGCTGTGCACGCGGTACCGCTCCCGGCGCGAACCGGGCTCGCGCTCGCGGGAGAGCATGTGGACCTGGGCGAGGTAGCGCACCGCGCCGGAGACGGCCGCGGGACTGATCCGGAGCCGTTCACCCAGCTCGGCGGAGGTCAGGGCGCCGGTGTCGGAGGCGAGCAGCGCGGCGAAGACCCGGGCGGGCATGCGCGGCAGCCCGGCCTCCACAAGCTGCGCCGCGAAGTGCTCCACGAACCGTGAGACCGCCTCCGGGTCCCGCTGCACCGCCTCCGAGTCCGCCATGCCACCAGCCTATCCGACCTTCACCACCTTCCTTAACTTCACAAATTTCTGAAAGAAGCGTACGTTCGGAGGCATGACGAAGGCCATCACCGTCTCCGGACTGCACAAGTCCTTCGGGCGGACGCGCGCGCTCGACGGCCTGGACCTGGAGGTCGCCTCCGGCGAGGTCCACGGCTTCCTCGGCCCCAACGGCTCCGGCAAGTCCACCACTATCCGCGTCCTGCTCGGCCTGCTGCGCGCCGACTCCGGCGCCGCCCAGGTGCTCGGCCGCGATCCGTGGGCGGACGCGGTGGAACTGCACCGCCGGATCGCCTACGTCCCCGGCGACGTCACCCTGTGGCGCAACCTCTCCGGCGGCGAGGTCATCGACCTGTACGGCCGGCTGCGCGGCGGGCTGGACCAAAAGCGCCGGGCCGAGCTGATCGAGCGGTTCGAGCTCGACCCGGCCAAGAAGGGCCGTACGTACTCCAAGGGCAACCGGCAGAAGGTCGCCCTGGTCGCCGCGTTCGCCTCGGACGTGGACCTGCTGATCCTGGACGAGCCGACCAGCGGCCTGGACCCGCTGATGGAGGAGGTCTTCCAGCGCTGCGTGGCCGAGGAGCGGGACCGGGGCCGGACGGTCCTGCTGTCGTCCCACATCCTCAGCGAGGTCGAGGAGCTGTGCGACCGGGTCAGCATCATCCGCAAGGGCCGCACCGTGGAGAGCGGCTCGCTCGCCGACCTGCGCCATCTGACCCGTACGAGCGTGACCGCCGAGCTCGCCGGGCCGCCCGACGGGCTGGCGCGGCTGCCCGGCGTCCACGGCCTCGACGTCCAGGGCCGCCGGGTCCGGCTCCAGGTCGACACCGACCGGCTGGACGCGGTGCTGCGCGCGCTGAGCGAGGCGGGCGTGCGGTCGCTGACCTCGACCCCGCCAACGCTGGAGGAGCTGTTCCTGCGGCACTACCAGGACGAGGCGGTGAGCGCCCGATGACCACGTTCGCGCTGCGGCCGGGCGGCTCCCGGCAGCTGGCCGGCACCGGGACGCTGCTGCGCTTCGCGCTGCGCCGGGACCGGCTGATGATCCCGGTGTGGACCGCGGTGACCGCGCTCATGGTGCTGTCCATGCCGAACTCGCTCAACGCCCTGTACGGCACCCCCGCCGACCGCGCCGGTCTGGTCCGTCAGATGGAGACCAACTCGGCGCTGCGCGCCATGGTCGGCCCGGTCTTCGGCGACTCGCTCGGGGCGCTGACGGCCTGGCGGGTCGGGGTGTACGCGGCGGGGCTGGCGGCCGTGACGAGCCTGCTCGTCGTCGTACGGCACACCCGCGACGAGGAGGAGAGCGGCCGTCAGGAACTGGTGGCGTCCGGCATGGTCGGCCGCCGGGCCTCCCTGACGGCGGCCCTGCTGGCGGCGGCGGTCGGCAACGCGGCCCTGGCGCTGCTGGTGACGGCGGGACTGGCCGGGCAGGGCGCGCGGGGCGCGCTGGCGTTCGGGCTGGGGATCGCGGGCACCGGGACGGTGTTCGCGACGCTGGCGGCGATCGTGGCGCAGCTGACCGAGAGCGCGCGGCTCGCGCGCGGCCTGACCGCGGGCGTGCTGGGTGCCGCCTTCGTGCTGCGCGCGGCCGGCGACGCGGCGACCGACGACGGCTCCTCACCGCTGACCTGGCTGTCGCCGCTGGGCTGGCTGGAGAACCTGCGCGCGTTCGCGGACGAACGCTGGTGGGTGCTGCTGCTCTTCGCGGGCGCCGCCGTGCTCCAGGGCGTGGTCGCGTACGGGCTGGCCGGCCGGCGGGACGTCGGCATGAGCTTCCTGCCGACCCGGCCCGGACCGGCGTCCGGGCGGCTGGGCGGCGCCGGGGCGCTGGCATGGCGGCTGCAGCGGGGCAGCGTGCTCGGCTGGAGCATCGGTTTCCTCCTCGCCGGGGTGATCTACGGCTCCCTCACGGACGGCGCCGCCGATCTGGTCGGCGACAACGCGGGCGCCCGGCGGATCATCGAGCGCATGGGCGGGCAGGCCGGCCTCACCGACGCGTTCCTGTCGGCGATGATCGGCATGCTCGGGCTGGTCGCGGCCCTGTACGTCGTGGCATCCGTGCTGCGCCTGCACGGCGAGGAGACCTCGGGGCGCGCCGAGCCGGTGCTGGCGGGCGCGGTGGGGCGGCTGCGGTGGGCGGCCGGTCACCTGCTCATCGCCTTCGGCGGCTCGGCGCTGCTCCTGCTGCTCGCCGGGCTCGGTTTCGCCGTCGGGCACGGCAGGGACATCGGCCCGATCCTCGGGGGCTGCCTGACACAGCTCCCGGCGGTGTGGGTGATCGGCGCGGTGGCGGTCCTGCTGTACGGGCTCGCGCCCCGCGCCGCGACGGCCGCCTGGGGCGTGGCCGGGGCGGTGCTGCTGATCGGGTGGGTCGGGCCCGCGCTGGACGTACCGCAGGCGGTGCTGGACCTGTCCCCGTTCGGTCATCTGCCGAAGCTGCCCGGCGGGCAGATGGAGTGGGGGCCGGTGCTGGTGATGTCCGGGATCGCGGCGCTGCTCACGGCCGCCGGGCTGGTGGGGCTGCGCAGGCGGGATGTGAGCGCCTGACCTCACCCCACCTCCACGCTCAGGCCCTTCAGCCCGCGGATCACGAAGTTCGGCTTCCGCTCCGGCTCGGCGGCCAGGCGCAGGGTCGGGGCCTTCTCCAGCAGGGCCGTCATGGACGCCGCCAGCT
Organism: Streptomyces sp. NPDC052682; assembly: GCF_040678435.1. Lineage (NCBI taxonomy): Bacteria > Bacillati > Actinomycetota > Actinomycetes > Kitasatosporales > Streptomycetaceae > Streptomyces > Streptomyces sp. NPDC052682. Next base: position 172,719 of record NZ_JBFATS010000006.1, on the reverse strand, counting down.
CGATCCGGGCCAGCGGAGCGCCGATGCAGTAGTGGATGCCGGCACTGAAGGAGATGTGCGGGTTGTCCCTCCTGGTCACGTCGAGGCGCTCGGGGTCGGTGAAGACCGCCGGGTCGTGGTTGGCGGAGCCGAACAGCATGGCGATCTCCGCTCCGCGCGGGATGGTCGTGCCGTCGATCTCGATGTCGTCCAGCACCCAGCGTTCGAAGAGCTGGAGCGGGGTGTCGTAGCGCATCAGCTCCTCGATCGCCGAGGGGACCAGGGAGTGGTCCGCGCGCAGGGCGGCCAGCTGCTCCGGGTTGCGGAACAGCGCCCACCAGCCGTTGACCGTGGCGTTCACGGTCGCCTCGTGGCCCGCGTTCAGCAGCAGCACGCAGGTCGAGATCATCTCCTGCTCGGTCAGCCGGTCGCCCTCCTCGTACGCCGCGATCAGGCCCGAGATCAGGTCGTCCCCGGGCTCCTTGCGGCGCTCGGCGATCAGGCCGCGCAGGTAGTCGGAGAACTCGAGCGAGGCACGCACGGCCTTCGCCGCCGCCTCCTCGGACGGGTTCAGCTCGTACATCCCGCAGATGTCCGCCGACCAGGGCCGCAGCGGGGCCCGGTCGGCCTCCGGGACGCCGAGCATCTCGGCGATCACAGCGACCGGCAGCGGTTCGGCGACGTCGGTGAGCAGGTCACCGCCGCCGTCGTCGACGAGCCGGGTCACGAGCTCGCTCGCCAGCCCGTGGACGTACGGCTTGAGCTGCTCCACCGTGCGCGGTGTGAACGCCTTCGACACCAGGCGCCGGATCCGGGTGTGGTCCGGCGGCTCCAGGTCGAGCATCCCGTGGTCGTTGAGCGTGTGGAACGGCTCGTGCTCCGGCGGGGGCGGGGTCCGCCCGAACTCCTCGTGCGTGAACCGGTGCAGGTAGGTCCGCCCCAGCCGCCGGTCCCGCAGCAGCGCCGAGACGTCCGCGTGGTGCGGCACCAGCCACTGGCCGGTGGGCTCGTAGTAGTGCACCCGCCCCTTCGCCCGCAGCTCGGCGTAGGCGGGGTAGGGGTCGGCGAGGAACGCCGGGTCCCAGGGGTCGAAGGCGAGGCCGGAACGCGCTGACATGCCCGGACGCTAACTCTTCGCGGCCCCGTTGACCAGGGTCAGCCCGGCGTGACCAGTCGTGCCTCGTACGCGAACACCGCCGCCTGGGTGCGGTCCCTCAGGCCCAGCTTCACCAGGATCCGGCTCACATGGGTCTTGATCGTCGACTCGGCGACCACCAGCCGCTCGGCTATCTCCGCGTTCGACAGGCCCTGCGCGATGAGGACCAGAACCTCCGTCTCCCGGTCGGTGAGATCGCCGTACGCCGCCTGCGCCGCCGGCATCAGACGCGGGCCGTCGGCCAGCTTGGAGAACTCCGTGATCAGCCGCTTGGTCACCGACGGGGCGAGCAGGGCCTCGCCGGAGGCGACCACCCGTACGCCGTCCGCGAGCTGGCGTGCCGAGGCGTCCTTGAGCAGGAAGCCGGAGGCTCCCGCGCGCAGCGCCTGGTACACGTACTCGTCGAGGTCGAAGGTGGTCAGCACCAGCACCTTCGCCGTGCCGTCCGCGGCGACGATCTCCCGGGTCGCCTCGATGCCGTTCAGCTCGGGCATGCGGATGTCCATCAGCACGACGTCCGGGGCGAGTTCGCGGACCCTGGTGACGGCTTCCCGCCCGTTCACGGCCTCGCCGACGACCTCGATGTCGGGCATCGCGTTCAGCAGGACGGAGAAGCCCTCGCGCACCATCATCTGATCGTCCGCGATCAGGACGCGGATGGTCATGCGTCACCGTCCTCGAGCGCTGCCGCGACCGGCAGGAAGACCGTCACCTCGTAGCCGCCGTCGTCCGTGGCGCCCGCGGTCATCTCGCCGCTGAGCATCGAGACCCGCTCCCGCATCCCGGTGATGCCGTGCCCGGCGCCGGGCGACGGCTTGATCAGGCCCGGCTGGGGCGGCGGGCCGTTGACTATGCGCAGGCCCAGGCCGCCGAGGACGTAGGCGATCTCGACGCGGGCGGTCGCGCCGGGTGCGTGCCGCAGGGTGTTGCTCAGCGCCTCCTGGACGATGCGGTACGCCGACAGCTCCACGCCCTGCGGCAGTTCGCGCACCGCCCCGGTGACGGTCTTGCCGACGGTCAGCCCGGCGTCCCGCACGTTGTCGAGCAGGGCGTCCAGGTCGGCGAGGATGGGCTGGGGGGCCTCCGGGGCCTCGTAGTCCTCGGCGCGGACCACGCCCAGGACGCGGCGCAGCTCGGTGAGGGCCGCCACCGCGTTCTCCCGGATGGTGGCGAACGCCTTCTCCAGCTCCGGCGGCGGGTTCTCCACGCGGTAGGGCGCTGCCTCCGCCTGGATGGCGACCACCGACATGTGGTGGGCGACGACGTCGTGCAGTTCGCGGGCGATGGTGGTGCGCTCCTCCAGCAGGGTCCGCCGGGACCGCTCGTGCTCGGTGACGGTCTGCTGCGCGGTGACCTCCTGCTCGGCCTCGCGGCGCACGTGCCAGACGGTGACGCAGAGCAGGATCAGCGCCGAGACGACCAGCATGGGCGCGGTGTTGGTGGCGTAGCGACCGGAGCCGAACAGCGTCTCCGCCAGGAAGCCGTAGGCCGCGGTCAGGGCCCACATGTAGGCGGCGGTGCGCGGCCTGGTGCGCACGGCCACCACCGTCAGCACCGTCAGGTGGCAGGCGAAGCTGCTGGGCCGCCACGGCCAGTCACCCCACTCGCTGCCGAACGGGACGGTGAGCAGGGCGGCGGCCAGGGACAGCCAGAACGCCCCGACCGGCCGGACCATGGTCAGCAGGATCGGGATGACGGCGAGCGGGGCCAGCAGGACCGTGTCCGCCCCGGTGTCGGCGCCGGCGATGAGCAGGGTGAGCAGGGCGGCCGCGCAGATCACGGCGTGCGGTGTCCACACCGCGTACTGCCGCAGCCGGCCGGGCAGCCGCCGGATCAGCGGGCCGTCCACGCTCCTGCGGGGCAGCGGGCGGTAGGCGAAGGCGTGGTGGAGCAGGTCCTGCCGCAGCCCGCGCAGGGCGTCCGCGGCCAGCCGGTACTCCGGGGTGCGCGACTTGGCCCCGTCCACCGGCGGCGTCGTCGTCTGGGTCGTCTCGGTCACGTACGCAACGGTAGGCGCGGCCCCGGGGCCGGGGCGTCCCCAGTGAGGGGGGTTCTTCGGCATCCGTCTCAGGTACTACGGGTCCTGGCCGGGCCGGTCTCCCGCCGGGTCAGTATCCCGCCGGCCGCACCAGCCCCGACTCGTAGGCGAACACCGCGGCCTGGGTGCGGTCCCGCAGGCCCAGCTTCACCAGGATCCGGCCGACGTGCGTCTTCACGGTCTGCTCGGCGACCACCAGCCGCTGGGCGATCTCCGCGTTCGACAGGCCCTGCGCGATCAGGGCGAGCACCTCCGTCTCCCGCTCGGTCAGATCCCCGACGCGTTCCTTCAGCGGGGCGCGGGGCCGGTCGTCCAGGCGGGCGAACTCGGCGATCAGCCGCCGGGTGACGCCCGGCGCGAGCAGCGCGTCACCGGCCGCGACGACCCGCACCGCCTCGGCGAGCTGGTCGGCCGAGGCGTCCTTGAGCAGGAACCCGGAGGCCCCGGCCCGCAGCGCCTCGTACACGTACTCGTCCAGGTCGAAGGTGGTCAGCACCAGCACCCTGATGTGCGGGGTGGCCACGGTGATGCGGCGGGTGGCCTCGATGCCGCCCAGTTCCGGCATGCGGATGTCCATCAGCACCACGTCCGGGAGCGTCTCGGCGACCTTGGTGACGGCGTCCAGGCCGTCCACGGCCTGCCCGACCACCTCGATGTCGGGCTGGGCGTTGAGCAGCACGGTGAAGCCCTGCCGGACCATCTGCTGGTCGTCGGCGATCAGTACGCGAATGGGGCCGCTGGGGCTGCTCGTCATGCGGGTCCGTCCTCGAAGTGGATGATGTGGTCGCGGTCGGTGGTGGCGCGGGGTCCGGGGTCGCGGCCGAGCAGGGCACGCGTGTCCGGGGCGCCGGCGGGCGGGGTGTCCGGGAGGAACGCGGACACCTTGAAGCCGTTCCAGTGCCACGGGTGGGCGGTCATGCTGCCGCCGAGCATGGCGACCCGCTCCCGCATGCCGAGCAGCCCGTGCCCGGCGCCGGTCGACGGGGGCGCGGGCCGGGTCGGCCGGGAGTTGACGACCTCCACCCACAGCCCGTCCGGTTCGTAGGCGATCCGCACGGTGGCCCGCGCGCCGGGCGCGTGGCGCAGCACGTTGCTCAGCGCCTCCTGCACGATCCGGTACGCCGACAGCTCCACGCCCTGTGGCAGCGGCCGCCGCTCGCCGGTGATCTCGGTGGTGACGGCGAGGCCTGCGGCCCGGGTGTTCGCCACCAGCGCGTCGAGCCGGTCGAGGGTGGGCTGCGGCGCGTCGGGGGCGGCGCCGGTGCCGGGCCCGTCGGGTGTCTCCGGGGCGTCGGGGTGCTCCGAGCGCAGCACCCCCAGCACGCGGCGCAGCTCGGTCAGCGCGTCCAGCGCGTTCTGCCGGATGCCCGCGAGGTTCTCCTTCAGCTCCTCGGGCGGGTCCTTGACCAGGTGCGGGGCGACCTGCGCCTGGATGGAGATGACGGACATGTGGTGGGCCACCACGTCGTGCAGCTCACGCGCGATACGGCTGCGCTCCTCCAGCAGGGTGCGCCGGGCCCGTTCCTCGGCGGTGAGCGTGGTCTGCTCGACGAGTTCGGCGCGGGCCTCACGGCGGCCGCGCAGGGCGGTGCCGAGGATGAAGGCGACGGTGAACAGGCTGACCGCGAGCAGTCCGGTGGACTCGTAGTCCGGCGCGCCCCACAGTCCCTGGACGACGTAGGTGACCAGCGCGGTCACCGCCAGCGCCTCGCCGGAGACCCGGGTCGGCACCCGCAACGCGAGCAGCAGCAGCACGAGCAGGTGCGCGATGATCCCGCCCGTGGTCCAGGGCCAGGTGAACCCGGACGCCTCCCGGCCCAGCAGCATGTGGCGCACACCGACGGCGCCCACCACCGTGGCCCCCAGCGACAGCCACCACGCCGGGACCGGCCGCCACAGACCGAGGACGACCGCACCGCCTTGCGCGAGGCCGACGGAGAAGGCCCACCCGAACGCGAGCCCCGCGTTGTCCTGGAGCTGGGCGATGTCACCGACCGTGATGCCGAACGCGGCCAGGCACAGCACCCCGTGCGGCAGCCACCGCGTCCACAGCGAGGGCGGCAGCGGATCCGCCCGGACGGTCCACAGGTCCTCGCGCAGCATCCTCAGCCAGCGCAGCACACGGGTCGTGACCGCGCTCCCCACCCCCGTTGTCGTCACGCGGCCCAGCCTAGACACGGCGCACCTCCCGCTCCGACCCCCGATCCGACGGCTGGTGCGTCCGCACCACCCGGGAGCGGCCCCGCCGGCCGCCCTGTTCGTAGGCGTGGAAGGCGGCCCAGCAGAGCGCGAGTGCCACGGCGAAGACGGGGAGCCACAGCAGGCGGGCCGCGGCCCAGCCCAGATCGTCGGGGAGGGTGTGCAGCCCGGGCAGCCGGCCCGCGAGGAGGCCGGCGGCGGTGGTCGCCATCATGGCCGTCTGGTGCCAGAGGAAGACCGTCATCGCGGAGAGGTTCACCAGGGCCACCGCCGCCCAGGCCACCGGTCGGCGCATGGCCCGCCGCAGCCGGGCGCGCAGCAGCAGGGCCAGGCCGCACTGGGCCACCCCGAAGGTGACGGCGGCCAGGGTGGGCGGGTTGAGGTTGGAGACGGCGGCGCCCGGGACGCCGACCATCGACGCCGGGTAGCCCGCCCAGGCGACGAGCGCCGCGGTGGCCGCCGTACCGCCGGTGAGCAGGAGCCACCCGGCGCGGGGCCGCTCGAGCTCGCCCCGGGTCCAGGCCACGCCCAGCGTGTAGGGCACCAGCCAGCCCGCGGCCAGGTTGACCCAGCCGAGCCAGTCCGGGCCGCCGAGGCCGTAGCGCAGCAGGTCCACGTGGAGGACGACGGCCAGCGGCCACAGCGGGTGCAGCCGGGTCAGCAGCGGGGTCGCCGCCGTGAGGGCGGCGAAGACCAGCAAGAACCACAACGGCGACAGGGCCAGCTTGACCAGCGTGCGGATCGTGCCGGCCTCGGCGCCGGACAGCAGCAGGGCGAGCGTCACCACGGTCCACAGGGTGAGGACGACGGCGACCGGCCGGAACAGCCGGGCCAGCCGGACCGTCAGCCAGCGGTGGTACGGCACGCCCCGGGCCCGGGCCGAGGCGTACCCCCGGGTGGCCACGTGCCCGCCGACCAGGAAGAACACCGCCAGTGTCTGGAACACCCAGGAGACCGGGGCCAGCCACGGCAGGTGCTGCAGCGGGCTCGCGGTGCGCAGGGCAGGGCCGTCCGCGACCAGGGCGGTGACCAGCCAGTGGCCGAGGACGACCCCGAGGATCGCGGCGGCGCGCAGCGCGTCCACGGCCCGGTCACGGTCGGCGGGGGTGGCCGCCTCCAGGCGGGTCGCGGCGTGCCGCAGGCCGTGCCAGAGGTGTCGCGGTCGTACGTCAGTCACGGGTCACCGCCTTGGTGTCGCCCAGGACGATCCGGGCCAGGTTGGTCAGGGAGGCCGAGCCGGGCGCGAAGTAGGCGCTGTGGCCGCCGTCGCCGGCCGCGAAGACGCGGGCGCCGAAGGCCGGGGAGACGGGGTCGGTGCCGAAGCCGACGGTGGTGCCGAACAGGTCGGCGCTGACGTGCGGCACGTGCGCCACCCAGTCACCGGCGCCCCTTGCCGCCCAGACGCGGGCGCGGGTGCGCAGGTCCGCGACGGAGCCGGCGCCGGTGCCGGGGCTGCCGATCAGGGCGATGTCGTCCACGTCCAGGCCGGCGGCGGCCCGGCCGCACACCACCGAGCCGTAGGAGTGGCACACCAGGGTGATCTTCGGTTCCTGCCCGGCGGCGGCCCGCAGTCCGGCGACGAGGGCGCGCAGGTGCGGGGCGGCCTGTTCGGCGCGGCCCGTCGTGGTCACCGTGGTGCTGACGGTGCCCGGCGTCTCGTAGCCCAGCCAGGCCACCACCGCGGTGCGTGTGCCCGGCGGGGCCTGCCGTGCGAGCCGCTCGTGCAGGGCGACGGCTCCCGCGCGGAACCGGCCGTAGGTGTCGAGGCCGGTGTCGGAGCCGGGGACCAGGACGGCGACGCGGTCGGCGTGGGCGAGGTCGCCGAGGACCTCGGTCGCCTTGCCGGAGCCGCGTCCGTCGAAGAAGAGGAGGTGGCGGGCGGGTCCGGCCAGGGCGCGGTCCGTGGCGGCGCGGTAGTGGTCGCCGTGGGCGTCGGCCATCCGGGCCGCCTCGGCGGCGTTGGCCCGGTTGGCCGCGTAGGCCGCGTCCAGCGTGGACGCGGTGAGCGGGGCGAGGGCGGCCGGGGCCGGGGCGGGGATCTCGGGGCGCGCGGCAGCGGAGAGCGGGATGACGAGAGCGCCGGTGAGGACAGCGGCCAGAGCGGTGCGGACCCCTCTGCCCGTACGGCGCGGTACGGCGAAGCCAGTCTTCCCCGCGGCCGGCACCACATCAGCGCCGGCGGCCAGAGCAGTGCGGAACCCTCTGCCCGTACGGGGCGGTACGGCGAAGCCAGTCTTCCCCGCGGTCGGCACTGCATGGGCGCCGGCGGTCAGGGCGGTGCGGAACCCTCTGCCCGTACGGCGCGGTACGGCGAAGCCGGCCTTCGCCGCGGCCGGCACCGCATCAGCGCCGGCGGCCAGGTCGTCTGCGACCGGCACGACCGCCACCGCATCAGCGCCGGCGGGGCCGCCCGTCCCCGCGCCGGGCGTCGCCGTTGCCTCGCCGTACCGCCGTCGCCCGGTCGCCGCGCGCCTTGCCCGCCCCCACGGCCGCAGCCCCATGTGGTCGTCTCCCCCGCTCCGGTCCGCCCGCCGATCGGGCTTGCCTGAGGGGGAAGTTACGGATCGTGATCCGTCGTCCGCGTCCCGCCAGGGGACTCATGTGCGCGGTAGTTCTCAGGTACTACGGGTACCACCGGGACGGCCCGTCACCGCCCGCCGACAGGAGCGGCCGCTCCTCTCACCAGGCCAGTTGCGCGATCTCCTCCGCCACCACCGCGCAGGCGTCCGCCGCCGGGTCGATCAGCGGGAAGTGCCCGACGTCCTCCAGCAGGGTCAGCCCCACCACCTCGCCGGCTTTCGCCGCCGCGTCCGCGTACGACTCGGCGACCGCCTGCGGCACGTCCAGGTCCGTGCGCCCCTGGACGAGGGTGGTCGCGATGCCGGTGGGCAGCAGCAGCGCCGGGTCGGCGTACGGCTGACGCTCCGCGAACCCCTCGTCCCCGCCGAGGAGTTGCCGTACGGCCCCGCCGCACACGTCCAGCTTGTCGGCGACCGCAAGGTCGGCGATCGGGGCGAGCGCGACGACTCCGCGCAGCGGCGCGGGGCGGTCGGTGTGCCAGGGGGCGTCGGCGGGCAGGACGTGCCGGGCGGCGGCCCACAGCGCGAGATGGCCGCCGGCGGAGTGGCCGGTGACCACGGTGCGCCGCACATCGGCCCGCGGCAGCGCCTCGCGCACCAGCGCGGGCAGCGCGTCCAGCGCGGCGGCGACGTCGTCGAGGGTGTCGGGCCAGCGGCCGGCCACCGACTCCCCGGCGCCGCCGCGCCGGTACTCGACGCTGGCCACCGCGAAGCCCCGGCGGGCCAGGAAGTCCGCGAACGGGCTGACGTGCCGGCGGTCGTACGGGGACCGCCACGCACCGCCGTGCAGCACCACGACCAGCGGGGCGAGATCCCCCGGTCCGGCCTGGACGCGCGGGGCGTAGAAGTCGATCACCTGGTCGGGGTGGTCCCCGTAGGAGGCGGTGGTGTCGGGGTCGACGGGCGGGTGCGAGAAGGCCGACTTCTCCTCCGCGGCGGCCCGGGCTGCTGCGACGTCGTCCGTCATGCTTCAACCTCTCAGCGATCAGACATACTTGGCGGACCAGGCGGGGAATGCGGCCGTTGGCGGGGACGGTATCAGGCAGCTGACGTGCGCTCCCACGGGGATGTCACCCTCGGTGAGGACGAGGCGAGAGCCAAACGGCCCCCTGGTTCCGTTACGCTGGCCGAGCCGTACCCGCCCGCCCCGCCGCCGCCCCGCCCGTGTCCCCCGCACGCCCCCAGGAGGTCCCATGCCGCCCGAACCCGGCACCGTACGCCCCGGAGGGCGCACCGCACGCGTGCGTGCGGCCGTGCTGCGGGCGGCCGGGGACGTGCTGGCCGAGCAGGGCTTCGGCCGGCTCGACCTCGCGGACATCGCCCGGCGCGCGGAGGTCGGCAAGACCACCGTCTACCGGCGGTGGGGCTCGGTACCGGGGCTGGTGGCCGACCTGCTCGCGGACATGGCGGAGCAGTCGCTGCCCCGCACGGAGACCGGCTCCGTCCTCGGCGACCTCAAGGCCAACGCCTCCCTGGTCCAGCGCACCCTCGCCGATCCCCGCCAGGGCGCCCTGTTCCGCGCGATCATCGCGGCGGCGACCTGCGACGCCCGCACGGCCCAGGCGCTCGGCCGGTTCTACGAGGTACGCGTCGCCGAATGGGCACCCTGCGTCGAACAGGGCGTGGCACGCGGCGAGTTGCCGCCCGAGACCGACGCGGCGGCGGTCGTGCGGGCGGTGTCGGCGCCGCTGTACTACACCCTGCTGACGACCGGCACGCCCCCGGACCCCGCCGCCGCCGACCGCGCGGCCCGCGCCGCGTTCGCCGCGGCGGCAGCGGGGGTGTACGTCACGACCGAGGACCGGTGACAGCCAGGCCCGACCTCCCCCGACACCCGAGCCGCACCACCCACGCCGCCTCCGCCACGGCAGCGGCAGCGGCAGCGGCGGGGGCAGCGGCAGCGGCAGCGGCAGCGGCAGCAGCGGGGGTGTACGTCACGTCCGAGGGCGGGTGACCGTCAGGCCAGGACCTCCGCCAGCACCCGGGCCGCCCGTTCCACGTCCGCGAACCCGACGTACAGCGGCGTGAAGCCGAAGCGCAGCACGTCCGGCGCCCGGAAGTCACCGACCACGCCCCGCTCGATCAGCCGCTTCATCACGTCCCCGGCTCCGTCGCAGCGCAGCGCCACCTGACTGCCCCGCTCCGCGTGCGGCACCGGCGTCAGGCACTCGACCCGGCCCGCCGGCACGTACTGCGCGACGCACTCCAGGAAGAAGTCCGTCAGGGCCAGCGACTTGGCGCGCACCGCCTCGACCGACACGCCGTCCCAGACCTCCAGGGCGGCCTCCAGCGCCAGCATCGACAGGATGTCCGGCGTGCCGACCCGGCCGCGCAGGGCGCCGGGGGCCGGCTCGTACGCGGTGCGCATGCCGAACGGCTCCGCGTGCGAGTTCCAGCCGGGCAGCGGCGAGTCGAAACGGTCCTGGAGGTCCCGGCGCACGTACAGGTACGCCGGCGAACCCGGGCCGCCGTTGAGGTACTTGTACGTGCAGCCGACGGCGAGGTCGACGCCGTGCTCGTCGAGGCCCACCGGCAGCGCGCCCGCGCTGTGGCACAGGTCCCACACGACGTACGCGCCCGCCTCGTGCACGGCGGCCGTCAGCGACGGCAGGTCGTGCAGCCGGCCGGTGCGGTAGTCGACGTGGTTGAGCAGCACCGCGGCCGTACGTTCGCTGAGGGCGCCCGGGACCTCGCCCGGCGCCACGGGGCGCAGCGCACAGCCCGTCATCCGGGCCGCCGACTCGGCGATGTACCCGTCCGTGGGGAACGTCGTCGCGTCGACGAGAATCTCGTCCCGGCCCAAGTCGGCACCCCGGGCCAGCCGTACCGCCCCCACCAGCGCCTTGAAGACGTTGACGCTGGTGGAGTCGCCGACCACGATCTGCCCGGCCGCCGCCCCGACCAGCGGGGCGATCCGGTCACCGATCCGCTCGGGCGCGGTCCACCAGCCGCTCTCCTCCCAGGACCGGATGCGCAGCTCGCCCCACTGACGCCGTACGACGTCCTCGACCCGGCCCGGGACCACCGCCGGCAGCGCGCCCAGCGAGTTGCCGTCCAGGTAGACGACGTCGTCGAGGACGAACTCGGCGCGTTTGGCGCCCAGTTCGTCGGTCGCGTCGAGCTTGTGCGCCTGCACCGTCAGTTCGGTCATCGACTCAGACATACGACCGCGCCGTCCACAGCTCGGGGAACACGTTCTTCTGCGCCCGCTTCTCCAGCCAGGCCACCCCGGCGGAGCCGCCCGTGCCGGGCTTGGCGCCCATCGCGCGGCGGGTGGCGACCAGGTGGTCGTTGCGCCAGCGCCACACCAGCTCGGCGACGTCGGTCAACGCCTCGCCGAGCCGGACGAGTTCGCTGTTCTGGTCGCCGGCGTACACGGCCGCCCAGGCCTCCTCCACCGCCTGCGAGGGCTCGTAGCGCCGCGCGACGTCACGGTGCAGCACCTCCTGCGGGACGGCGTACCCGCGCCGCGCCAGCAGCCGCACCACCTCGTCGTACAGGCTCGGCTCGTGCAGGGCCTTCTCCAGCTCGGCGTGCACGCGCGGGGCGCCCCGGTGCGGGACCAGCATGGACGCGGACTTCTCGCCGAGCAGGAACTCCATGCGGCGGTACATCGCCGACTGGAAGCCGGAGCCCTCGCCGAGGGCGGAGCGGTAGGAGTTGAACTGCTGCGGGGTCAGCTGCCCGAGCGGTGTCCAGGAGGCGTTCAGCGCCTCCAGTTCCCGCACGGAGCGTTTCAGCGCGGCGATCGCCGTCGGCAGGTCGTCCTCACGCACCGCGCGCGCCGCGGTCTCCCACTCGTGGACGATGACGGTGAACCACAGCTCCATCACCTGGGTCGTGACCAGGAAGACCATCTCCCCGGGATCGTCGGAGAGGGGATGCTGCAGGTGGGTGAGCACGTCCGCCTTGACGTAGTCCTCGTACGGCGTCGTGCCGGCGAAGTCGAGATGCGGGGTCTCGGGCTCGTGAGCCTGGTCGGACTGGTGAGCCTGTTGGGACATCGCTGTCTCCTGTAGTACTCCGGGTAGCGGTCCGCCCTGCCGTTACCGGCACGGGGCCCCGGTCCCCACCCGCATCCTGCGCAATCCCGGGCGGTGACCGCAAGGCCCGCCTGATCACAGACGGGCCTCGCGTCGCGGGGTGTCAGCCCAGCACCTGCGCCGCCGTGGGCGAGGAGTCCACCAGGAACTGGGTGCAGCGCTCGTACTCCTCCTGCTCGCCGATCGCCCGCGCGGCGCGCGCGAGGGCGTGCAGGGCGCGCAGGAAGCCGCGGTTCGGCTCGTGCTCCCAGGGCACCGGGCCGTGACCCTTCCAGCCGTTGCGGCGCAGCGCGTCCAGACCGCGGTGGTAGCCCGTCCGGGCGTAGGCGTACGACTCCACGACACTGCCCCGCTCGAAGGCCTCGTCGGCGAGCTGGGCCCGGGCCAGCGAGGAGGTCGGGTGCTGGGCGGCGACCTCGGCGGGCGCGGTGCCCTTCGCGAGCAGCTCGCGCGGCTCCGGGTCGTCGGGGAGGTGGGTGGGGGGCGGACCCCCGAGGAGGTTCTCGTGAAGGGACATGAGGTCAGTATCTCCTCCGCCCCCACCACCACGCGGAAGCGCCCGCCCCCACCGGCGGTGGTGGGGACGGGCGCTCCGGGTGGTGCTACTTGATCTTCGTGCCGGTGGAGCGCAGGTGCCGGCAGGCCTCGACGACCCGCTGGGCCATGGACGCCTCGGCCAGCTTGCCCCAGGTGCGCGGGTCGTAGGTCTTCTTGTTGCCGACCTCGCCGTCGACCTTCAGGACGCCGTCGTAGTTGCGGAACATGTGGTCGGCGACCGGACGCGTGAAGGCGTACTGGGTGTCCGTGTCGATGTTCATCTTGACCACGCCGTTCTCCAGCGCGGTGTGGATCTCCTGCTCGGTGGAGCCGGAGCCGCCGTGGAAGACGAAGTCGAACGGGCTCTGCTTGCCGAACTTGGCGGCGACGCCCTCGTTCAGCTCCTTCAGCAGCTCGGGGCGGAGCACCACGTTGCCCGGCTTGTACACGCCGTGCACGTTGCCGAAGGACGCGGCCAGCAGGTAGCGGCCCTTCTCGCCGAGGCCGAGGGCCTCCGCGGTGCGGATCGCGTCGTCGACCGTCGTGTAGAGGGAGTCGTTGATCTCGTGGGAGACGCCGTCCTCCTCGCCGCCGGTCGGGGTGATCTCGACCTCGAGGATGATGTTCGCGGCGCGGGTGCGCTCCAGCAGCTCCTGGGCGATGGCCAGGTTGTCGGCCAGGGTCTCGGCGGAGCCGTCCCACATGTGGGACTGGAACAGCGGGTTGCGGCCGGCCTTGACGCGCTCCTCGGAGATCGCCAGCAGCGGACGTACGTACCCGTCGAGCTTGTCCTTCGGGCAGTGGTCGGTGTGCAGCGCGACGTTGATGTCGTACTTCTCGGCGACGATGTGGGCGAACTCGGCCAGGGCCACCGCGCCGGTCACCATGTCCTTGTTGTGCTGGCCGCCCAGGAACTCGGCGCCACCCGTCGAGATCTGGATGATGCCGTCGCTCTCCGCCTCCGCGAAACCGCGCAGGGCCGCGTGCAGGGTCTGGGAGGAGGTGACGTTGATGGCCGGGTAGGCGAACTTTCCTGCCTTCGCCCGGTCCAGCATCTCGTTGTAGACCTCGGGAGTTGCGATGGGCATCTGTCCGCTCCTCGTATTCGCGGGTTGGTGTGCTGCTTACTCGGCCCTGACCTGGAACCTTGGGTGCGACGTCATCGTCGGCCCCATCTTTCCAGACATGGCCGGAAGGTCCATGCCCGGTCCACGCCCTGGTCAGGCGACGCTCAGTCGAGACCCAGCTCGTCCTTCGAGTACGCGAACAGGTACGGCACGCCCGCGCCCTCCTGGATCTTCTCGGCGGCGCCGGTCGCGCGGTCGACGATCGTCGCCACGGCCACGACCTCGGCCCCGGCCTCCCGCACGGCCTCCACGGCGGTGAGCGGGGAGCCGCCGGTGGTGGAGGTGTCCTCCACGACCAGCACCCGGCGGCCCTTGATGTCCGGCCCCTCGACGCGCTTCTGCAGCCCGTGCGCCTTCGCGGCCTTGCGTACGACGAACGCGTCCAGCCTGCGGCCCCGTGCGGCGGCGGCGTGCAGCATGGCGGCGGCCACCGGGTCGGCGCCCATGGTCAGGCCGCCGACCGCGTCGAAGTCCAGGTCCGCGGTGAGGTCCAGGAGCACCTGGCCGACCAGCGGGGCGGCCTCGCCGTCGAGGGTGACGCGGCGCAGGTCGACGTAGTAGTCGGCCTCCAGACCCGAGGAGAGGGTCACCCTGCCGTACACCACGGCCTTGTCCTTGATCTGCCGCAGCAGCGCCGCGCGTGTCTCTTCGTTGACGTCCGTCATGCCGACCAGCTTAGAGGCGGCGCCAGCGCCAGGTCGTCGTGGCCTCCAGCGGCTCCAGGGGCGTGACCAGGCGCGGGAGGGTGTTGAGCCCGTCGGGCGGGCCGGTCTGCGGCTCCACGCACACGGCCTCGGCCTGCTCGTCGTAGATCACCACCCACTTCTCGGGGCTGGTCACCCTCAGCTCCAGCTGTCCCGGCCAGGTGAGGGTGACGTCCACGCCGTCGGGCATGCCGAAGCAGTCGTCCCAGGGGCCGGGCCCGGGATCGGTCCGCTGCCCGGTGGGCAGGTGGTCCTCGCCGCGCTCCTCCTGCCAGGCGGGCTCGAAGTCCAGGCGTACGTCCTCGCCGCCCAGGTTGCGCCGGAACCAGGGGTGCCAGCCGACCTGCGCCGGGAAGGACGACTCGTACGTCTCCACGGACAGGGTCAGGGTCAGGGCGTCCTCGGCCAGGCCGATCACCTGGGTGACCCGGCCCGGGTAGGGCCAGGGGCCGGTGAGGTCGTAGGTGAGGTGGGCCTCGGTGGCGCCCGCGCGGGCGACGCGCCAGGCGCCGTCGCGGGCCGTGCCGTGGATGGCGTGGGGCGGGGCGTTGAGCGGCATCTGGTGGACGGTGGCACCGTCCCGGAAACGGCCCTCCCGGATCCGGCCGCACCAGGGCACCATCGGGAAACAGCCGAACCGCTCCCCCTGGCGGAGCAGCTCCACCCCGCCGAGCCGCAGCCCTGCGATCCGGCCGCCGTTCCCCGGCCGCACGGTCACCTCCGCGTCGCCCGCGGTCAACGTGATGTCGTCGTCACTCACGCTTCGACCCTACTGGGGTGATCAAGGGGGCGGGGGTCGTCCGGCGGGCATCACCGGCTGTCTGCGGCCGGGCTGCTCCGGGTCGTGGGGCGGGGCGGCGTGCTGTTCGCGGTGGCGGGACGCACGGCACCGCACGGGTACCGGCCTGGTCCGGCCCGGCCGGTGTGGGGGTGCGCCGCGGTGCCGTGCCGGATCGCCAGGGCGCTGCCTGGCCGGTCCGAGCCGGTCCCGGGCCGTCGCAACGGCGCAGCGCTCAGCGCCGGCGGCGCAGGGCGCGGACCGCGACGATCGCCGAGGCCAGGGCCAGGGCAGCGGCCGGGCCGGCCCAGCGCAGGGGGGTGGGCGGGGCGATCGTCTGGGGCGCGGGGACGGGGGCGTAGCGGCCGCGGGGCGGGGCGTGGTCCACCTCCTCGGCGCTGCGGCCGATCATCGTCCGACGAGCATGCGCCGCCTCGGCGACGGGTTCGTCCCCGCGGGTGTCGTCACCCTCCTCGCCGTCTTCCACGCCCGTGCCGGTCTCGCCGACACCCGCGTCGGTCTCGCTGGCCTCCGCGTCACCCTCGTCAAGGCCCGCGTCGGCCGCGTCGAGGCCCGCGTCGGCCGCGTCGACGCCAGCGTCCGCCTGATCGACGCCAGTGTCCGCGTCGCCAACCCCCGCGTCCGCCGCGCTGACGCCGGCGCCCGCCGCGCCAACGCCCGAGTCGCCCGCGTCCGCCCGCTCGGCCCCCGCGTCCACCTCGTCAACGCCCGCATCGGCCGCGTCGAGGCCCGCGTCGCCCTCTTCGACGCCCTCGCCGGCCGCGCTGACGCCCGAGACGCCCTCGTCGACGCCCGCGTCCGCCGCGCCAACGCCCGAGTCGCCCTCGCCAACGCCCGCGTCCGCCGCGCCAACGCCCGAGTCGCCCTCGCCAACGCCCGCGCCCGCCGCGCTGACGCCGGCGCCCGCCTCATCGACGCCCGCGTCCGCCGCGCCAACGCCCGAGTTGCCCTCGCCAACGCCCGCGTCCGCCGCGCTGACGCCCGAGTCGTCCTCGTCACCGCCCGCGTCCGCCCGCTCGGCGTCCGCGGCGGTCTCGTCGTCCCCCTGGGCCCCCGTCGCGGGGGGCGGGCTGTCGTCGGCGTCCGGGGTGGTCTCGAAGTCGTCGGTCGCCCGGGGCTCGAAGTCCCCGGCGGCCAGGTAGTCGTCCGCGTCCGGCTCGGGAGAGGCGCCGCTGTCCGCGGCCTCGGCCAGCTGCTCCGCGAAGCGGTTCAGCAGCCGGCCCGCTGCCGCCTCCACCGCCTCCGCCGGGAACTCCTTGACCCGCCCGTCGGCGTCGGCCGCCCCCTCGAACACCAGGGCCGTCCCGCCCTCCGCGTCCCGCAGGCGCAGCCGCAGCGCGAGGGTCACGGAGCCGGTGCCGCGTGCCTCGGCCGCGTCGCCCTCGACGGCGTACGTCCTCTCGTCCTGCCGGGACAGCCGGACGGACCCCCGGTAGGTGATGGAGTGGCTGCCGATCCGCACCTTCAGCCGCCCGGCGACGGGTTCGGCCCCGGCGTCCTGCTGGAGCCCGGGAACGGCCCGGGCGACCCGCGCGGGATCGTCCAGCACCGCCCTGAGCCGCTCGGCCGCAACCGGAACGAACACCTCGTGCTCCATGTCGACGGAGCCTACCCAGCCGACACCTCGTCGCACCCCCGCCGACCGAAACTGACCACGCGTCCGTGTCGTGTCCCCGCGGCCAAGACCAGTCCGGTGTCCTGGCCGCGATCGGCCGCCTCGGCCGCGTCGGTGTGCGGTCGGTCAGCCGCGGTACCGCGGGTGCACCAGCGTCGACGGCGCCAGGCCCGGCACGCGGGTGCGGGCCGCGGCGCGGGCGCCCGCGCGCAGGGCCGCGCCCGTGAGGGTGCGCGGGCGCGGGCCGTCCGGAGGCAGGCGCAGCTTTGGGTCCGTACGACAGGCCAGGACGAACCCCCAGTCGCGGGGAGCGCGGGAGTCGGAGGTGCGGTCAGGGCCGGCGGCGTGCCCGGTGTGCCGGCCGCCGATGCGGTAGGCGACGGTACGGAAACCGGCCGAGCGTACGGTCGACTCCACCGTCCAGAACACCCGGGGCCGGATCCCGACCGGCCCGGCGTGCACCACGAGCCGCCCGCCCGGCGCCAGGACACGCCGGGCCAGGCCGTAGAACTCCTGCGCGTACAGCTTGGTGCTGGCGGTGATGCCCGGGTCCGGCAGGTTCGAGACCACCACGTCGTACGCCGCGGGGGGCGCCGAGCGCAGCCAGTTGAAGGCGTCCGCGGTGGTGACGCGCACGCGGGGGTCGTCGAGGGCGTGCCGGTTGAGGGCGGCCAGTGCCGGGTCGCGGCGGGCCAGCCGCACCACGCCCGCGTCGCGTTCGACGACGTCGACCCGGTGCACGCCCGGGTACCGCAGCACCTCGCGGACGGCGAGGCCGTCCCCGCCGCCGAGGACGAGCACGCGCGGGTGCGGGCCGGTCATCGCGGGGTGGACGAGGGCCTCGTGGTAGCGGCGTTCGTCGCTGCCGCTGACCCGCAGCCGGCCGTCCAGGAACAGCCCGAGGGGGCGGCCGTGGGTGCCGCCGGTCAGCACGACCTCCTGGACGTCGGTCTTCAGCGCCACGCGTACGTCCTGGCCGTACACGGCGTGCCGAGCGGCCCGCTCGAAGTCGTCGACGAGGACGGCGGCCGAGGCGAGCACCGCCAGCACGGTGACGTTGGCGGCCAGCAGCAGCCAGCGGGCGCGGCCGGTCAGGTCGCGGCGGAACAGGCCGAGGACGAGGCACCCGCCGACGACCGTGTTGACGGCGCCGGTGAGCAGGGCGCCGGTCAACTGGCCCAGGAACGGCAGCAGGAGGAAGGGGAAGGCCAGTCCGCCGGCCAGGCCCCCGACGTAGTCCGCCGCCGACAGGTCGGCCACCGCGCCGCCCGCGTCCTGGCGGCGGATGCGCTGGATCAGCTCCATCAGCAGCGGCACCTCGGCGCCGATGAGCAGGCCGGTGGCGAGGGAGAAGGCGACCAGCAGGCAGCGGGGGCCGTGCGCCCACAGGCCGCCCCAGTCGCCGGTCCAGGCGAACACCGCGTACAGGGCCATCGCGCTGCACCCGCCGACCAGGGCGAGGCAGGCCTCGACGGCGCCGAAGCCGGCGGCGGCGTGCCAGCGCAGCCGTTTCGCGGCCAGGGAGCCGAGGCCCATCGCGAAGACCATGACAGACAACACGACGGAGGCTTCGGTGACCGAGTCGCCCATCAGGTAGGAGGCGAGGGCGACCAGTTCGAGTTCGTAGACCAGTCCGCAGGCCGCGCAGACGAAGACGCACGCGAGGACCAGGAGCCGTCCGGTGCCCGGCCGGACCGGCAGCCGCGCCGGAGCGGCGGGGCCGCCCCAGGGGGGTGGGGAACCGGGCGGGGCGGGCGCGTGCGGTTCGATCACGCTGCGACGTTACGTCACGCCTCGGGTGCGCTTCTTCACCCACACGTGTGGTGTGTGTTCACCTCTGCTCGCAGCTGGTGCCAGCGGGGCCCTCGGCCGGGGCCGGCCGGGCCGTGCGCCTCACAGCGTCGCCGGCACCCGCACCCCGACCGTGGTCCGCGTCGCCACCAGCTGCCCGTCCTGCGGGTAGGCGTGCCAGGTCCGCCAGTGGACGTGGCCGTCGTGGCGCTGGGCGAGCAGGGCCGTGAAGGCGTGCGGGCTGCCCGGGAAGACACCGGCGAGGCCGTGCGGGTGGTCGGAGACCAGGGCCAGCAGCTCCTGGGCGCGGCCCGCGAAGTCCTCGGGCGAGAGGGCCTCGACCCGGGCGGCGAACTCGTACTCCCAGGCACCGATCCGCCGGGTGACGCCCAGCGGCAGGGGTGTGCTGCTGCCCGGCATGCAGGCCACCGTCTCCGAGCAGCTGCCCCGCTCCTCCTCCAGCAGGACCTGGTGGGACGCGCCGAGGAGCCGCAACTGCAGTGTGGCGCCCGACAGTTCGAGGTCGAGGGTGGCCAGTGCGGGAAGCGGCTCGCGCCCCAGCGCCCAGCCGAGGTCGGACGCACGTGTGTCGGTGTAGGGGGTGTTCAGGGTCGTGAGCATGGATCGGCTCCGCAAGCACACAAGGAGAAGGCGTGGATCCCGCGCACCCCGGTCGGGCCGGGGATGCGGCCCGGTCAGCCCGGTCGGCACGGTCACGAAGGTGTCCGCAGGACGTCCGAGGGGCTGCGTTGGTGAGGGAGAGGGAATCATGAACTCTGGCGCCGTCACAGCCGTTTTACCCAACTCCGGACGGTTTCCATCCCTCAGAGGGCCCCTCAGATCACCTGTTCCACCCTGGCGTACGCCCAGGCCGCGGGGCGCACGCGGGAGCACCGTGAGCGGGGGGTCGCGCCGTGCCGGCGGGGCCCGCCCCAGGTGCGAGCCCCGCCCGGTGGGGCGGAGCCGGCAGGTGCGGGCCCCGCTCGGTGGGGCGGAGCCGGCAGGTGCGGGCCCCGTCCGGTGGACGCGGTGCATCGTGTGCGTGTCCGGAGGCCTGCTGCCCCGTGTCAGCTGCCTCCGCCGCATCCACCTCCGCCGCCCCCGCAGGACGACCCGCCTCCGCAGGACGAGCCGCCGCCGCAGGAGTGCCCCCCGTGCCCCCCGCCCGAGTCGCCGGACGAGCCGCAGGACGAGGCGGCCACCCCGCCGCCGGCCCACCAGCTGCTGTCGCCGCTGTCGTGCCGCCGGGAGCCCGTCGCGGCCCGGCCGCGCACCGGGCTCCTGCGGCCGCCGCCCCTGCGGGCGAGCGACACGAACGCCGCCAGGAACAGCACGCAGATCACTGCCAGGATGATGCCGATGACCATGGCGTCACCCTCCTTTCGTTCCCCCCGGGGAATCCCCCGAGATGTCCCCCGAAGCAGCCCCCCGTGGGCGCCTCGCTCGCTGCGTGACCGGGAGATGCCCTCCGCCGGCGCGGCCCAAAGCAGAGTTGAGGAACTCCAGAGCTTCGGCGCAGGATGCCAGGCATGACCTCCAGCGCGCGCCCCCTCCTGAACCGCCGGCTCGCCGAGTTCGGGACGACGATCTTCGCCGAGATGTCCGCCCTGGCCCTGCGGACCGGCTCCCTCAACCTCGGCCAGGGCTTCCCCGACACCGACGGCCCGGAGGAGGTCAGGGAGGCGGCCGTACGGGCCCTGCGGGACAGCCGCGGCAACCAGTACCCGCCGGGCCCCGGCGTCCCCGAGCTGCGTACCGCCGTCGCCGCGCACCAGCAGCGGCGTTACGGCCTGTCCTTCGACCCCGACACCGAGGTGCTGGTCACCGCGGGCGCGACGGAGGCCATCGCGGCCTCGCTGCTGGCCCTGCTGGAACCCGGCGACGAGGTGATCGCCCTCGAGCCGTACTACGACTCGTACGCCGCCTGCATCGCCATGGCGGGCGGGAAGCGGGTGCCGGTCACCCTGCGGCCGCACGACGGCGGCTTCCGGCTGGACCTGGACGAACTGCGCGACGCCGTCACCGACCGCACCCGGCTGCTGCTGATCAACACCCCGCACAACCCGACCGGTACCGTCCTCACCCGCGCGGAGCTGACCGCGATCGCCGAGCTGGCCGTGGAGCGGGACCTGCTGGTGGTGACGGACGAGGTGTACGAGCACCTGGTCTTCGACGACGCCGAGCACCTGCCGCTGGCCACGTTCCCGGGGATGCGGGACCGTACGGTCACCATCGGTTCGGCCGGCAAGACGTTCTCCTTCACCGGCTGGAAGGTCGGCTGGGTCACGGCCTCCCCCGGCCTGGTCACGGCGGTCCGCTCGGCCAAGCAGTTCCTGACGTACGTGGCGTCCGGCCCGTTCCAGTACGCGGTCGCCGAGGCGCTGTCCCTGCCCGAGTCGTACTTCACCGCCCTCCGCGACGACCTGCGGGCCAAACGGGACCTGCTGGCGGCGGGCCTGGCGCAGGCGGGCTTCGGCGTGTTCAGGACCGCCGGCACCTACTTCCTCACCACCGACATCCGCCCCCTCGGCGAGACGGACGGCATCGCCTTCTGCCGCGCCCTGCCGGAGCGGGCCGGGGTGGTCGCCATCCCCCACGCGGTCTTCTACGACCACCGGGAGGAGGGCGCCCCGTTCGTACGGTTCGCGTTCTGCAAGCAGACGGCGGTGCTGGAGGAGGCGGTGCGGCGGCTGAAGGGGGTCGGCCGCTGACCGCTGGGGCCGGCCGCTGACCGCCCGGAAGTCCCGTCCACAGGCTGTGGACAGACGGGGCCCGGTCGACCCGGGCCCCGCCCCCCGAACAGCACAGAGCCCGGCCCGGCACGCGGCCGTGGTGGCCGGTGCCCTGGCCGGGCTCGGGGGCGGCGTGCCGGACTACTCCTCGTCGTCCTCGGGCTTCTCCGCGTCGTTGATCTCCTGCTCCAGACCGAGCTGCTCGACGAGCCACCTGTCGAACTCGATCGCGGCCCGCACCCAGCTGACCGTGGAGGAGACGAAGTGCTCCAGGCTCACGCCCATGCCGATCAGCATCTGGGCCTCGCCGATGAGGCGGACCGTGCCGTCGTCGTGGGTGTGGCTGTACACCTTGGGCCACAGGGTGCGCCGGTTCCAGTCGTCGATGGACTCCAGCAGCTGCGGCTTCTCGTCGATCTGGTGCGGCCGGTCGTAGAACGTGCGCACCGAGAAGACCTGCTGGTCGCCCTCGCCGCGGAACATGAAGTAGGTGCGGAACTGCTCCCACGGCGCCGCGAGGTCACCCTCGTCGTCTACGACGTACTTCAGCTCCATCTGGTCGAGGAGCTGCTTCACGAGGTCCTGATCCGGGACGACGGGGCCCGCCGGTCCTTGGGGCTGCGGCTCGGGCTGGCCCCCGAAGTTCGGAATCGAGGACGGGTCGATGGTCACCGTGTTTTTCCCTTCGTACGGATCCCGCCATCCTCCCCCATGCGGGGAGGGGGGTGGCAAGCCCCGACCGATCCTGTCAGCCGTCGGCTGACAGGATCCGGCCGGTCGGGGTACGGGTTCCCACCCCGCGGTGACGTACGAGTGCGGATCACGGCGACTACGTGCCGGCGGTGGTGGCGTCAGAGTGTCTTCGCCGTCGCCGGGCCCACGATCAGCTCGTCGCCGAAACGGTCCACGCGCACCGTGTCGCCGTCGCGGACCTCGCCGGACAGGATCTCCTTGGCGAGCCGGTCGCCGATGGCGGACTGCACCAGGCGGCGCAGCGGGCGGGCGCCGTACGCCGGGTCCATGCCCTCCTCCGCCAGCCAGGCCAGCGCCTCGGGCGTGATGTCCAGGGTGAGGCGCCGCTCGGCGAGCCGCCTGGCCAGCCGGTCGATCTGGAGCCGGGCGATCTGCTCCAGCTGCGGCTTGGTCAGCGCCTGGAAGACGACGATGTCGTCGAGGCGGTTGAGGAACTCCGGCTTGAAGGACGCCCGGACGACCTCCAGCACCTGCTCCTTCTTCTGCTCCTCGGTGCTCAGCGGGTCCATCAGGAACTGGCTGCCCAGGTTGGAGGTCAGGACCAGGATGGTGTTGCGGAAGTCCACCGTGCGGCCCTGCCCGTCGGTGAGGCGGCCGTCGTCCAGCACCTGGAGCAGGATGTCGAACACCTCGGGGTGGGCCTTCTCCACCTCGTCCAGCAGGACCACGGAGTACGGGCGGCGCCGGACCGCCTCGGTGAGCTGGCCGCCCTCCTCGTAGCCGACGTAGCCGGGCGGGGCGCCGACCAGCCGGGCCACGCTGTGCTTCTCGCTGTACTCCGACATGTCGATGCGGACCATCGCCCGCTCGTCGTCGAAGAGGAAGTCGGCCAGCGCCTTGGCCAGTTCCGTCTTGCCGACACCGGTCGGGCCGAGGAAGAGGAACGAGCCGGTGGGCCGGTCGGGGTCGGAGATGCCCGCGCGGGAGCGGCGTACCGCGTCCGAGACCGCGCGCACGGCCTCGGCCTGGCCGATCAGGCGCCGGCCGATCTCGTCCTCCATGCGCAGCAGCTTCTGCGTCTCGCCCTCCAGCAGGCGGCCGGCCGGGATGCCGGTCCAGGAGGCGACCACGTCGGCGATGTCGTCCGGGCCGACCTCCTCCTTGACCATGGTGTCCCTGGCGACCTCCTCCTCGGCCTCGGAGGCGGCCTCCAGCTCCTTCTCCAGGGCCGGGATCTCGCCGTACAGCAGCTTGGAGGCGGTGTCGAAGTCGCCGTCGCGCTGGGCGCGCTCGGCCTGGCCGCGCAGCTCGTCGAGCTTCTCCTTCAGCTCGCCGACCCGGTTGAGGGACTGCTTCTCCTTCTCCCAGCGGGCGGTCAGGCCGCGCAGCTCCTCCTCCTTGTCGGCGAGGTCGCGGCGCAGCTTCTCCAGGCGTTCGCGGGAGGCCTGGTCGGTCTCCCGGCTCAGCGCCAGCTCCTCCATCTTCAGCCGGTCGACGGCGCGCTGCAGCTCGTCGATCTCGACCGGGGAGGAGTCGATCTCCATGCGCAGCCGGGAGGCCGACTCGTCGACCAGGTCGATGGCCTTGTCGGGCAGGAAGCGGGAGGTGATGTACCGGTCGGAGAGGGTGGCCGCGGCCACCAGCGCCGAGTCGGCGATCTGGACCTTGTGGTGGGCCTCGTAGCGGCCCTTGAGCCCGCGCAGGATGGCGATGGTGTCCTCGACGCTCGGCTCGCCGACGAAGACCTGCTGGAAGCGGCGCTCCAGCGCCGGGTCCTTCTCGATGCGCTCGCGGTACTCGTCCAGCGTGGTCGCGCCGATCATCCGCAGTTCGCCGCGCGCCAGCATCGGCTTGAGCATGTTGCCCGCGTCCATGGCGGAGTCGCCGCCGGCACCGGCGCCGACGACGGTGTGCAGCTCGTCGATGAAGGTGATGATCTGCCCGTCGGAGTCTTTGATCTCGGCCAGGACGGTCTTGAGCCGCTCCTCGAACTCACCGCGGTACTTCGCGCCCGCGACCATCGCGCCGATGTCCAGCGCGACCAGCTTCTTGTCCTTCAGCGACTCGGGCACGTCGCCCTTGACGATCCGCTGCGCGAGCCCCTCCACGACGGCGGTCTTGCCGACGCCGGGCTCACCGATGAGCACCGGGTTGTTCTTCGTGCGGCGGGACAGCACCTGCACCACGCGCCGGATCTCCTGGTCCCGCCCGATGACCGGGTCGAGCTTGCCCTCGCGGGCGGCGGCGGTGAAGTCCGTCCCGAACTTCTCCAGGGCCTTGTACTGGCCCTCCGGGTCGGGAGTGGTCACCCTGCGCCCTCCCCTCGCCTTCTGGAACGCTTCCTGCAGCTTCTTCGCACTGGCCCCCTGCCGCTCCAGCACCTCCCCGGCGGCACCGCCCTCCGCGGCGATGCCGAGCAGCAGGTGCTCGGTGGACAGGTACTCGTCGCCCAGCTCCCCGGCCCGGGCCTGCGCGTCGGCGATGACGGCGAGCAGCTCCCGGTTGGGCTGGGGCGGCGCGACGGTCGACCCGGTGACGCTGGGCAGCCCGGCCAGGATCTTCTCGGCGCCGGACCGTACGGCGGCCAGGTCGGCCTCGACCGCGACGAGCAGGTCGGTGATGTTCTCGTTGTCCTGCCCCTGGAGCAGCGCGAGCAGCAGGTGGGCGGGGGTGAGGTCCGGGTGGCCCTCGGTCACGGCCCGGTTGCTCGCCGCGTTGATCGCGTCCCGGCTCCGGTTGGTCAGCTCGGCGTCCACGTTCCCTGTCTCCTCCTTGCGTCAGCCGTCATCCGCACTGACTAGAGCAACGTACACAAAGTTGAGTCTATTCCACTCAAGGTGTCGCGCGGGAGGCTTGCGGCGGCTAAGTTCCGGCCCATGGCCACGTACCCCCAGGATCCGGGCGCACCCGACGCGCCGTACCTCACCTTCTGGCAGGAGCGGCACCTGTGCACGCTGACGACCCCGCGCCCGGACGGCACGCCGCACGTCGTGCCCGTCGGGGTGACCTACGACCCCGCGGCGCGGCTGGCCCGGGTGATCGCGAACAAGGCGAGCAAGAAGGTGGCCAACGTCCTGGCGGCCGGCCGGGAGGGGGCCGCGGTCGCCGTGTGCCAGGTGGACGGCCGGCGGTGGGCGACGCTGGAGGGCCGGGCCTTCGTACGGACCGAGCGGGACCGGGTGGCAGAGGCGGAACGCCGCTACACGGAGCGCTACGGACGCCGCCCGGCACCGAACCCGGACCGCGTGGTGATCGAGATCGAACTGACACGGGCGATGGGGCGGGGCTGACCGGGTCGGGCTGCCGGCTTCGGGGGTGAGCGCGGCGGACGCGAGCGGCTCGGTGAAACCCGCCCGGGGGTGCGCGGCGGACGCGAGCGGGCCGGTGCACCCCGACGGGGCGCGGGGCGAGTGGGTCAGGGGGCATAGGCCGGAACGCCAGCGGGCGCCGGCTGAGCGCCACGGGCCTGCGGGCCGAGCGAGCGCATTCAGGGGCGCAGGCGCGGGGCAGCGGCCACGAGCGCGCGAGTCTGTGCAGCAGGGGGAGCCCAGCTCGCCAGGGCACACGGATCGAGTACGCCCGAGGTCGCCCGCCGAGCGAGCCACGGGGAGCGAGGTCCGAACACACGAGGGGCGCCGGCCGGGTGCCCCAGGGCCGGCGGGCCGAGCACACGAGGGGACGGGTCCAGTGCGTCCACGAACGCCGGTCGAACGCGTCATAGGCGCGGGGCGCGCGCCGCAGGGAGCGAGGGCCGAGCAGGCCGGCGGTGCGTCAGCCCGGGTGCCCCAGGGCACGCGGGCCGAGCTGCATCAGGCAGTCCTGCCGTAGAGCGTGCCGGGTGGGTGTGTGCAAGGGGGCCGGTTGCGCACCTCGTACATTCCGTACCAACGGTCGACCGTTTCCGGCCACCGCACGATCCGGGACGTGTCGCGACATGTCCCCGGAAACTGCAGCGGCGTCACCGTGTTCAGGTCACGGTGACGCCGCTGCGGGGGGAAGCACCTGAGCGATCTGTTACGACGGGGGAATCGCGTCAGGCACTGCGGGGGGTGGCCGAGATGGTCCGTGGCACAGGGGAGCCGGACTCCACCTGCTGATGGTCTCGCTGGTCCAGGTTGACAAAGATCATTCCGTACCGGATGGCACACCGCACAGGCTGCGGCGCCCCCCGAGGCCGCCGCAGACACCGGTACGCCCGCACGTCTCCGTCCTCGTCGCGCGTGACGACGACCGGCTCACCGAACACGGTCACCATCAGCGAGTCACCGCTGTGGGGGATGGCGGTGACCAGGTCGATGAAGTGCCAGCCGGACCGGTAGGCGGTAGCCATCTCGCGGCGGAAGGACCGGTCGTCGGGTGGAGTGGTCACATCAACGCTCCGAGTCGACGACGATCGACGGCCAGTGGCTGTCCGCCTGGGTGTCGCCCTTCGCGTCGGAGTAACCGCTCAGCGCTCCGAACACCGCGACGGCGGAGAGGGCGGCAGCAAGCACCGAGCGAAGCAGTCTCTTACGCATAGTCGGCTTCGTCCTCACTTGTAAGTCTCCTCTTCCCCCGTCAGGTAAGACGATGGCTCATTCGAACACGTCATGGCCACACAATCGGTGCATCATGTTCCTGCACGTTCAGGACCCTGGGGGGTGGAGGTTTGGTGGCGAATCAAGCAAAAGGGACACATCCCCATGCGGTCACCGAGCTGTGTGAGGAAGGCGGCCGTCTTTATGCGGACGCCCTGCGTGCGGGACGGATCGCCCGTGCGGACGCGGACGCGGCCCCCTGCCTGCTGGAGTTCGCCCTGCTCCACCCGGACCCGGACGACTCGCAGTGGCTGCGCCCGGTGCCTCCGGCGGTCGCCCTCGCCCAGCGTCTGCACCCCATCGAGCGGGACATCGCGGAACGACGACGGCTGTCCATCAAACTCGCCGATGTTTTCGAGCCCTTCATGGTGCTCGGCGCCCAACCGGCGGCCGCCGAGCACTCGATCACGGTGCTGGAGGGCAGCGACCGCATCAACGCCGCCCTCAACCTGGCCACTTCACAGTGCCAGAACGAGATGCTCACCATCCAGCCCAGCGACGACCACTTCTCCGAGCGCAGCCTCGCCCAGGGACTGGAGCGGGACAAGCCCCTGACGGAGCGTGGGGTACGGATCCGCACGCTGTACCAGCACACGGCGCGCTACAGCCCGCAGAAGCTGGCGTACGTCGCCCAGCTCGCGCACGGCAAGGCGGAGTACCGCACGATCGACGAGGTGGTGGAACGTCTCATCGTCTGCGACGAGACCGTGGCGTTCATCCCCACCCGCGACGACCAGAAGGTCGCCCTGGAGCTGCGCCACCCCGGCCTCGTCCGGTACCTCATCAAGGTCTTCGAGTTCATGTGGAGCCGGTCCGTGCCGCTGAGCGCCGGCGCCCCCTACGAGCCCACCGCCGGGGGCATCACGGACATCCAGCACTCCATCGCCAAGCTGCTCGTCGAGGGCCACGTCGACGAGGCCATCGCCCGCCGGCTCGGCATGAACGTGCGCACCTGCCGGGCCCACATCGCCAAGCTGGCGGCGGTCCTGGGCAGTGGCAGCAGGGCACAGCTCGGTTACCTCATCGCGCAGTCCGGGATCCTGGACCGGCAGGGCGCGACCCGGTGACGGGCGGTCAGAGCCGGGCCCGGCTCGGGCCCCTCAGCGCACGCTGCGGGAGCCCCGGGCGGGAACGCCCAGCGAGGCCCCGGCCCGGCGCGGCGGCCCGTCCAGGCCGGCCTGGGCGATGCGCACGCCCAGCTGCGTACGGCTGGCCGCGCCCAGCGTCTCCGAGAGCCGGGCGATGTGCGCCCGGCAGGTACGGACGCTGATCCCCAGCCGCTCCGCGATCACCGCGTCCTGGTGGCCCTCCGCGAGCAGCGCGGCGATGGACTGCTCCCGGTGCGAGATGCCCTCGATGCCCGTGTCCGGCAGCGGCGCGGTCAGCGGGATGGCCAGGCGCCACAGCCGCTCGAACACCGTCACCAGGTACTCCACCAGCGCCGGGTGCCGCAGCTCCAGCGCCATCGTGCGGTCGGCGTTGGCGGGGATGAAGGCCACCGTACGGTCGAACAGGATCAGCCGGTCGATGACCTCGTCCAGGGTCCGGGCCTCCACCGCGTCGCCCATCAGCTCCAGGTAGGTGAGCAACCCCTGCCCGTGCCGGGCGACATGGGTGTACAGGTCCCGCATCCGTACGCCCCGGCCGCGCAGCGCCAGCGCCCGGTGCAGGCCCTCGGACAGCTCCGCCTCGCGCCGGATGCCGCCGGGCTGCACGGTGAGCACCTCGGTCGTGCACGCCTCGGTCGCCTCGTCCATCGCGGCCTGGATCCGGGCCAGCCCGTCCAGCACCCGGATCGCCGAGCCCTCCGTCGCCGGCGGGACCGGACGCACCTGACGGCCCAGCCCGGCGTACCACTCGAAGGCCTCCACGGCCGTGCCCACCCGGCGCTGGCTGGCGCTGATCTCCTGGTACATCCCGCGCAGCAGCCGGGTCATGACCTCCTGCGGGGAGGTCGGCACCAGCCAGTCCATGTCGTCGGGGTCGGGGTGCAGCAGCGCCAACTCCAGCAGGCAGGGCACCGGTTCCGCGTCCCGGCGCGGCACCCGGCCCCGCCGTACGGCACGGGAGTACACGCGGTCCCCCGCCTCGCACAGTCGGTCAGCACCATGCGGATGCTCGTCCGTACCGTGCCCGGCCATCGCCGATCCCCACCCCCGGTCGCAGCGTCGTTCCGCAGCGCAACTATGCGCGGACCGGACCTGCTCCGCAACACGGCTCCTGTCGCCGCGAGGGTGGGACGGCCGGTACGCGCCGTGACCCCCCGGCCCCGCACAGGTGACGGACGGCCCGGCTGCACGCGGCGGTTCCCCTCTTCACAGCAAGCCCTGACAACTGGCCGGATCTCCACACCGGGCGACGGCGAAGGGCGTGGCCGGTGTCCCGGCCACGCCCCGTCAACGGTCCTGCGTCACTTCAGGCCGGCCGCCGCGCAGGCCGCCTTGTACTTCGTGGTGCAGATGTCGGAGACGCTGTAGATGCCGTCGGCGACGACGGTCTCCTTGATGTTGGACTTCGTCAGCGCGACGACGGGCACCAGCTGCGCGGGGATGTCCTTGTGCGTGGGGCTGTCGACCTTGTCCCGGGCGAGCGCGTCGAACTGGATGTCCCGGCCCTGGACCTTCGCCACGGCCATCTCCGCGGCGTTCTCGGCCTCCTGCGGGTAGGACTTGTAGACGCTCATGTACTGCTCGCCGGCGAGGATCCGCTGCACCGCCTCCAGTTCGGCGTCCTGCCCGGTGATGGGCGGCAGGTCGGTCACCCCGGCGGCCTTCAGGGCCTTGACGATGCCGCCCGCCATGCCGTCGTTGGCGGAGTAGACGGCGGCGATGTCGTCCTTGCCGATCGCGGCGATCGCCTCGGCCATGTTGGCCTGGGCGTTCTCCGGCTTCCAGTCCTTGGTGTCGTAGGACTTGGCGATCGTCACCTTGCCGTTCAGCTCGGAGAGCGCACCGGCCTTGAACTGCTTGGCGTTGGGGTCGGTGGGCGAGCCGTTCATCATGACGATCTTGTCGGAGGTGGAGGCGTCCGACCCGAGGGACTCCAGCAGGGTGCGGCCCTGGACCTCGCCGACGAGCTCGTTGTCGAAGGAGATGTACGCGTCGATCGGGCCCTCGGCCAGCCGGTCGTAGGCGATGACGGGGATCCCGGCGTCCTTGGCCTTCTTCACGCCGGAGGCGATGGCGTGCGCGTCGACGGCGTCCAGCAGGATCACGTCGACCCGCTCGTCGATCATCTGCCGGAGCTGCTCGGCCTGCCGGCCCGCGTCGGCCTCGGCGTTGGCGTACTGGACCCGGCCCTGGTTGTGGGTGAGGGACTCGACCTTCCGCTTGATGATGGGGTAGTCGAAGTTCTCGTAGCGGGTGTTGGCCTTCTCCGGGAGCAGCAGGCCCACCGTGATGTCGTTGCCCTTGGTCGGGCTCGCCTCGTCGCTGCTCCCGGTCGCGTTGAGCACGCCGCAACCGGCGAGCGTGACGGACATCGAGGCAGCGGCAACGGATATGGCGATACGACGCATTCGGGGACTCACTTCTGAGGCGTTCCGGACGTGGGTGCGACTTTGCGACCCATGTGACTGAAAAGCCAACGCGGCGGCGGTCCCCGGCGTCAAGCGGAACCACTTAACGAGATGGCAACACCACGCTCCGCAGCGCCGGTGAAGGGAAGGCGGAATCGCCTCCAAACACTCTTTACGGACCGTCCACGTCGTGGAAACCCCGGCGCCGTGAGAAACCGCACAACCATGGCCGTTCCCCACAAGTCAGGATCACGGCGGCCCTCCCCAGGCCCCCTTGATTCGATCAGAGGACCGAACAATCTCAGCCAGCCACACGACGCGTGCATACGCGGCCGCACGCGAAAGGGGCCCGGAGTGCTCTCCGGGCCCCTCAGCGACGCTCACACGGTCAGTCGGACTGCTGCTGCCTGCGCTTGGGCGGCCGCCACACCACCAGCGCGCTGGTCTGCTGGACCTCCTGGTAGGGCACCAGGTCGCGGCGGTACGACGCGTGCACCGCCGCCTCGCGCTGGCGCATCGCCGCCGCGGCCCCGTCGAGGGCGTCCTCCAGTTCGGCCACGCGGGCCTGGAGCGCGGCGACCTGGTTCTCCAGTTCGATGATGCGCTTGATACCCGCCAGGTTGATGCCCTCGTCCTGCGACAACTGCTGCACCTGCCGGAGCAGTTCGATGTCGCGGGCCGAGTAGCGCCGGCCCCGGCCGGCCGTGCGGTCCGGCGAAACGAGCCCCAGACGGTCGTACTGGCGCAGGGTCTGCGGATGCAGACCGGAGAGCTGGGCCGCCACCGAGATGACGTAGACCGGGGTGTCCTCGGTCAGTTCATACGGGTTGCGTCGACGGCCGTCCATCTCATCAAGCTCCCTTCGCGGCCTGGAACAGCTCCGCCCGCGGGTCCTCACCCGCGGTGGCTTCGCGATACGCCTCGAGCGCCTCACGAGCCTTCCCCGACAGGTCCTTCGGGACACTCACCTCCACGGTGACCAGCAGGTCGCCGCGGGTGCCGTCCTTACGGACCGCGCCCTTGCCCCGAGCCCGCATCGTACGGCCGTTCGGCGTGCCCGGGGGCAGCTTCAGGGTGACGGGCGGTCCGCCCAGGGTCGGGACCCGGACCTCGCCGCCGAGCGCCGCCTCGGTGAACGTGACCGGCACCGTGACGGTGAGGTTGTCGCCCTTGCGGCCGAAGACGGGGTGCTCCTTGACGTGGACCACCACGTACAGGTCGCCCGCCGGGCCGCCCCGCTCGCCCGGGGCGCCCTTGCCGCGCAGCCGGATGCGCTGCCCGTCCAGGACGCCGGCCGGGATGCGGACCTGCATCGTCCGGGACGACTTGGCCCGGCCGCTGCCCTTGCAGATGTCGCAGGGGTTCTCCGCGATCAGGCCGCGGCCCTTGCAGTCCGGGCACGGGTCGGTGAGGGAGAAGCCGCCGCCGGAGCCGCGCGCCACCTGCCCGGTGCCGACGCAGGTCGGGCACACGCGCGGTGTGCCGTTCTTGTCGCCGGTGCCGGAGCAGGCCTTGCAGGGCTGCTGGCTGGACATCCGCAGCGGGACGGTCGCGCCCTCGATCGCCTCGGTGAAGCTCAAGGTGACCTCGGACTCGATGTCCTGGCCGCGGCGCGGCTGGGTGCGCGTGGTGCCCGTGCCACCACGGCCGAACAGGCCCCCGAAGACGTCACCGAGTCCGCCGCCGAAGCCGCCGGCACCGCCGCCGGCCTGGCCCCCGAACAGGTCGCTCAGGTCGAAGTTGAACGATCCGCCACCCGCGCCGGGCCCCGGGCGGAAGCCGCCGTTGCCGAACAGGGCGCGTGCCTCGTCGTACTCCTTGCGCTTCTTGGGGTCACCGAGGACGTCGTTCGCCTCGGAGATCTCCTTGAAACGCTCCTCCGCCTTGGCGTTGCCCTTGTTGGCGTCCGGGTGGAACTCGCGGGCGAGCTTCCGGTACGCCTTCTTGATCTCGGCCTCGGTGGCGTCCTTGGGGACGCCGAGGACCTTGTAGTAGTCCTTCTCGATGAAGTCCTTGGTGCTCATCCTCGACGCCCCTCCTCTCCTGCGTCAGTTCCAACGTCAGCCCTCGTCCGGGCCACCGTTCTCCTTGCTCTCCGCGGAGTCGGACTGCTCCGCCGCCTTGTCCTCCTCGGCCGGCTTGACCGTCTGCGCGCCGGGCTGCGGCTCGGCGACGGCCACCCGCGCGGGGCGGATGGTGCGCTCGCCGATCCGGTACCCGGGCTGGAGAATCGCCACGCACGTCGTCTCGGTGACGTCCGGCGCGTAGGAGTGCATCAGGGCCTCGTGGATCGTCGGGTCGAAGGGCTCGCCCTCCTTGCCGAACTGCTGCAGGCCCATCTTCGCGACGGTCGTCTCCAGCGACTCGGCGACGGACTTGAAGCCGCCCACCAGTTCGCCGTGTTCCCGCGCGCGGCCGATGTCGTCGAGCACGGGCAGGAGCTCGGTCAGGAGGTTCGCCACGGCGATCTCCTTGACCGCGATCCGGTCGCGCTCGACCCGGCGGCGGTAGTTCTGGTACTCGGCCTGGAGCCGCTGGAGGTCCGCGGTGCGCTCGCCCAGCGCGGTGCGCACCTGGTCCAGCTGGGCCACCAGGCCCGCGGTCTGGCCCGCGTCCCCGGCCGGGGCCGCCCCCTCCTCCTGCTGCGGAGCGGAGGCGGCCTTCGGCTCGGCGTCGTCGGAGGCGGCGCCGGAGGGGACGTCGGGCTGCTGCGGCTGGCCCTGCTGAGCCTGCTGCTGCTCGTCGAAGCCCGGGGTCTCCTCCGTCACGCGGCACCGTCCTTCCGCTCGTCGTCGACGATCTCGGCGTCGACGACGTCGTCGTCGGCCTTGCCGTCGGAGGCGGTGGCACCGCCGGCGGTGGCCTGGGCACCCTGGGCGTCGGCGTACATCGCCTGGCCGAGCTTCTGGGAGACGGCCGCGACCTTCTCCGTGGCGGAGCGGATCTCAGCGGTGTCCTCGCCCTTGAGCTTCTCCTTCAGCTCGGCGACGGCGGCCTCGACCTCGGTCTTGATCTCGCCGGGGACCTTGTCCTCGTTGTCCTTGAGGAACTTCTCGGTCTGGTAGACGAGCTGCTCGCCCTGGTTGCGGGCCTCGGCGGCCTCGCGGCGCTTGTGGTCCTCCTCCGCGTAGCGCTCGGCCTCCTCGCGCATGCGGTCGACCTCTTCCTTCGGGAGCGAGGAGCCGCCGGTGACGGTCATCTTCTGCTCCTTGCCGGTGCCGAGGTCCTTCGCCGTGACGTGCATGATGCCGTTGGCGTCGATGTCGAAGGAGACCTCGATCTGCGGGACGCCGCGCGGCGCCGGGGGCAGACCGGTCAGCTCGAACATGCCGAGCTTCTTGTTGTACGCCGCGATCTCGCGCTCGCCCTGGTAGACCTGGATCTGCACCGACGGCTGGTTGTCCTCGGCCGTGGTGAAGATCTCCGAGCGCTTGGTCGGGATGGTCGTGTTGCGCTCGATCAGCTTGGTCATGATGCCGCCCTTGGTCTCGATACCGAGGGACAGCGGGGTGACGTCCAGCAGCAGGACGTCCTTGACCTCGCCCTTGAGGACACCGGCCTGGAGCGAGGCGCCGACGGCGACGACCTCGTCCGGGTTCACGCCCTTGTTGGCCTCCTTGCCGCCGGTCAGCTCCTTGACGAGCTCGGCGACGGCGGGCATACGGGTCGAGCCGCCGACCAGGACGACGTGGTCGATGTCGTTGATGGAGACGCCGGCGTCCTTGATGACGTTGTGGAACGGCACCTTGCAGCGCTCCAGCAGGTCGCTGGTGAGCTGCTGGAACTGGGCGCGGGTGAGCTTCTCGTCGAGGTGCAGGGGGCCCTCGGCGGAGGCGGTGATGTACGGCAGGTTGATCGAGGTCTCGGTCGAGGAGGAGAGCTCGATCTTCGCCTTCTCGGCGGCCTCGCGCAGACGCTGCAGCGCCATCTTGTCCTTGGACAGGTCCACGCCGTGGCCGGCCTGGAACTGCTTGACCAGGTAGTCGACGATGCGCTGGTCCCAGTCGTCACCACCGAGGTGGTTGTCGCCGTTGGTGGCCTTCACCTCGACGACACCGTCACCGATCTCCAGGAGGGACACGTCGAAGGTGCCGCCGCCGAGGTCGAAGACGAGGATGGTCTGGTCCTCCTTCTCCAGACCGTAGGCCAGCGCCGCCGCCGTCGGCTCGTTGACGATCCGCAGCACGTTGAGGCCCGCGATCTCGCCGGCCTCCTTGGTGGCCTGGCGCTCGGCGTCGTTGAAGTACGCCGGGACGGTGATGACCGCGTCGGTGACCTTCTCGCCCAGGTAGGCCTCGGCGTCCCGCTTCAGCTTCTGCAGGATGAACGCGGAGATCTGCTGCGGGTTGAAGGGCTTCCCGTCGAGCTCGATCTTCCAGTCGGTGCCCATGTGACGCTTGACCGACCGGATCGTCCGGTCCACGTTGGTGACCGCCTGGCGCTTGGCCACCTCACCCACGAGCACTTCGCCGTTCTTGGCAAAGGCGACGACGGACGGCGTGGTCCTGGCGCCCTCGGCGTTGGTGATGACGGTGGGCTCGCCGCCCTCCAGAACGCTGACGACGGAGTTAGTCGTGCCCAGGTCGATGCCGACCGCACGTGCCATTGTGATTCCTCCAGCTGACTTGAGTGGAACGGACTCAAGTGTGCCTGACGCTCGACCCGGGGTCAACAGAGCTGAGTCGGCTGGGCTCAACTCTTATCCATCCCTTACACGCAAGTGGGCGCTGACCTGCGTGTACGCGCACCAGGGCTGGTGGCCGGCCTCACGCACAGGGCGTGGCGGGCCGACCGGCCGGGCGCCGGGAGCATCCACCTGGCAGGGCGCGCTACGGCACAGCCGGCCGACACGGCCCAATCTCCTGCGCGGCCTGACTGGGTGGGCCGTCGTTTGTCCAAGTGGGCGTCCCCGCTGGACACCTGGCCCAGGTGCACCACCGTCTGGTCGCTCGAACGCCCCGAGAGCCGTCCTCACTCACCGGATGCCCGCCCCGACACCCCCTCGGCCGCCGACCGGACCGGCTGTCCGGCCCCTGCAACGGGCATCCGACCGGACGCCTCCACAGAAACCCGGCTGGTCGCTCCGCCCGACGCCGTACCCGGCACCGGCCAGCCACCCGGCCGCACCCCCTCACTCACCGGATGCCCGCCGGGACGCCCCCTCGGCCGCCGACCGAGCCGACTGCCCGGCCCCCGCAACGGGCACCCGACCGGACGCCGCCACAGGAACCCGGCCGGTGGCTCCGCCAGACGCCCCACCCGGCACCCGGCCGGCCGTCAAGCCCGTCGCCCTGCCGGGCACCCCACCGGCCGCCAGGCCGGGCCCGCGCCCGGGCGTCCCCGCGACCGCTCCGCCCGGCACCCGCCCGGCAGACCTGCCGCGCACCCAGCCCGGCACCAGACCACGCGCCCCGTCGACCACTCCGCCCGGCTCCATGCCACGCGCCCCGCCAGGCACCCGCCCCGGCACCCCACCAGCACCCCGACCAGACCCCCCGGTCGACACCCCACCAGCACCCCGACCAGACCCCCCGGTCGACACCACCCCAGCACCCCGACCAGACCCCCCGGCCGACACCACCCCAGCAGCCCGACCAGGCCCCCCACCCCGCCTCCGCCCCGCCCGCCGGCCAGGCGCCCCGCCCGCCCCCCGAGCCCCCCGCTCGTACACCGGCACCCGCAGGAGTGCCACCACCGTCAGCGACGCTCCCGCCGCCACCCACAGGGGCGTGCTCCCGTTCGCCCAGCCGGTGTGGGTCAGGACGCCGGTGAGGACCGCGGCGAGCGCCGCGAGGCCCAGGAGTGCGGCCGCGCCCTGGGGGGTCAGGCCGAGGCGGCGGAGGCGGTGGGCGAGGTGGTCGGGGGCGCTGTGCCCCAGGAGGCGGCCGGACGCGCGGCGGGAGACCGTCACCAGGAGTGCGTCGGCGCAGGCTACGGCGGTGAGGGCGAACAGGACGCCCGTACTGGAGGCGAGCCCGTGGCCGGCCCGGGTGAGGACCGCCGCCGCGGCGAGCAGGAACCCGGTGAACAGCGAGCCGCACGCACCGAGCCCGATCCGCGCCGGATGCCAGTTGTGCAGGAGGAAGCCGGCCAGCGCGGCGGCCAGCACGCTCATCAGCACCGCGACCCCGTCCATCAGCTCCGCCGCCGCGCACGCCCCCAGCCCGAAGGCGGTCACGACCCCGACCGTGCCCGCCAGCCCGTCGGCGTGGTCCAGCCCGAGGAAGGCAAGGGTGACCAGGACGATCCAGCAGGCCGCGAGCAGGCCGCCCGGCATCCCGGTCTCCCCGTACGGCACGACCAGCACGGCGGCGACGGCCGTCCCGGCCGCCAGGACCCGGCGCCGCAGCCGCCCCGCGTCGGCGACGAGCCCGAGCGCCCCGAGCGCCGTCCCGGCGAGGAGCAGCCTGCCGACCCCGCCGTCCAGGGGCACGACGCCGGCCCGGTCGCCGACCGCGGCGAGCAGCCCGGTGGCGGTCAGCACGGCCACGCCCCCGAACAGCGGTACGGCCCGGGGCCGTCGCCGGTCGAGCGCGCCGGCCCGCAACGCGAGGGGCCGGAGCAGGGGCGTGAGGACGGCGGAGAGGAGCAGGGCGGCGGTGGCGGCGGCGATCCCGTAGAGCACGGATATAAGTTAGGGGCGAAAAGTCCGATTTCTCGTGAATAACACGAGGCAACGCCGGCCGCCCTCAGGCAACCCTCAGCGATTCAGATCACCCCGCACCCGGCTACAGTGCGGCGGAGGATAGGGGTAGTCTCAGACGGACTGCATAAGTTACCGCTTAGTAATCTCGGGGAACCCTTCAGAGAGCCATCCGAAGAAGGCGTCCCCCGACGACCCCCTCGCAGGCCCGAGGAGCCCCCATGCAACTCGCCGCGATCATCGTGTCGCTGGTCCTGACCGTGGTCGGCGTTGCGCTGCTCGCACGCGCGATCGGCCAGTTCGTCCGGTACTTCAAGCTGGGCCAGCCGGTCCCGGCCGGCACCCGGACCGACAACCCCTACCAGCGCAGCGTGACGCTGGTGAAGGAGTTCCTCGGCCACACGCGCATGAACCGCTGGGGCATCGTCGGCATCGCCCACTGGTTCGTCGCGATCGGCTTCCTCACGCTGCCGCCGACGATCATCACCGCGTACGGCCAGCTGTTCCAGGCCGACTGGACGCTGCCGGTGCTCGGCGGCTTCCTGCCGTACGAGCTGTACATCGAGTTCATCAGCGCGATGACGACCCTGGGCATCCTCGTCCTGATCGTCATCCGCCTGCTGAGCCTGCCGTCCCGGCCGGGCCGCAAGTCGCGGTTCGCGGGCTCGAAGATGGGCCAGGCGTACTTCGTCGAGTACGTCATCCTCACCATCGGCCTGGCCATCTACGTGCTGCGCGGCCTGGAGGGCGCGCTGCACCACGTGGACCACTACGAGGCCGCGTACTTCGCCTCGTACCCGCTGGTGCTCGCCTTCAAGGGCCTGAGCGTGGCGACGCTGCAGAACCTCGTCTACCTGTTCGCGATGATCAAGCTGGGCACGACCATGATCTGGATGATCACGGTCTCGCTCAACACCAACATGGGTGTGGCCTGGCACCGCTTCCTCGCGTTCCCGAACATCTGGTTCAAGCGCAACGCCACCGGTGAGACCGCCCTCGGCGCGCTCCAGCCCATGACCTCCGGCGGCAAGCCGATCGACTTCGCGGACCCGGGCGAGGACGACGTCTTCGGTGTCTCGCAGGTCGAGCACTTCTCCTGGAAGGGCCTGCTGGACTTCTCCACCTGCACCGAGTGCGGCCGCTGCCAGTCGCAGTGCCCGGCCTGGAACACCGGCAAGCCGCTGTCCCCGAAGCTGCTGATCATGTCGCTGCGCGACCACGCGCACGCCAAGGCGCCGTACCTGCTGGCCGGCGGCGGCAAGACCATGGAGGGCGAGGAGAAGGCCTCCGAGGAGCAGCTGAAGGACGTCCCCGCCGCCGCCCTGGCCGAGGCCGAGCGCCCGCTGGTCGGCACGCTGGAGGAGAACGGCGTCATCGACCCGGACGTGCTGTGGTCCTGCACCACCTGCGGCGCCTGCGTCGAGCAGTGCCCCGTCGACATCGAGCACGTCGACCACATCGTCGACATGCGCCGCTACCAGGTGATGATCGAGTCCAGCTTCCCCTCGGAGGCGGGCACGATGCTCAAGAACCTGGAGAAGAAGGGCAACCCCTGGGGCCTGGCGAAGAAGCAGCGCCTGGAGTGGACCAAGGAGGTCGACTTCGAGGTCCCGGTCGTCGGCAAGGACATCGAGGACCTGTCCGAGGTCGAGTACCTGTACTGGGTCGGCTGCGCCGGCGCCCTGGAGGACCGCGCCAAGAAGACCACCAAGGCCTTCGCCGAGCTGCTGCACATCGCGGGCGTGAAGTTCGCGATCATGGGCGGCGACGAGAAGTGCACCGGTGACTCCGCCCGCCGCCTGGGCAACGAGCCCCTCTTCCAGGAGCTCGGCATGGAGAACGTGATGGCCCTGAACACGGCGTTCGGCGAGGAGCTGGACGACGAGGGCAAGGTCACCGAGGAGTCCCGCAAGCCGAAGTCGGCCAAGAAGATCGTCGCCACCTGCCCGCACTGCCTCAACACGCTCGGCAACGAGTACCCGCAGCTCGGCGGCGACTACGAGGTCATCCACCACACCCAGCTGCTCCAGCACCTGGTGGACGAGGGCAAGCTCATCCCGGTCACCCCGGTCGAGGGCATCATCACGTACCACGACCCGTGCTACCTGGGCCGCCACAACAAGATCTACACGCCGCCGCGCGAGATCATCGGCAAGGTCCCGGGCCTGCGCAACGAGGAGATGCA
This sequence comes from Streptomyces sp. NPDC052682, assembly GCF_040678435.1. Taxonomy (NCBI): domain Bacteria; kingdom Bacillati; phylum Actinomycetota; class Actinomycetes; order Kitasatosporales; family Streptomycetaceae; genus Streptomyces; species Streptomyces sp. NPDC052682. The sequence continues at coordinate 133,805 of NZ_JBFATS010000006.1, read as the reverse complement.
CCGCCACAAGGAGCGCGGCTTCTGCTGCGGCGCCGGTGGCGCCCGGATGTGGATGGAGGAGCGGATCGGCAAGCGCATCAACAACGAGCGGGTGGACGAGGCGCTGTCGCTGAACCCCGACATCGTCTCCACGGCCTGCCCGTTCTGCCTGGTGATGCTGACCGACTCGGTCAACGGCAAGAAGAACGACGGCAAGGCCAAGGAGTCCATCCAGGTCGTCGACGTCGCCCAGCTGCTGCTGGACTCCGTCAAGACCCCGGCCGCCCAGGACGAGGACGAGCCCCCGGCGGGTTCGGCCGAGTCGCAGGACGCGCCGGAGCCGGAGCCGGTGAAGTAGCGTCCCCCGCCCCTTCCCTCGACACCCCCTGGCCCATGCGGGCCGGGGGGTGTCGTCGTCCCCGGGGTCGGTGACATCCGGCCATTGTCCTCAACCCGCCGTCGCCCCACGCGTCTTCAGGGTTCACGGCTGTCGCGAACGGGGAAGCACCCTGTGCGGCGCCGGATGCCGGGGATCGACGACGGGGGACCCCAGTGCTCTTGCCCAGACGCATGACGCCCGAGGCGCGGCTCTCCCCACGGGGACGGGCCGCTGTGCTGTGTCTGCTGGTGCTCCTGCTGGGCAGCCCCTGGGTTCAGGGACCCCTGGTGAACCTGTACTGGGACCTCGCCGCGAGCCCCTACAACAGCAGCAGCGCGCGGTGGCTGATCGAAGGGGCCCTCTTCCCCGGCTGGTCGCTGTCGCCGGACGGGAGCCACCGCGGGATGGTGCTGGGGCTGAACGACGCCGGCTGGCTGTTCCTGGAGGCCGGCCGCGACGGGGCGGTGCCGGTCGTCAACAACGTCAGCATCGTGGTGCTGCTCGTGGCGCTCGCCTTCGTCGCCGCCCGGATGCCGGGCCCGGGCGCCCGGAGCCGGCTCGGCTGCCTCGTCACGGGCGTGCTGCTGTCACAACTGGTGGCCGTGCTGTGGTGGTGCCTGCTCATGGTCTTCGTCGACACGTTCCGCCCGCGGGCCGACGGGTTGCTCCGCTACCTGCTGAGCGCTCCCCTCTCCTTCGGCCTCGCGCTCGGCGCGCTCCTCGCCATCCTGTCCCCCGCGGCGAGCCGGGCCCCCGCCTCCGCCGTGGGCGTACGGATCTCCGGGGCGGTCGGCGCGGCGCAGGCGTCGCTCCGTCACAGGAAGGTCCGGCACGGAAAGGAAGGAGTCGGTATGGCGAACCCGCAGCTGCACATGCCGGTCGGGCGCGTACCGGGGGACGTGACCCGGTATCTGTGTGCCGCGGCCTACCTCGACGAGCGGTTCGCCGACCGGGTGGTGGAGGAGGTCCTGGCCGACGAGCCCGGCGCCGTGGCGCCCTCGCCCGGTACCGACCTGGTGGCGGTGGTCCACCACAGCCTGGCGGCCAGGGAGCTCCGGTACCGGCGTGACCTGCGGCTGGCGACGGCGTTCGGCGTCGTGGCCCTGCTCGCCCCGCTGTGGCTGCTGTTCGCCGCGACGGTGCTGTCGGTCCTCGCGGGAGGGGGCCGCGCCCGGCCGACGCTGGCCACCCGCGGCCGTCCCGAGCCGCGCGGCACGGTGCTGGTGAGCACCGGGATCACGGCCGGGGTGCTGCTGCTGTGCGCCTTCCCGCTCGCCGCCCTCGTCGGGTCCTGGCCCGTCTCCGGGTTCCCGGCCTGGCTGTGCGGCGCCTACCTGGGCGGGGTGCCGGCCGGGCTCGCCTCCATCGGCGCGGTGGTGTTCGCGTACGTGACGGTCGTCGACGACGCCCTGGACACCGACCGGCTGCTGCGCACCACCCTGACCCGCGAGGCGTTCGCCGGGCAGGACCTGCCGCCCGTACCGCGGCGGGAATGGATCGCGGAACGGCTGGAGGCCGTCGAGGAGGCACGGGACGGCAACGTCACCGTCTACAGCGGGTTCTCCCCGTTCATCGGGTACGCCGACGCCCTCTCCACCTGGTCGCTGTCCGTGCCGCTGCTGCCCGCCGACGACCCGGTGGACCGGGCCGCGCGGCCCGCCGAGCCGGAGCCGTTCACCGTCCCCGACCTCGTCGAGCACGTCCGCGCACGGCTCCGCGCGGCCGCCGCGCGCGGCAGCGCCGACGCCGAGGCCCTGCGGTCCCTCACCGTCGAGGACCGGATCTTCGCGAGCGGTACGGCCATCCGTGACGACAGCCGTTTCCTGCTGCCCACCCGCCTGTCCCCGGCCGCCCGGCTGTCGCCCGAGGCGGTCGAGGAGATCATGCTGCGTCCGACCGGCACCGTACGCCACTGCCTGGCCGTCCATGTGCCGCTGTGGGGCGGGGACGTGGTGCCGAGCGTGTTCCTGCACTTCTCGACCGCGGGCACGACGCTGCACCTGTACTGCGACAACCACGTGCTCGGTCCGGTGGACGCCGCCTACCACGTCGTGGACCGCCTGCCCGACCCGCTCACGCCCGAGCGGCGGCGCGGGGTGCTGGCCGCCGCGCTGGCCCACACCGGCCCGGCGTTCCTCGGCGCGCCGTTCCGGGCGCTGCGCCACGCCCGCTTCGAGGCCCGGCACAGCCGGCGCATGGGGGACGAACGGACCGCGATGGAACAGGACCCGTGCTTCGACTACGGTGCCCGGCTGAGCATCCGGGAGATCGCGATGAGCCCCCGGTACCACAACTACTTCCAGGTCGTGGACGCCGGACGGATCACGGCCGCGGTCGAACGCCACACCCTCGCCGCGATCCGCGAGTTCCTCGACACGCGCGGCTACGACACCACCGACTTCCGCGCCCAGCAGCAGACCATCCTCAACCAGGGCCTCATCCAGCAGGGCGGCATGAGCATCATCGGCAACCAGGCGATCGGCGCCGGGGCCAGTGCCACGCAGCACGTCACCCGGCCGTCGGGACCGGCCGCCGCGGGTGCCGCCGCCGGTTCCCAGCAGTAAGGAGTCCTCCATGGGCCACGACGACGTCCGTCCCGACCCGCCCGTCAACAACGGCCTGGTGATCAAGGGCGGGACCCACTACGTGGGCAACCAGGCGATCGGCCACCGCGCCCAGGCGTTCTCGAACTCGGTCGGCTTCCACCAGCAGGGGCCGCACCTGGACGCCCGTACGGCCGAACTCCTCGCGTACGTCGAGCGGTTGCTGGAGGAACACCGCGAGGAGCTGGCCGACCCGGACGCGACAGGCCGGGAGCTGCGGCGGCTGCGCGAGGAGCTCGAGGAGGAGGAGCCGCAGCAGCCGGTCCTGCGGCGCGCGCTGGACCGGCTGACCGCGTTCGTGCAGCCCGTAACCCCGCTGGCGGTCGCGGTCGGGGAACTGGCGCAGGTGGTGCGGGGAGCCCTGGGGGCCTGACACGGCCTCCCCGGCCGCCCCGCCACCGGCTTCACCGCCGTGGTTACTCCGCCTTCGGCCCGGACTGCTGCACCACCTCGAAGGACCACAGCGTCGAGTCCGAGGCGGCGGGCTTGGGCCGCTCCCCGCCCTCGCCGCCGCCCTGGTGGGCCGCCTTCATCGGGCCCTCCAGCCAGGCCTGGAAGGACTCCTCGTCCCGCCAGCGCGTGTAGACCAGGTACTTGTCGGTGCCGTCGACGGGGCGCAGGAGCTCGAACCACTCGAACCCGTCGGAGCTCTCCACGGCGTGGGCGCGGTGGGCGAACCGCTTCTCCAGGATCTCCCGCTGCTCGGCGGGAACGGTCAGCACATTGATCTTGACTACGCTCATGCCCCCATCCTGCCCGCTGCCGGGGCGGGGCCGGGCACCGGCTCGGTGGCGCGGACAGCCGATCCCCGCTCACAGCAGATTGACGATCCCCAGACCCGCCGTCCCACTGCCGAGGACCCCCGCGGCCAGTGCGACGGGCCAGAGGCGGGCTCGTGGGTACTTCCCGGCCGGATAGAAGAACAACGGATAGCCGGGATCGAAGTCGATCCGCACCCGGTCGCCCTCCGAGAAATCCAGGTCGTCGAATTCCTGTGGCGTACCGGCGTATTCCCTGGACGGCTCGCCGGTCGTCGAACTGACCGGAGTGAACCGGTAGGAGCGGCCCGTCGGCAGTGTGAAGGAGCCCTGGATCTCGACTTCTGCCGTGACTTTACGCCGGTGTTCACGCAGCCCGCTCACAAAGATGTACGCCGCCCACGCCAGGGCGCCCGCACCCGCACACACCTCGAAAAGAGCCGCTGTCACCCCCAGATCCACGCAGCGACCTTAACAAGAGCACGGGACAGGAGGGCCCGGGTCATGGCCCTGCCGGAGGTGGACCGGGGAGACGGTCACGTCCCATCCGGCTCCCAGATTTACCGAACTCACGTACAACCCTTACGTCCCACCAGCGGTCTCCTGATCGCCGACCGCCCCGTGAACGCCCGGCCGACCCCCGGTGAACGGCGGACACGGACGCGGGCCCGGCACCTCATCGTCTGCGGATGCCCCCGGGCATCCCCGCATGCCGCAGGAGAACCCCGCATGCACCAGCACCCGCGCCCGCACCGGCGCGCCCACCTGCGACTCGCCCTCGCGACGGCCACCGCGGCCGCGCTGACGGGCGGTCTGCTCACGTTCGCGGCCTCGCCGGCGACGGCCGCCGACTCCACCCACGTCCCGCAGGCCGACTTCAACGGCGACGGCATCGGCGACGTGGCCTTCTCGGCCTCCGGCGCGTACGTCAACGGCAAGAAGGACGCCGGCCAGCTCGTCGTCCTGTACGGCACCGGCACCGGCGTCTCCTCCGCCAAGCGGTCCGTGATCAGCCAGAACACCGCCGGCAACCCGGGCACGGCCGAGACCGGCGACGTGTTCGGCGCCGAGACCGCCTACGCCGACTTCAACGGCGACGGCTACGACGACATCGCCGTCTCCTCCCCGCTGGAGGACGTCGGCAGCGACGTCGACGGCGGCGGCGTCGCCCTGCTGTGGGGCTCGGCCAACGGCATCACCGGCACCGGCGTCACCCTCGCCGACCCCGCCCCGAGCTCGCACGACCGCTGGGGCAAGAGCCTGGCGGCCGGCGACTTCGACGGCGACGGCACGGCGGACCTGGCGGTCGGCAACACCTCCACCGCCATCTACGTGTACAAGGGCGGCTTCACCGCCTCCGGCACCGCCGTCAAGGGCCGCTACACCATCAAGCCCGACATCCAGTCCGGCGGCCCGCTCAACCTCACCGCGGGCGACGTCAACGGCGACAAGCGCACCGACCTCGTGGTCGACGGCTTCGAGAACGACACCGACCAGGGCTGGAACACCAACTTCCTGGTGCCCGGCACCGACGGCGGCCTGTCCGTCGGCGACGCCCGCCCGCTGAAGGCCGGCGTCATCACCGGCATCGGCGACATCAACGGCGACGGCTACGGCGACATCGTCACCGGCATGTACTGGAACAAGACCGACAGCGACGGCGTGAGCTTCCCGGAGGCCTCCGACGGCGGCAAGGTGTGGATCACCTACGGCGCCCCGAGCGGCGTCGGATCCACCACCAGCGTCACCCAGAACACCGGCAACGTCCCCGGCACCTCCGAGAAGAACGACTACTTCGGCTACGAGCTGGACCTCGGCGACGTCAACGGCGACGGTTTCCAGGACCTGGTGGTCGGCGTCGCCGGCGAGAACATCGGCAGCGTCACCGACGCCGGCGCCCTCACCGTCCTGTACGGCTCGGCCTCCGGCCTGAACACCGCCTCCGGCGCCCAGTCCTTCGCGCAGAGCAGCCCGGGCGTGCCCGGCGAGGACGAGAAGGGCGACATGCTCGGCGCGGACGTCAAGCTCGACGACGTCACCGGCGACGGCCGGGCCGACCTGCTGGCCGGCTCATACGAGAACACCGGCAACGGCGCGGTGCTCTACCTGCCGTCCAACGGCTCGAAGATCACCACGGCCGGTGCGCGGACCGTCTCCCCGAGCGCCTCGGGCGTGTCGACGACGGGCTACCCGAACTTCGGCGCCAACTTCGCCGACTGAGCCCTACCCACCGTTCCACCACGGCCGGGTCCGCCAAGGCCCGGCCCGTCTTCCTGCACGGCCGGGTCCGCCAGGGCCCGGCCCGCCTTCCTGCCTGGAGTCCCGCCTTGCGCAAGCGCGCCCTCCTGCTGGCCGCGGCCCTGACCACCGGCCTGCTCACCACCCTGCCCGCGACGGCCTCCGCCGCCCCCTCGGGCCTGTCCGGCGACTTCAACGGCGACGGTTACCGCGATGTCGCCATCGGGGCCATGGGAGCGGACGCCGGCTCGGTCCGCAACGCCGGCGCCGTGGTCGTCCTGTACGGCTCGTCCTCCGGCGTCTCGGCGTCCCGGAAGACCGTCATCACCCAGAACTCCACCGGCGTGCCCGGCGCCGCCGAGTCCGGCGACCGCTTCGGCGCGGCCCTGGCCTCCGGCGACCTGGACGGCGACCGGTACACGGACCTGGTGGTCGGCTCGCCGTTCGAGTCCATCGGCGACCGCCAGGGCGTCGGCACGGTCACCGTGCTGTGGGGCGGCCCCTCCGGCCTGTCCGGCGGCGCCGCCCTGCCCCAGCCGCCCGCGTCCGAGCTCAACGAGTGGGGCGGCTACGGCTCCGGCGTGGCCGTCGGCGACTTCGACGGCAACGGCAAGCCGGACGTCACGGTCACCGGCCAGAACCACACCCACCTCCACCACGGCCCGTTCACCCGCAGCGGCACCCCGCTCAACCACACCGGCGTCGGGGAACTCGGCACCACCTACGAGGTGGCCGCGGGCGACCTGACCGGCGACGGCGACGCCGAGCGCGTCTACCCCTACCTCGTGGACGGCGACCCCGGCGGCACGATCGCGTACTTCACGTACGACCCCGGCAACTGGGACGCCCACCCCGAGTCGGACTACGCCCTGGCCGGCCTGCCGGCCGCCGACGGCCAGAAGGCCGTCATCGCCGACGTCAACGGCGACCGGTACGGCGACCTGATCCTCGGCGACTACGAGGACCCGCGCAGCGGCAAGCCCGGCGGCCACAAGGGCGGCCAGATCACCGTCTGGTACGGCGGCGCGAACGGCCCGGACCCCGCGCAGCAGCCCACCGTCATCCACCAGGACACCCCAGGCGTGCCCGGCGCCGGCGAGAGCGGCGACCTGTTCGGCTCGGCGCTGTCCGCGGGCGACGTCAACGGCGACGGCTACGCCGACGTGGCGGTCGGCACCTGGGGCGAGGACCTCGGCTCGGTGCAGGACGCGGGCTCGGTGACCCTCCTGTTCGGCTCGGCCTCCGGCCTGAGCGCCGCGGGCGCCACGTCGTACTCGCAGGACACCGCCGGCGTACCCGGCTCCTCCGAGTACCGGGACGCCTTCGGCATGACGGTCCGCCTGGTCGACCTCGACAAGAACGGCAAGGCCGACCTCGTCACCGGCGCCGGCTACGAGAACGGCTACGGCGCCGTCACCGTGCTGCGCGGCACCGCCACGGGCCTGACCACCTCGGGCGCGACGTTCCTCTCGGCCCGCGACGCCGGTGTCAAGGGCGGGGACGCCTTCGGCTGGGCGATCGCCCAGTGACGGATCACGGACCCGTACGGCAGGACCCCGACACCTCACCGGACAACGCCAGTTGCTCCCCTTAGGGGATGTCACAGCTCGGCCGCAAAGCCGGGCCCGGACACCCGGGCCCGGCCCGCCACCCTCCAGGACCAGGTACGTTCGAAGACGTGGCTGGATTCAGGATCGGACGCGGCCGGAACAACGGCGCTCCTCACGCGCGACCGCAGCAACCCCCGTACGGACAGCAGACGCCGCAGGGGCCGTCGTACGGCTACCCGCCGGCGCCGCAGCCGTACCCGCCGCAGCAGCCGCCGTACGGCGCGGGCGGCACCGGCGGCGGCCCGTGGCCGGGCGGTACCGGCGGCGGTGGCTACGGCGGGCGGGACGAGCCGGAGTACTTCGGCGACGGCGGCCACCCGCCGCAGCCCGCCGGCCCCGACCCGTACGCGGCGAACAACCCGGGCCACACCCAGGCCTTCGCGATCGGTGAGGACCCCTACACCCAGGGCGACACCTACCGCGCGGGCGCTGCCGCGCCCCCCGGCCCGATCGGCCCGCGCCTGCACTGGAAGGCCCTGCTGAAGGGGATCTTCCTCTCCCCGAACCAGACGTTCCTGCAGATGCGGGACTACACGATGTGGGGCCCGGCCCTCATCGTGACCTTCCTCTACGGCCTGCTCGCGGTCTTCGGCTTCGACGGCGCCCGCGAGGACGCGATCAACGCGACCCTGTCGAACGCCATCCCGATCGTCCTGACGACGGCCGTCGCGATGGTGCTGAGCGCCTTCGTGCTGGGCGTGGTCACCCACACCCTGGCCCGCCAGCTCGGCGGCGACGGCGCCTGGCAGCCCACGGTCGGCCTGTCCATGCTGATCATGTCCCTCACGGACGCGCCCCGCCTGGTCGTGGCGATGTTCCTCGGCGGCGACGCGACCTTCGTCCAGCTGCTCGGCTGGGCCACCTGGGTCGCGGCCGGCGCCCTGCTGACCCTCATGGTCAGCCGCTCCCACGACCTGCCGTGGCCGAAGGCGCTGGGCGCGTCGGCGATCCAGCTGATCGCGCTGGTGTCGATCGTCAAGCTGGGCACGTTCTAGGCGCCACCGGCACAGCGAGAGGGCCCCGGCGGCAGCCGGGGCCCTCTGTCGTGTCCTGCCCTCAGGCGTCGTCGTGTCCTGCCCTCAGGCATCGTCGCGTCCTGCCCTCAGGCGTCGAGCACCTGCCCGTCGCGCCGCACCACGGGCGGCTCCACGGACCACGGGAAGTTGATCCACTCATCGGTCCGCTTCCACACGTACTCGCACTTCACGAGCGACTGCGACTTCTCGTAGATCACGGCGGACCGCACCTCGGCGACGTGCTCGAGGCAGAAGTCGTGGACCAGCTTGAGCGTCTTGCCGGTGTCGGCGACGTCGTCCGCGATCAGCACCTTCTTGTCGGTGAAGTCGATCGCGTTGGGCACCGGCGCGAGCATGACCGGCATCTCCAGCGTCGTACCCACCCCCGTGTAGAACTCCACGTTCACCAGGTGGATGTTCTTGCAGTCCAGGGCGTAGGCGAGCCCGCCCGCCACGAAGACACCGCCCCGGGCGATGGAGAGCACGACGTCGGGCCGGTACCCGTCGTCGGCGATGGTCTGCGCGAGCTCGCGTACGGCCCGCCCGAACTGCTCGTAGGTCAGGTTCTCGCGGTTGTCGCTCATGCCTGCCCCGCTCACACCTGGGTCCGGTGGAAGTTGAGGTAGGACCGCGAGGCGGTGGGCCCCCGCTGCCCCTGGTAGCGCGACCCGTAGCGCTCACTGCCGTACGGGTGCTCGGCGGGCGAGCTGAGCCGGAACATGCACAGCTGCCCGATCTTCATGCCCGGCCACAGCTTGATCGGCAGCGTCGCGAGATTGGACAGCTCCAGGGTCACGTGCCCGGAGAACCCGGGGTCGATGAACCCGGCGGTGGAGTGCGTCACCAGCCCCAGCCGCCCCAGCGAGCTCTTCCCCTCCAGCCGGGAGGCAAGGTCGTCAGGCAGCGTGATGACCTCGTAGGTGGAGGCGAGGACGAACTCCCCGGGATGCAGGATGAACGGTTCGTCGCCCTCCGGCTCCACGAGCCGCGTCAGGTCCGGCTGCTCGACGGAGGGGTCGATGTGGGGGTACCGGTGATTCTCGAACACCCGGAAGTACCGGTCGAGGCGCACGTCGATACTCGACGGCTGCACCATGGAGTCGTCGTACGGTTCGATCCGCACCCGCCCGGCGTCGATCTCGGCCCGGATGTCCTTGTCTGAGAGAAGCACGCCCCGAGGATACGCAAGGCGCGCGGAGCAGCCACAATCGTGACGGCTCCACGCGCCCGGGTACTGCGGTGGTGCTGGGTGGTGCTGCGGTGGTGCTGGGTGGTGCTGCTGCTCGACCGCTACTGCTTCTCGAGGCTCACCGGCACGACGCTGCGCAGCCGCGCACAGCGCGGACAGCGAACGAGCCGGCCGGGGCCGAGGCGCTCGGCCTGCTGCATCGGGAACGAAGCGGTGGTGAACACGTGCCCATCGGCACAGCGGACGACGGTGCGCTCCATCAAGTCCTTTGAGTCCCTTCCCCAAGAGCCGCGTCTGGCTGCTGCTTGCCTGACGACAAAAGCCACACTACGGGATCAAAGGAACGGCCCTCCAGGCGGCACTCCGCTCCCACCGTACGCCCCAACTCGGTACCCCCGCAGCCGCCTCACATGCCTGCGCAGCAACAGACCCCAGGGGCCGAGCACCTGGGGTCCGGGATGAGGTACAGTGGGCGAGCGTTCGGACACCGAAGCGGGGTTTCCGCAGGTCGGCGTCTTACGCGGGTGTAGTTTAATGGTAGAACATCAGCTTCCCAAGCTGAGAGCGCGAGTTCGATTCTCGTCACCCGCTCTGTGATGAAACCCCAGGTCAGCGGCCTGGGGTTTGTTTGTTGTCTAGTCCAATTTGAGGGTGGCGTGCCCTCTGCGTGCCCTAAGTGCAGGTCAAGCGGCCACCCAGAGGGCCCTGGAGCGCCAGCTCGACCCCAACAGCGCCGGAGTGTCTCGAATAGCGAGACGCATTTTGAGTGACCCCGGTCACAGGTCGAGCAAACGGTGAACAAGTCACTGTCGCAAAGGGCGATTTGAAGGATGGCGCCGGGCCTCGACCGCGCCAGCCCTGCTTCGACCGTTCTACCCCGGCCAGGCGAGCTGGTGGTTCACAATGCGCGACATGTCCCCCAGGTACAGCCGCTCTCGAAGACACCGACCATCGCCGCGGTGCGGGCGCTCCATGCAGAAGGGGACGCCGTGCAAGCTCCCCCAAGAGATCGGCCGGGGCTGCCGCCATCACGCGACACGGGCCGAGCGCGAAGCGGCAAAGGCGGAGGCAGAAGCCCGAGCCGAGAGGGCAAGACTGCGGGCCGAACGAGAACGGCGGAGGATGCACGTCGGCCTCGGCGTCGTCACCCTCGCCCTGCTGGTCGGCCTGGGCTCCTGCGCCTGGGACTCCTGGACGGACGAGCAGCACGAGGCCGCGTGCAACCCGCTCCGCACCAAGGCACGCAGGTTGAGCGACAAGGCGCAGGCGGTACGGGTTCCTCTTGTGCCGGCCATCGACCCGAGCGTTCTCCACCTGCAGCTCGGCCCCGATTTCCCTGACGGCCTCGGAGACATCGACGCGACGTCGGCTACAGAGTCGGACATCGCGGCGGCGTACAGCGAGAAGCGCGACCTCGCCGGGCAGGCCGCGCAAGTCGTGCTCGATCACCGGGAGTGCTTCAGCGATCTCTACATAGGCCAAGCCTCCCGTATACGGCAGGCGCCTTCAGAAGTCAGCCGCGTGGTGATGCCCACGCCCGCGCACTGCCTGGACGGATGGCCCTCTACGTCCATCGGACAGCAGGGAGCGTGCTCCCATCACGGCGGCGTCGTTCCTGGGAGCCAGTGGGCGACGTTGCTCTTCGCCTGACCCAGGTGAGTCAACCGGTCGGCGCCGATGACCGCGCCGTATCGTTCACCTGCTCTCACTACGCGAGCACCAGGCCACCCAACGCCTCGCGAAGGGCAGTGCCCACAACAGGGCCAGCTTCGGCCACCTGCCGGAGATCGCCGCTCTTCATATAGCGGTAGCTCTGCGGAGGATGGAAGGCACCCGTGGCGCGCAGCGCGCTGAGCGGCACGGGTTCGTCGAACGACACGGGATCTTCCAGCGTGAGACCGCTGGCCTGGGCAGCGCCGCTCATGTAGGCGTCGTACTCGCGTTGGGTGATCCCTGTCTGGGCACGATGCGCCGACCAGACCTCCCTGGGGGAAGCCACGTGGACTGAGACGATGCGCGCCATGCCCACCAGGGCCATGGTGGGCGCGGTCGCGTAGAGGAGAACCGGCGTTCCGGGAGGCGCGGCGACGCGTTGGCGGCGGACCTCCACCGTCTTGCTGCCGGCCAGGATCGCGGTGGCGAAGCGCGGGTGGACGGACAGCAGCATCGCGCGTTCCGGATCGCTCACGTCGTTCGGTGCCCCTCTTTGTAGATCGCCTGGAACAGCTCGTTGCTGATCTTCGACAGCGAGATCAGCGAGTTCGACGACCACGGTAGTCCCAGGTCCCTGGCCAGCGAGGTCAATCGCCGCAGCGTCACCGGCTTGGGGAAGATCTCGGTGTCCGAGAACCTCAGCGCCATGGCATGGCCGGAGGCATCAGCGGCTTCTTGAACCTCAGCCCGACCATATACGCCCAGGTGTTCGAATTTCGAGAACAGGGTGTCCGGTGTGTCGATGAGCACCTCGTCGAGTCGCGAACTACCCACCACCATTTGGCCTTCGACTGCGGACTTGCCCTCGCTGACGTACCAGAGCAGGCGCGCGGGGACACTCTCCCCACGACGACCGGAGGAGCGGTAGTAGACATGTTCCCGGCTGATGCCCAGGACGTCACTCCGCGGGACGAGCATGGCGGGGACATTGAACAGCTCGGTCGACCAGCGGGGTTTGATAGGCAGCAGGAAGGACGGCAGCTCGGAGTCGATGACCTTCGCCGGCCACCATGCCCGCTCCACTACGGCGGCCACCTCGGCCGGCATCCCAGCCCGGAGCGTGGTCGTCTCCACGGTCAGCTCGCGGGCGAGCCCACCGGCCACGGCCTCTACCTCGGCGGCCGTCCCGCATACATTCACTAGGAAGGCGACGAGTCTGCCGTCGTGCTCGAAGTACCCGTCGTCCCCTGCCGCGGTCTTGGCGACCTCGGAGGGATGAGGATCGCTGATGCGGATGATCTCGGCGCCGTAGTCGCGCCCAAGGCGCTTGAGCAGGAAGAGGAGTTGTCGTGCCAGTGTCTCTTCCAGTGGGTGGCCGGCCGTGCGGAGGACGGGGACGATCAGGGTTCGTCCGTCCAGGGCCCATGCGTAAAGGGCGACGGGGCGGCCCTCTCCGTCGCGCAGTAGCTCGCGGTGCCATGCGATCGTTCCCTTGTTAAGGGAGCGCAGCCGCTCGGCAAAAGCCGAACCGTCGTCGTGGCCCGACTGGTGGAAGAACGCGACCAGTGTGTCTTCCGCACCCGGCGCCACCTCACTGGACCTGAACTCCGTGCCCATCAGATCGGCTGGGCGGTACATCTGGGCCTGTCGCAGCTCGTCCACGTGCAGCGTCACCGTGGCCGGTGACACGACGCGGACGCGGGCAACCTCCCACGCTACGTCGGCCAAGCGCGCGAGCAATGGGTCTCGCGTCGCCAGGACTTGCAGTCCGGCACACGACGTCTCGGCTATGTACTGCAAACAGCGCCGTAGCTCTGCGTCGACGGTCATGTCCGGCAGCGCCTGCGTGGCGGCTTGGAGCAGTTCAGCGCTTCGCTCGTCTACAGCGGCCGGGACGGGGGACAGCTTGCGCAGGCCCGTGAGGGCCGCCCGCTGGTGCTGGCGCTCGGCCGTGTCCGTGAGGTCCCGGATCTCGTGGACGAGCTGAGGTGTGTAGGCGAGCTCGACCAGATCCGTCATCCAGCCTGCTTCCAGAGCGCGGGACTGCTCAGCCTCGGCCGTGTCGGCGAGTCCGCGCAGATCGGTGAATACGCCGTGGTCGACTGTCACCGCCAGCAGCGCGTCGCTCTCCACTTCGGCGAACAGGTCCGGATGCCCGAGGTCCAGCCACCATCCGTCGAGGATTTCGCCGTCCCGACCGCGCCCTCGGACTTCGCCGTGCGGGACGAAACCCAGGCTCCGCCACATTGCGCTGAGGCCGTAGTCCCGCCGGCACTTGGCCTTGATGCCGAGCCGCTGTGGGTAGCGCGAGGTGATCTCATCTACCAGCATGCGTGCAATGCCCCTGCCGCGCTGTTCTTCCGCCACGCACAGGTGGGCAAGGCGTATGTGCGCACTCCTCTTCGGCAGCCCGAACAGTGCGTACCCGATCACCTCATCCGCTTCAACGGCTGCCAGCAGGCCACCGTCCTCCGCGTGTTTGCGGTAAGCAGGCGGTGTCAGCAGCCCCAGCGTCTTGGTGTAACGATCACCGAGCGCCACCGCCTTGCCGATCAGCTCCTTCTGTCCAGGCGAGACGAACACCAACTTATTCGCCATTGCTCCCCCTCCACTTGGTCGGCCAGTGCCGACCACAGCTCCCCTGACAGCACATACTGGGAAAGCTGATCTCAATCACGGCCGTCCCTCAAGGGGGCACGAGGGGCGCACGGTGCCGTAGAGACCGTTACTGGGCGAGGAAGGCGGCCGGGCCCGGCCAGAACGGGTCCGGCCGGGCCGCGCTCCAGACATCGTCATGCCTCGCGGGAACGCCGTCGGCCAGCAGCTGACTCGCCGAGCTGCTGCCGTACCTCGGTGTCGATTCCCTGCGCGAGCTTGCGCTGGTGCTTCGCCGTCGAGTGCTGGTAGATCAGCTGGGCCCGCTCCGAGGACTGGCCGGCGCGGACCATGAGGTCCTTCAGCTTGGCGCCGGTGTCGGCGGCGAGGGTGTTGCCGGTGTGCCGGAGATCGTAGAAGCGGAAGTTGTCCGGCATCCCGGCCTTGGTCCTCGCCTTGCGCCACTTACGGCCGAAGGTCGACCGGCGGAAGGGGGCGCCCTTCTCGCCAACGAAGAGGAGGCCGTCCGGCTCCTTCTCGGCGAACCACTGGAGGTGGCGGCGGAGGTCCGGGAGCATGAAGTCGGGCAGGTACACGGTGCGCTTGCCCGCGCGGGTCTTGGGGTCGCCGGTGACCCGTCTTCCATTCGTCAGCTCGGGGACGCGTGCGTGACGCGTAGCGAGCATTCGTCGAGATCGACACTGTGACGGCGCAGTTCGGCCAGTTCCTCCGGGCGGAGGGAAGCGAAGGCGCCGAGCAGGACCATCAGGCGCCAGCGTGGGCCCATGGCGTCGGCGAGGTCGAAGACCTGCTCGATGGTGGCGGTGGGGCGTTCGTCGGCTTCCTCCTTGCCTGCGCCCTTGATGCGGCACGCGTTGTTGGGCAGCAGGTCATCGTCGACCGCGGTCTGCAGGATGGCCTTCAGCAGCCGGTACGACTTGGCGACCGTGGTGGCACCGGTCGCCTTCAGGCGCTCGGCTCGCCACGTGCGGACCGTGGGCGGGGTCACCTCGTCCAGGTCTTTGCCGCCGAAGGTCGGCAGGATGTGCAGGCGCAGGAGGCCGTCGTAGCGGTCGACCGTGGTCGGGGCCAGGCCGCGCTCCTCCATCCAACGCAGTGCGTACTTCTCGAAGTTGACCGCACCGGCATCCGGATCGCGCCATACATTGCGCTCGATGTCGGCACGGACGAGGTTGAGCCAGTCCTGGGCGTCGGACCTGGTCTCGAACGTCTCCGGTGCGGTGTACCGCTGACCGTCGGGGCCAATGTAGCGGGCCTGCCACCGGCCGGAGGCGAGCTTGCGTACCGTGCCGAACTCGCGCCGCCGCTGCGGCTTGCGTCGCGCCATCAGGCCGCCTTCCCGTAGTGGGCACGGCTGCGGCGGACCGGCTCGACGGTGCGCGCTTCGACGTACTCGGCGACCGCGCTCTCAGGGATGCGCACCGGGCGGCCGAGCTTGACGTAGCGGATACGGCGCTCGGCGATGAGGCGGCGGACGAAGCGCTCGCCCGTGCCGAGCAGCTCGCCGGCCTCGGCCACGGTCAGGAGGCGGTCAGCCATTCACAATCACCTCCTTCGCGGTGCACTGAGAGCGGGCGTGGGCAGGCGGTATTGCAGGTCGGCGCAAGGGCGATGCGTCCTTTACTCGGGGAAGCGGTTCGGGGCGGCAGCAGTCCGGGCCAGTGGCAGGCGGGCCTACGCGGCTTGAACCCCGTGGAGAAGTGCCAGGGGCGAGACCCGGAGGGCGTGGGCGAGGGCGACGAGGTCGTCGATGTCGCAGCGGCGTTGGGCGCGTTCGATGCGAGACAGCATCGTGTTGGTCATCGGACGGCCGAAAGCGGTGACGCGGGCGGCGAGCTCGCGCTGGGCGAGGCCGCGTTCGGTGCGGAGGATTTCGATGGTGCGGGCGGTCCGTATTCCGGCCGGACCGATTTCCAGGGATCGTGCTGCCATAGCTCCATTTGTAGCTCCGGATCCCCGGTTTGGTTAACCGGCGATCGTCGGCTATGTTGCGCCCGGCTCAGCGGCCGGGACCTACCTGCGGGCTGGGTTTCGAATATCGGGTCATCGGTGTCTTCGTCAGCCCGGATATGTGCTCTGACGTGGGGTGTTGTGTTGTAGCTTGCGCTCGCATCGGGAGTCAACGGGTTCTCGATGTGATGCTTCTGGCTTCATCTGACGGAGCATTATTTCGGCAACCGCCGATTCGAGTTTATAGTTTTGGTCCCTCGCTCGCCGTCTGCGTTCGCCGTCAGCTGTCTGATTTCCCGGCGGAATGCTGGACTTGTGCGGCATGGATGTGGCTGTCTTGGCCATACGACGCCACCAGCCCTCCCCCGCCCCTTCGGGCCGGGGCCGTGTGCCACCCCCTCCCTGTGCGCCGCCCGCCAAGGGCCGCCCGCACCTCACCTAGGAGCCGCCGCCTCATGAGCCACGACGCCCGCGAATGGGTGTGGAACCACAGCCACAGCAAAGGCACCGCCCGTCTGGTCCTCGCTCTGATCGCCGATCGGTGCATCGACCGGCGCTGCATCGCGTACGCGTTCGTGCCCACCCTCATGAAGCGCGCGAACGCCTCCCGCACCGCGGTGCGGGACGCGCTGGCCAAGCTGATCGCCAGCGGGGAGTTGGTCCCGATCCCCGGACGCAAGGGGCCACGGGGAGAGACGTACTACCACCTGCCGGGCGCTGCCCGGTTCCTCGCCGAACAGTCTGCCGAGGGGGATCAGGATCTGCCGTCCCCCAGGGGTCAGAATCCGACCCCTGGGGGACCGGAATCCGACCCTGCCGACGCCTTCGACGGGGGGCCGGAATCTGATCCCCCGGTACGGAATGTGACCCCCAGCAGGGCCGGATTCAGACCCTCAGGGGGTGCGGATTCCGACCCCCAGAACAGAAGAGAACCGAAGGTGAACGGTAGTAACAGCAGCAGCTCTGCCCCACTCATCCCAGCTACCGACTGGCAGATCGACGACGACGCCCGGGCCTGGCTGCAGGACCACGGCCACCTCGCCCGACTCGGCGAGCACGCCCTGCACGCCGCCGACGCGAAGTGGCGCACCTACCGGGCCACCTGGGATCCCCGCACCGCTGCAGCCTGGGCTGCCGACTGGCGCGCGTGGATCGCCCGCGAGCACACCACCGCCGCCGGACGCCCCAACCTCTACGCCCTGCCCGGCGGCACGCCCACCTCGACCACCGGCATGACGCGCTCCGAGGCGCACATGGCCGCCCTGCTCGCCGCCCTCGACGAACCGACCGGATCGTAAGGAGTAACCACCCCTGGAGCGCAACGAAATCGCCGCCATCCTCGCCTACATCGGCCGCCTGGACCCCCGCACCATCCGCACCGACACGGGCGAGGCCCGTGACCAGCTCGCCCAGTGGCAGGAGCTGCTCGACGACATGCCCTTCGCCACCGCCCACGGCTGGCACGTCCGCGAGGCGATACGGTCCCACGTCCTCGACTCGCCGTACCCAATCCTGCCCGTGGACGTCGCCCGCAAGTGGCGCGCCCACCGACGCGACCGCCTCGACCGGCACACCGACCCCACACCAGTTGCCGACCCGGACGATCCGGCCGCCTGGCGAGCCGGGCTGCTCCGGTCCCGCAACGCTGTCGCCGCCGGTCTGGCCGCCCCCTCGACGCACCGGCAGATCACCAGCGGTGGCCGGTCCCGCGACGTCGAGGAACGCCTGCGCGAGATCGGGTCGTGCATCCCGCCGGCTGTCCGCGCCGAGCTGGCCCGCTACCGTCCGACCCGCGCCGCGCGCGAGGCCGCCAGCATCAGCGGCGTCCCCGACGCGCTCAGCGTCCGATGCGAGTGGTGCCACGCACCTGCGGGTGCACCGTGCCGTCAACGGCGGACGAACCCTGACGGCACCGCCAGGGGCAACGCCGTACGTGCGGCTCCCCATCCGTCGCGCATCGATCTCGCCATCGCCCGGCTGGTCCGACAGCGCGCTGCATGACGCAGCCCCGCCTCGCTCCTCTCGCAGCCGCGCCGTCCTACGACCGATCGGTCCCGGACGAGCCGTACGCGTTCGACGAGGCCATCCTGGCAACCGCGTCCCCGGGACCGAGCCCGCGAAGATCGGGGACCGAACCTCGGTCCCCGACGGTCCCCGCGATCACGATCACCTCATGGCGGGGACGGTGGCGCACGGGGACCGCATCGCGGGGACCGTGACGACGACGAACCGGGGACCGAGAGGGGACCGGTCTCCGATGAAACCGCAGTTCAGAGGGCATTTCGTGCCCGTCCCCAGAGCGTCCCCAGGAACGGTGACCGTCCCCGCACCAGCCCGTTCCAGTCCCCCTCGGGGACCGCAACCGTGCAGGGAACGGGACGGTCCCCGTGACGACCTGTCAAGGGGACCGTCCCGTTGACGATGCGTCAGGGGGACCGTCCCCGATGAGCGTCGCGATCCCCGTCCCCAAGGGTTTGGGGACCGTGCACCGCAGCACTGTGGGGACCGGTCCCCGTTGCGCTCTCTGCAGCCATAGCCCCGAACCCGACAGCGCCGGCCTCGGTTGCCCCGGCCAGCACCATCCCACAGCCGCCGAATTGCTCCGGCCATGGCCCTCGTACGCCGTCGGTCGGCGCCCGGCGGCTCAGCTCCCCTTCCGAACACACCTTGGAGAACCACTCGTGCACAACCGACACCACGAACACACCAACCGGCAGGAGACTCCCATCGGCCCAGACAACAGCCCAGCAAGTTGTCCCGGGAGCAATGCTCCCGGAGTTCCGGCCCCGGGGGTGGCGGGAGCAGCCCTGCGCCCGGGGGCACCGGACCGTCAGGCTGCGACCGAGGGCGGACGGCAGCCAGGGGGCAAGCAGGCCGAGTCCCTCGCGAAGAAACGTCAGCGCGCGCGTCAGCCAAAAGAGCGCAAGCGCGTGAAGCAGCCCAGCTGCCGCATGAACGACGACGAGTTCAAGCGCCTCACCGGCGCCGCCGCCCACTGCGACATGAGCATCGCTGCCTTCCTCGCCTACGCCGCGGACAAGGCCGCTCGTGACCTGACTCGCACCGCCGCGGAGATCGCCACCGAACGGGAAGTCATCGACGAGTTGTTCGCCGCCCGCCGGCACCTGGGCCGCATGCACGGCCTGTTCAACCAGGTCGCCAAGGTCCTCAACTCCGGCGCCGACGCACCCCACCTGGACGCTGCGGCCGATGCCGTCCGAAGCGCCGCCCGGCGTATGGAGGATGCCGCTGATGCTCTGCTCGCCCACCGCGAAGGCGGTGCCGCTGCGTGATTCCCAGCATCCACGAGCGCGGCAGCAGGACGATCGGCCTCCTCAACTACCTCTACGGGCCCGGCACCCACGAGGAGCACATCGACCCGCACCTGGTGGCCGCCTTCGATCCGCTCGCCCCTGACCCCGGCCGCGACCCGAAGGCCACCTACGCGCAGCTTCAGCGGCTGCTTGACCAGCCCGTCAACGCCCTGCCCGCCAGCCGACGCCCCAAGAACCATGTCTGGCATCTGTCCGTGCGGGCTGCCCCGGAGGACCCGGTCCTGTCCGACGAGGACTGGGCCGCGATCGCCCGCCGCATGGTCGCCGTCACCGGCATCGCCCCCGACGGCGACGAGCAGGCATGCCGTTGGGCGGCCGTCCGCCACGCCGACGACCACATCCACATCATCGCCACCCTGGTCCGCGACGACGGCCGCCGGCCCCGCCTGCACAACGAGGCCCGCCGCGCCCAGGCCGAATGCCGCCGCATCGAAGCCGACTACAACCTGCGCCGAGTCGCGCCCGGGGACGGCACCGCCGCCAAGCGTCCTACCAGTGCCGAACGCCACAAGGCGGAGCGCCAGGGCCGCGAACGCCCCGCGCGCGAAGAACTGCACAAGACCGTCCGCCAGGCCGTGGCCGGCGCCGCGAGCGAGGCGGAGTTCTTCGCCCGGCTCAAGGCCGCCGGGCTCCTGATCCACCAGCGCGTCGCGCCGTCCGGGGACCTGCTCGGCTACAAGGTGGCCCTGCCCGGCGACGTGAACGACGACGGCGAGCCCATCTACTACGCAGGCTCCACGCTCTCCCCCGACCTGTCCCTGCCCCGCATCCGCGAACGCTTCCCCACCACCGACGACGTCCACCAGGACGAGCAGGAAGCGGCCACACGTCGGCCGGCCGCCCGCCCGCGCGCAGTTGTGTCGGCTCCGGCCGCCGCCCGGCGCTCGGCCACCCGTGCCGCGTGGACCGTCCTGGTCACCTTCGACCAGGACGGCGACGGCGCTGCGGCGGCCCGCATCGCCGCCACCGGCGAGATCCTGGACACCCTCGCCCAGACCAGCGCAGCGCACACTCGCCAGCAACTCCGTGACGCAGCCTGGGCGTTCGAGCGGGCCACGCGCTCTCACACCCGTGCCGAGTACCGGCATGCCCAGGCCCTGCGCCGAGCCGCCCGCGACCTCCGCTACAGCGGCCCGGCGCTGGGCCGCGGGGAGGACGACGCGACCACGGCGATGCTGATCGACACCCTGTTCTTCCTCGCCACCGCCGCCGCTCACTGGCACGCCCAGCGCCACCACGCCCAGCAGGCCGAGGCCGCCCGCCAGGCCGCAGCCCACCTGCGCGCCGCCTACGCTGCCGCAGCCGAGGAGCCCATGGCCCGCCTGCACGCCCAGGGCCTGCGCCTCGTCCAGCCCGTACGCGACTGGGCCGCCGCCCTCCTCCACGCCACAACACCCGAGATCGCCGAGGCGGTAGTGAACGAACCGGGCTGGCCCGCCTTGGCCGCCACCCTCACCCACGCCTACCAGGCCGGCCACAACCCCAAGGAGCTGCTGACCGAAGCCGTCACCCACCGCGAACTGGACACCGCCGGGTCGGTCAGCGACGTCCTCGTCTGGCGCCTGCGCCGCATCGCCGACCTGCCCGCCGACGCGGCCGAAACACCTTCCACTCGGCCCGCGCGCCACAGCACAACGGCCTCGTCTCCGGGCGCCACTCGGCTCGCAGGTCAAGGCGGCGCACCGCAGGGACACCGCAGGTAACCCCGCTGCGGAGGCGCCTTTCGGTCAATGTTCGACCTGGGCGCCTCCGCCCACGCATTGTGCTGGTTTGCGGTGTGGCGGCGCTTCATGTGCCCGAGGACGATGCCCCTCTGCGTCCGCCGCTGATCGTTGTGGCCGACGCCAGAAGACACGGGGGTGGGAACTTGTCATACGCGGAGCACCAGTCGGTGTTCTCCGCCCCCGCAGTGCCCTTGGGGACGGCGGCGACGCCCGGGAGGTGATCCGGGAGGGGGCCTACACCGTAGGCGCACCCGCCGGTTGAGCGCCGCCGCCTTCGCCCGTACGGACTGGCTGGCCGTGCTCCGTGCCGTACTGGCGCAGCTGTGGAAAGACCTGAAGTCAGCCGTACGGAAGCGTCTGCGATGGCTCTTCTCCGCCAAGGAGGCCGAAAAGGCTGCCGGTTCGTCGGAGCCGAAGCCGCCAGAGGTGGTGCTGGGTGAGGACTACGGCAGTTGCGGGCTGACGTCGTTGCAGAGCACGTACAGGAAGCCCTGCAGGCACAACCGGTCATCCACCGGCTTCGGACCGGGAGCCTTCCGCGGCCAGGGCACGAGCAACGGCTCGATCAGCGCCCACAGTTCATCCTCCACGATCCACGGCCGACTCCCCTCACCTCACGAACGGCGGAATCGTCTTACCGGTCACGCCCCACCAGTCCACATCCACAAGATCGTGTTACGAGCTCTACGCCAACACCGTTGCGTTTGGCCCCTGAGCTGTACGTCAAGCCCTGCTGAACAGCGCAACGGGACCACCTGATAGATCAACGATCGGCGAAGACAGTCGATCAAGGTCAGGGGTCCCGTTGCAGGAGAAGTCTGTCATCACGTCCAGGATCGAGACAGCCCGGGGTGTGTTCGCGCCGGGTCATCTGGGGGAGTTGACCCAGATCGTGGACTTCGCGCTGGTGGACGCGGTGCTGGAGGAGACCGGTCGGCGCGAGAAGCGCCTGCGGCTGCTGCCTTCGCGGGTGGTGGTGTACTTCGTGCTCGCTCTCGCGCTGTTCGAGCATCGCTCGTACCGCACGGTGTGGTCCAAACTGACCGCCGCCCTGACCCCTCTGGCCCTGGTGCGTCCCGCGGTCTCCTCGCTGACGCGGGCCAGACGCAGGGTGGGGGCCGCACCTCTGCGGCGTCTGTTCGAGACGCTTGCCGGGCCCGTCGCCCGCCGCGGGCAGGCAGGGTCCTTCTACCGGGGCCTGCGCACGGTGGCCGTCGACGGGACCCTGCTGCACACCCCCGACGACGAGACACTCACCTGGCGCTACCCCAAGCGGGCCGGGGAGAGTCTGGAGTTCGGCTATCCGCTCCTGCGGCTGCTGGCCTTGGTCGAGTGCGGCACCCGCGCGCTCATAGCCGCCGCCTTCGGACCGGAATCCGAGGGGGAACTCCCCTATGCCAAGCGGCTTCTGGCCGCCCTGGACGAGACGATGCTCCTCCTGGCCGACTCGGCCTTCGACGGCAACGAGTTCCTTGATGCCGTCCACCCGAGCGGGGCACGGTTCCTGGTGCGCTCCGGGGCCCGCCGCGTCCCCACCCCCGCCGAGCACCTGGGCGACGGCTCCTACATCGCCTGCATCGGCTACGGCGTCCTGCGGGTGCTACTGCCGGTGCGCGTGATCGAGGCGACCCTCACCGTCACCCTGGCCGATGGCACCGTCCGCACCGAGCAGTGGCGGCTGATCACCAACCTGCTGGACCCCGTCCGCTACCCGGCGGCCGAACTCGTCGATCTCTATCACCGCAGGTGGGAAGCGGAAACCGCGTACTTCTCGATCAAGGCGACCATGCTCGACGGCCGTGTCCTGCGCTCCCGCAGCATCGACGGCCTCGACCAAGAGGTCTACGCCCTGCTCACCACCTACCAGGCCCTGACACGCGCCGGCAGCGACGCTCTCACGGGCCACCCGGAGATCCCCCACCAGCGGATCAGCTTCACCGTCACGCTCACCGCTGCCGCCGATACCGTCACCGCCGCCCGCGGGATCTTCCCCGAGACAGTCGTCGGCCTGGTCGGCGCGATCGGCCGGGCCGCCCTGGACGACCTCCTACCCGCCCACCGCCGTCAACGCGTCAAGGCCCGCACCCGCAAGAACCCCACCAGCAAGTACGGACCCAACGCCGGACAGCACCCCCAGCAAGCCCAGAACTACACCGTCCGCGCCGACATCGGATTCTTCGAGCACGGCCTCAGCAGCCGCTCACGGCGCTAACGCAACGGTGTTGAGCTCTACGCCTCGAAGGCCCGGTCGAGTGCGTTCCCGACGTCTCCTGCAGCAGCCACCCGCGCTCCGCCAGGCGCCTGGCTATGTGCCAAAGCAAATCACTGTGGCGGAGTGAGCCTCCTGCCCCTGGGCTTTCGGTCGGATGAATGCCCGCCGCCCATTGGACGTCTCGGTCCACAGCCTATTCACTGCATTGTTTCTACACGAGCAACCGTTCGACACACACGTGCCCTTCCCCGACTCCCGCCGTCACCCCTCCAGGGCGTGGTCCGTCGGTTACACCCGCCGGAGGGGTGCGGTCGCGCGACCGTACCGGACCAGGGCGGAACACAGCGCACCGAGGCTCAGCACGCAGAGCACCGTCCGGAGGATGTTCACCGGAACCCAGACCGACTTGAAGTCATCGATCACCTCCGGGAGGTCCCTGGCGGTCGCAGGGTCCCCGAGGGCCGCGAGCTCCGCGTTGAGCGGGAGGTTGATCGCAACGGTGATCACCAGAACCGCCGTGTAACAGCAGGCCGCCGCGACCAGCGGCAGGGCCACCGCACGCCACTTCCTCCGGAAGGCCAGTACCGCCGAGGCGACCGTGGAGGCCAGTGACGCGAGGAAGACCAGGCCGAACAGCGCGCTGCCGTCGATCACGGCGTTGAAGCGCTGCATGGCCGCCGCGTACGCGCGGTCGTCCAGCTCCGCCAGGCCCGGCATGACGGAGATGTCGTACGCGAAGAAGAGCCCGGCCATCAGGCCGGTGCAGAGGGCAGACACTCCCAGGAGCGGCCCTGCGGCCCGGTCACGGCCCGGCGGGGGCGCGGGCCGGCGGCCGGGGGGTGCCCACGGGGTCGAGACGTGGGGAGGGTTGTGACTCACGTTGCCGTCCTAACGGTTGGGTGGACTCTCCCGGCTGCCGACGGGCGATACGCGGCCGAGACGCACCATCCGTACTTCTCGAAGGACCATCCCAGCATCCGGCGGGATGTGCGGTCCATGTTCCACACGCTCGCGCACATACGCGGTCGTCACCGGACGGAGGTCGGGACGGTTGCCAGACACTCCTCCAGGAAGGCCAGCGCGCGCAAGTGGTAGAGGGGAGCGGCCAGTCCGAGACTGAGGTTGTGGCCCGCCTCCGGGACGCGTTCGACGACGGGCGGGCGCGTCCGGGTGAAGCAGGCGGCCATGGCGGCCATTTCGTCCCGGTCCAGACGCCACCAGCCCTCGTGCTCCCCGAAGGTGAGCCGCACGGGGCAGCGCACACGGGCCGCGACGGCCGGGAACCGCGCCGGCCAGTGGGCCGTCTCGGCCTCCTCGGCGGCCGGGACATCGCGGAGCAGGGCGCGGCTGGCGTGGAAGGTGCTTCCCGGATAGAGCCGCAGCGGGCCCCAGTTGAGTTGGCCCGCTCCGCCGTTCAAGGTGTCCGGGAAGTGGGCGGCGGCCGGGGAGTAGTGCCAGCCGCAGCCGTTGAGGTCCAGTCCGAGCAGGCGTTCCGCCGGGGTCTCGCCCCACTGCTCACCCGCGAGGTACAGGGCGGTCTTGCCGCCGTCGGAGTGCCCGACGAGGAAGAACCCGGCCCCGACCGGGTGCTGGTCGGCGTAGTCGGCCATGGCCCGGCGCAGCAGGAGGGCCTGATCGGCCAGCGGCAGCCCGAGCGGCAGGGACGAGCGGGAGAGGCCGTAGCCGGGCCGTTCCACCGCCAGGACGGTGTGGCCGAGGGAGGACGCCAGGGCGAGCAGAGAGGTGTGCGGCGCGACCGGCCCGGCGAAGTAGCCGGGGGACATCGCCCGGCCGTGGACGGCGACCAGCACGGCCCGGGGGCTGCCGGTGACGGGAGCGGCCCGCCAGGCACCGAGCCGGTGGCGGCCGCGTCCGAGCACGATCCGCTCCACGCCGTCGGTGGGCACGCTCGACACCGGTGGCGCGCTCACGCGGGTGCTGCTTCCGCCTCGGCGACGGGACCGGTCGGCGGCTCGGCGGCGCGCGCGGTCGCCGGGACCGGAGCGGAGGTGTCTACGCGGCAGGCGTCGAACTCCCGCAGCCATGACTCCACGCTGGGCGCACGCAGGAGCGCCGTACCGACGAGCAGGGCGGCGTAGCCCTCGGCCAGCAGTCCGGCCGCGACGGCCGGACTGCTCACTGCGCTGGCGCTGACCGGGCAGAGGGTGCCCGCGGCCCGAACGGCGGGCAGCAGCGCACGGCTGCGGTCGAGGTCTCCCGCGTCGCGCTCCCCCGTGGTGATGTCCTTGTTGTTGACGGCGATCACGCAGAGGTGCGGGTGGGGAAGCCCGACCGCCTCCTCGGCGCGGGTGATCTCCACGAAGGGGGTGAGCCCGCGCGCGTGGCACTCCCGGGCAAGTCCGTGAAGGGACTCGCGCGGCAGCAGCGCCGCAGTCAGCAGCACCGCCGAGGCGCCCGCCTCGGCGGCGGCGGCTATCTGGTCGTGGCGCGTGACGAAGTCCTTGAGCAGCACCGGGACATCGACCCGGGCGGTGACCTCCCGCAGCATGCCGGCCGATCCGCCGAACCACCGGCCGGTCACGACGGACACGCACGGGGCACCGGCCCGCTCGTAGGCGGCGGCCAGGTCGCCGGGGGCCCTGCCCCGCAGGAGGTCGCCGCCGTGCGCATCGCGGGCTTTCACTTCCATGATCAGGGGGCGCTCCGCGCTGAGGAGTGCGGAGAGGAAGGGCAGCGTCATGTCGGGTTCCCTCGGGGGGTGGGTGCGGACGGGGCGGGAGGGGCGGCCGCCCGGATCGGGGTGTGGGTCGCGCCGTCCCGCCGGGCATGGGGCAGTACGTCCGTCCCGGTCCAGGCACGGTCCAGAGCGGCGACCCGGTGGGCGCAGAGCAGGCCGTCGTCCCCCCGGGCGGCGCTGTCCACGTCCACGCCCCGGAAGCCGGGGTGCGCCCCGAGGGCCGGGCCGCGTACCGCGTCGGCCGCGGTCAGGCCCCCCGCCAGCAGGAAGGGCAGCCTGAGGGCGGGCAGCAGCGGCTCCAGCACCTCGGGCGGGAGGTGCCGGCCGGTGCTGCCGACGCCCCCGTCGCGGGTCGCGGCGTCCACGAGCAACAGGTCGGTGCCCGCCCGCGCGTAGGCGCCGAGGAAAGGGCGTTCGGCGCAGTGCCCGTCGAGGACGTGCACGGCCTTGACGACGACCGCGCCGGGCAGCGCGGAGTGCAGGGCTGCCACGGTCCGGGGCGGCTGGTAGGCGTGGAGCTGGATCCAGCGGATACGGGCGGCCCGGGCCACCCGCGCGACCCGATCGGCGTCGTGCAGGAAAGTGACGAGGACGGGTTCGGCCCGGCCACTGCCGCGGACGGCGTCGGCCAGCTCCGGCAGGGCGGCGGCGGCCAGGTCGTGGGCGCCGCCGTCGACGCCGTACCAGAGGCCGACCAGATCGGCCCGCGCGGCGACGGCGACGGCCTCCCGGGGGTGGGTCGCCCCGCACACCTTCAGCAGCGGCCGGGGCGCGGACGGCGGGGCGCCGCTCATCCCCCCAGCCCAAGGGTCGAGGCCACCCGGTTGTACTGGATGTCGTTGGTGCCCGAGTAGAGGGTGCCGGCGACGGCGGCGCGCAGGTCCTTCTCCAGTCCGACCTCGGTGAGGTAGCCGGCGCCGCCGAACACGCGGATCGCCGAGAGGCTGGTGGACAGCGCGGCCTCGCTGGCGAGGATCTTGGTGATGGCGAGGTCGGCGGTGATGTCCTCGCCCGCGGTGAGCTGCTCGGCGGTGTCGTACAGCCACTTGGCGGCGGTGTCGGTACGGATCTTCATGTCGACCACGCGGTGCGAGACCGCCTGGTAGTCGCCGATGGGGTGGCCGAACGCGCGGCGCTCCCTCGCGTACGCGATCGCGCGGTCCAGCCGGTGGCGCATCTCCCCCAGTCCGACGGAGAACCCGAAGAGGATCTCGCGCTTCATCACGTGGTCGAGGACGAGGAGCCCGCCCCCGACCCGGCCGAGGACGCGGTCGGCCGGCACCCGGCAGCCGTCGAGGTGCAGAGTGGACAACGGTGCGGTACGCAGGCCCATCTTGGCGGTCGGCTCCCCCACGAAGAGGCCGGGCGTGCCGCGTTCGACGAGGAAGGCGGTCGTGCCGAGGGGGCCGCCGTCGGGGTGGGTGCGGGCATAGACGACGAAGACGTCGGCGATCGGGCCGTTGCTGACGAACGCCTTGCCTCCGGTGAGCACGAAGTCCTCGTCGTCACGCTCGGCGCGGGTGGCCATCGCCATCGCGTCCGAGCCGCTGTCGGGTTCGGTGACGGCGTGGGCGCCGATCAGTTCTCCGGAGCAGATGCCCGGCAGGAAGCGCTCCCGCTGGGCGTCGGTGCCGAAGGCGGCGAGCGGCACTCCGGTGCTGGCCATCGAGGTCGTCACGCAGAAGCTGAGGCCGGTCTCACGGCAGGTCTCGCCGAGTGTCTCCAGGACGTGGAGGGTGGTGGTGAGGGACTGTCCGGCGCCGCCCCATCGCTCGGGGAAGGGCAGCCCAAGCACTCCGCTGCGGCACACCTGTTGCCAGCGGGCCGGGTCGAAGGCGGCCTGTGCGTCGGCTTCGATGTGTCCTTCGCTCAGGGCCTTGCCCCACTGGGCCATGCCGGCGCACAGTGCCTGCTGATCTGCGTTGCGGTGTCTCACTGCGGAGCCTTCCGTACGGGCCGTGCGGGTGACCACGGTCGGTTGCGGACGGGTGGGTGTGCCGGTGACCGGCTGCCCGGACCGCTGTCCGGGCCGGTTCTTCCGGACGCGGCCTAGTAGGCCGACGAGACGTGCTCGTCGAGCTGATGAACCTCGTCGCCCCGGAGGGCGGGGGCGAAGACGCAGACCAGGCGCAGGTCCTCATGGGGCGAGGCGACCAGGAAGTGCGGGTCGTGGTTGTCCAGCGCATACAGGACGCCCGGCGTGAGCGGGTGGCTGGTGCCGTCGAGCTCCACCACCTCCCCGGAGCCCTCGATGCAGTAGCAGGTCTCCAGGTGGTTGCGGTATTCCAGCCGGGACTTGGTCCCGGCCCGCACGGTGGTGTCGGTGATGCTGTAGCCCAGCCCGTCGGCGGCCAGGATGAAGCGGCGGCTGAGGCCGTTGCCCCACTCGACGGTCTTGACGTTCTCAAGGTTCCGGATGATCACGTTCTCCTCCTCGGGGACGTGGGACGGCGGTGCAAGGGCGGCCGAGTGCGGCGGTGAAGGAGCGGTAGGCGTTCACCGGGTCTGCCCCGGTTTCGCGGGCCCGCTCCAGGGCCGACACTCCGGCGGAACCGACGATCGCCGCGTCCGCGCCGCTCAGCGCGACGGAGGCGAGATCCTCGGCGGTCGATACCCCGAAGCCGACGGCTATCGGGGAGGCTGTCAGGTCGCGAAGGGCGCCGACGAACGGGGCGAGCCCGGCGTGACCGCCGGGGGGAGTGCCGCCGCCGCTGCGTCCGTAGCGGGCGACCACATAGAGGTAGCCGGTCGCGTGGGCGGCCGCCTCGGCCACGGTGGCCGGGGGGCTCGCCGGGTAGCAGGTGGTGACCTCGGGCAGTCCGGCCTCGCGCAGGGCCTCGTGGTGGGCGGCGCGGGCCCGGGGCGGAAGGCCGTGGACGAGCAGGGCGTCGGCTCCGCTGTCCGCCACGGCGCGCGCGTAGGCGGCGGGCGGCGACGTGCGCAGGCTGTGGCTCCAATCGGCGAGCAGGGCGATGCGCAGCCGCTTCAGGGAGGGTCGCACGGCCTCGACGAAGGCCAGTGTCTCGGCGAGGGCCACCCCTTCGGCCAGTGCCCGGTCGGCGGAGCGCCGTACGACGGGCCCGTCGGTGGGCGAGTCCGGGAAGGGGACGGCCAGTTCCAGGCAGTCCACGCCCGACTCGTCCAGCATGGCGACGCAGTCGGCGAGCACGGGCAGGGGCGGGTCTCCCGCGTTCAGGAAGACGGCGAGTCCCAGTTCGTCGCGGGTGCGGGCCTCGGTGAAGAAGTCAGCCAACGCGGCTCCCTCCTCGCAAGCGGGAAGCGGTGAGACGCTCCAGCAGTCCGAGCGCGGCTCCGTCGTCGAGCGCGGCGCCCGCTTCGCCGACCGCCGTGGCCCAGTCGTCACGGTGGCCGGAGGCGACGGCGAGCGCCGCGGCGTTGAGGCTGAGGGTGGCGCGCAGCGGCGCGCTTGTCCGGCCCGCCAGGACGGCCCGGAAGTGGTCGGCCGCTTCGTCCCGGGACACCGGGGCGAGGTCGCCGAGGGTGCCGTCCGCGGGGACCAACTCACCCGCCGGGAGCGTCCGCGTGTCGCCGCCCGGGAGGTGGACGGTGTTGTCGGTGAAGCTGAGCAGTTCGTCGGCGCCCACCGGGTTGGTGGTCAGCCAGGTCACCGGGCCACCGGGCCGGGCGGCGAGGGTACGGAGCGGGGGCGGGGGCTGTGTCGCGGACACCCCGGTGACCTGCGCGGCCACCGGTACGGCGGCCAGGAAGGGGCCGAGGGTGTTGAGAAAGCGCCCGAAGACCCGCATGGGGGTCGGGACCGCGAGCAGCGCGAGCCGGGCGAGCTGGCCGGGGTAGACGAACGGGCCGGCGAAGGCGATGCCGTGGGTGGCCAAGTGGTCGGCGGTGTGGTCGAGCGAGGACGTGAGGGGGACGCCGAGCCGGTCCAGGAGGTCGATCGAGCCCGTCCGGCCGGTGTGGGCGCGCGAGCCGGACTTGACGACGCGGGCCCCGGTGGCGGCGGCCAGGAGGGCGGACGCCGTGGAGATGTTGACGGTCGAGGGGCCACCCCCGGTGCCCACCACGTTGACGGTGCCCGGCCAGGGCGCGGACGGTGGGGCCGGGCGGCGCCGGTCCAGCGAGTCGACGAGCGCGAGCAGGCTCGGGCCGTCGGGGAGCGCCGCGGTGAGCGAGGCCAGCAGGGCCAGGGCGTCGGCGCGTTCCAGCGCTCTGTCGGCCAGCGCCTGCCACAGGGCGTCCCAGTGGTCCGCGTCGGCAGGGGCCCGCCGGTCGACGAGCGGGACGAGGGCGGGGTGCACGGCTCAGCCGCCTGTCACGGGGGCGCCCTGGCAGCGGGCGACGTAGGCGTCGATGGCGTTGACGCTGCGGAAGTTGTCCGGGTCGAGGTCGGTGTCGCCGACGGCGAGCTGGAAGTGGTGCTCCACCCAGGCGATCAGCTTGAGGACGCCGAGGCTGTCGATGACGCCGTCGCCCAGGAGGTCCTGGTCGGGCGGCAGCTGCGTGGCGGTGAGGTCGGGCAGGAACTCCCGGACGATGTACTCGCTGATCTGTTCGGCGTTGCTCACAGGGCGCTCCTTGACGGTGTGTTCGTGCTGGGGATGGTCGTTGGCGGGGTGTACAGGTGCGGTGGCCGCTGCCCGAGGCGGCGAGGGCTCCCGGCGTGACGGAAGGCCGGCGTGGTGCTCCACGCGGCCGTCAGGACCGCGTACCGGCGGGCGCGGCGGGGCTCACCCCGGCCAGTGCCCGGCGGTCCACCTTTCCGGTGCCGGTACGGGGCAGGGGCTCGCGTACGGGGACGACAGTGCCCGGCACGGAACCGCGCGGGAGCCGGGCGGTGCAGTGCCGCTTGAGGTCGAGGCTGGTGGCGGTGGAGTCGCGCTCCAGCCGGACCACGGCGACCAGGCGGCGGCCCTCGACCGGGTCGGGCTGCGTGGTCACCCCGGCTTCCAGCACGTCGGGGTGGTCGAGCATCACGAGCTCGACCTCGGCGGTGTTCACAGCGACTCCCCGGATCTTCACCTGGTGGTCCAGGCGTCCGACGAGCCGCAGGACGCCGTCGGCGTCGGCCTCGACCAGATCGCCGGTGCGGAACCAGCGCGTCCGTTCGCCGTCGGCGGTGAACTTCTGCTCCGTGCGCCGCCGGTCCGGGTAGCCCGTGCTCTGGAAGGGCGTGGAGACCTCCAGTTCACCCCGCCCGGGGCCGGTGACGATCCGGCCCTCGGAGTCCCGGAGCCGGATGCGTACGCCGGGGAGCGGGCTGCCCAGCGGCACCGGGGAGGGCAGCGGACGCCTCCGGTCGATCTCGTGGATCAGGCTGTCGTTGGTCTCGGTGCAGCCGTAGATGTTGTGGAGCCGCGCGCCGGGGGCGAGAGCCACGAGGTCGGCGAGGGTCTGCTCGGGCATCACGTCCCCGGTGAAGACCGCGTGGCGGATCGTCTCCACCGGGGCGCCGCCATCGGCCAGGGCGGCGGCGGAGACCAGCGCGTAGAAGAGCGGCACCGCTTGGACCACCTCGATCCGATGGGTGCGCAGCAGGCCGAGCAGGCGGGGGCCTCTGACCGCGACCGCCGGGTCCACCAGCACCACCTGGCCTCCGTGGGCGAGGGTGGTCCACACATCGAGCAGGCACAGGTCGAAGTTGAGCGGGGCGTAGTTGAGGACGGGCGTGCCGGGTCCGATGCCGAAGGCGCCGGCGGCCCAGTGGGTGAAGGCGTCCACCCCGTCGTGGGGCAGGGGCACGGCCTTGGGCGTTCCGGTGGAGCCGGAGGTGGTCAGGATGAAGCCGGTGCCCGGCGGGACGGCCTGCCTCCGGTCGTCCCCGGGCTGCGAGGCCAGGGCCGTGACGGTGTCCCCGGCCAGGGTGTACCGGCAGCCCGCTTCCGCGGTCACCGCGGCGAGGTGATCCGGCGGCAGCGAGCGCGAGGGCAGCAGGACGGGGCGGCCCGAGGCGAGGCAGGCCAGAACGGTGGCTACCGTCCGGGGCGACTTGGCGTCGAGGACCGCGAGGGGTGCGCTCGCGGGGACGTGTTCCTCCAGCCGGGCGCGGGCGGCGGCGGTCTCCTCGGCCAACTCGCGGTAGGTGGTGGCGGTGCCGTTCCACCAGAGGGCCGGCGCGTCGGGGGTCTTCTCGGCCCAGCGCAGGACTGCCTGCGCCGTCTCGCCGTGACGGCCGCTCATCGGTACTCCCCCTCTTCGGGTCCCAGGCGGGCCCAGCCGCCCTTGACGGCGGCGGCGCCCTGGGAGCGGACGGTGAACAGGACGGTGTCGCCGGAAGCCGGTGGGGTGAGTTCCAGCACCGTCTCGGTGCCGGGGAGCACCGGGCGGGCGAAGCGGACGCCGAGCGCTCGGATCCGGTCGGCGTGCCCGTCGGCGTACCGGTCGGCGATCTCCTCGACCGCCATGGAGACCAGCGCCATCCCGTGGGCGATGGCGTCGGGGAATCCCGCTGCCCGGGCGGCCGTTGGATCGAGGTGGACGGGGTTGAGGTCCCCGGCAGCCTCGCCGTAGCGGGCGATCCACTCCCGGTCGATCGTGACGGGGCGGCTCACCGGGGTGGCCTGCACATCCTGGCGCGGCGCGGCCGCCGGGGTCAGGGTGCCGTGCGGCTCGCCGGTCCGGATGCCCGCCAGCAGGATGTGGGCCGTCAGGTCGGCGAGCGCGGTCCCGTCCGTCCGGTCGGTGAGGCGGGTACGCAGGGCGAGGCGGGATCCCTTGGGTTCGGTGCGCGCCGCGAGCACCTCGGCGCGGGCGCCGACCTCTGTCCCCGGCCGGAGCGGCGCGTGCAGGACGATCTCCTGCGCGAGGTGGACCAGGGAGTACGGTCCGTGCCCGGCGGCCAGCGCGTCGACGGTGCGTTCGGCCAGCGGGTGGGTGAGGACGAAGGCCGTCAGGGGGCCGGCGTCGGGGCGGGCGGGTGTTCCCCGGCCGAGGGCCTCGCGGGTCACGGTGCGGTAGTGACGGGCCGCCGCGGGGTCGAACGGCGGGGCGGCGGGGGCGAGAAGGGGTCCGGGGAGGGTCATGCGGGGGTCACCACCAGGCTGCTGTTGTGGCCGCCGAATCCGAAGGAGTTGGACAGCACCGGGCCGGGGGTGACGGGCCGCGGGCTTCCGTGGACCACGTCGATCTCCATCTCGGGTTCCGCTCGTGTGTGGTTGGCGGTGGGCGGCACCGTGCCCGCGTTCATCGACAGGACGGAGACCACGAGTTCGACCGCGCCGGCCGCTCCGATGAGGTGGCCGAGGACGCCCTTGCTCGCCGTCACCGGCGGCCCGTACGGCCCGAATACCTTGGCCAGCGCCGCCGCCTCGGCGCGGTCGTTGTGCACGGTGGCCGTGCCGTGGGCATTGACGTGGGCGATGTCGGCGGGCGTCAGCCCAGCGTCGGTCAGGGCGCCGGTCATGGCGTCGGCGGCGATGGCGCCGCCGGGGTTCGGGGCGGACAGGTGGTGGGCGTCGGAGGTGGCTGAGTAACCGGCGACGTGGCCGTGGACACGGGCGCCGCGAGCCCGGGCGTCCTCCGCCCGCTCCAGGACCACGAAGGCCGCTCCCTCCCCCATGACGAAGCCGTCCCGGCTCTCGTCGAAGGGGCGGCACGCGGTCGCGGCGTCGCTGCGGGTGGAGGCGGCGTTGAGGTTGCCGAAACCTGCGAGGGTGATCGGGGTGAGGGTCGCCTCGCAGCCCCCGGCGATCACGAGGTCCGCGCGGTGGTCCCGCAGCATCGCGGCGCCCAGGCCGATGGCGTCGGCCCCGCTGGCGCACGTGGTGCTCACTGTCAGGGCCGGTCCGTGCCAGCCCAGTTGGAGAGCGATCTGCGCGGCGGCGGCGTTCGGCATCGTCATCAGCGGCATCATCGGACGGACGCCCTTTGGGCCGCGGGCCGCGTAGTTGACGGACTCGACGTCGCTGGTGGTGCGCCCGCCGACGGCGTTGCCGACCACGATGGCACAGCGGGCGCCGGGAGCCTGCGGAGCCCCGGCGTCGGCGTGCGCGGCCAGGGCGGCGGCGAGCCCGTACCGGGCGAAAGGGTCGAGCCGCTGGGCGGCCTTGCTCGCCAGCACCTGCTGCCAGGGGTGGTCCCGGGCTCCGTCGGTGAGACCGCGTACCCGGCAGCCGACGCGGATGCGGTGGTGCGCGGTGTCGAAGTGCGTGAGGTCGGCGGCGAGGGAACGGCCGGCCAGGACGGCCGTCCACAGCTCCTCGGTCGTGCAGCCGGCCGGGGTGACGACGCCCATTCCGCTGATGGCCACGGCCGATCGGGCGGGACGTCCCGCCGGAGTACGCATGGTCTGTTCTCTCCTTCCCGCTCCGGCGGCCTCGGGCCGGCCAGAGCAAGCACGGCCTGTTTCCTCGCCGCCCTGCCGGACGAAAGGAACGGAAGACGGGCCTTCTCCCCGAGCCCGGCTTCTCTCCCGGATACGGCGCGGTCGCCCGCCGGGTCCGTCAGGGCTCGTCGGCTCCGGTCAGGCGGTCAGGCGGTCAGGCGGTCAGCAGACCGCACTCCCCGGCGGCCTTGAGGAAGGCCTCGGCCGCGAGGTCGATGTCCGTGTCCGTGTGCCGGGCGGTGACGGCGATGCGCAGCCGCGCCAGGTCGCGGGGAACGGCGGGGGTGACCACTGGCAGGCCGATGACGCCCAGCCGGCGGGCGGCGGTCGCCAGGTCGTAGGCGGCCTCGTCGCCGCCGACGATGAGCGGGACGACCGCGGTCTCGCTGCCGCCGGTGCGCATCCCGCCCGCCGTCACCAGCTCCCGGAAGCGCGCGCCGTGGCGCTGGACGCGGGCAACGAGTTCGGGCTCGGCGCGCAGCACCCGCAGTGCCTCCAGGGCGGCGGCGGCCGACGCGGGGGCGAGCGCGGCGGAGAAGAGGAACGGCCGGGCGGCGTAGCGCAGGTGGCCGATGAGTTCGGTGGACCCGGCGACCCAACCCCCCACGGAGGGGATGGCCTTGGAGAGGGTGCCGAGTTTGACGTCCACCCGCACCTCGTTGCCGAAGTGCTCCTCGATCCCCAGGCCGGTGGGGCCGATCACGCCGAGAGCGTGGGCTTCGTCGGCCATCAGTAGCGCCTCATGGGCATCGCACACCTCGCGCAGCCGGGGCAGCGGGGCGATGTCGCCGTCCATCGAGTAGACGCTGTCGACGATCACCAGCCGGACCCCGCCGGGCGCGGCGGCCTCCAGGCGCCGCGCGAGGTGCTCGGTGTCGTTGTGCCGGAAGCGGACCACCGTGGCGCCGCTGAGCTTGCAGCCGTCCACGATGCTGGCGTGGGCGTACTTGTCGACGAAAACGGTGTCGCCCGGGGCCACGAGGGCGCCGATCGTCCCGACGTTGGCGGCGTAGCCGGAGCCGAAGACGATGGCCCGCTCCCGCCCGGCGATCTCGGCCACCTCGGCCTCCAGCTCCTCGTGGAGCGGGATGGAGCCCGCCAGCGCGCGCACCCCGTGGTTGCCGGTGCCGTAGCGGGCCGCGGCGCGCTGGGCCGCGGACACCACGCGCTCGTCCCCGGAGAGGCCGAGGTAGCTGTAGCCGGACATCATCAGCAGGCGCCGGCCGTCCAGGTCGACGTAGGCCGTGCCGCGCTCGGTCGTGTAGGGGACGAAGCTGTTGCGGCGCTCGGCGTCCCACTCCAGCGCGGCCACGCGCCGCCGGGTCACGTCGAGCTTGTCTGCGAGTCTCCCCCACCCTGCGGAAGCCATCGGCCGTCCTCCCCTTTATGGCGTCCATTGCGCACCGGCGCAGCGGATCTGGCGTGCCTCGAATTCAACTTCCGCCACGCAATCGGGGCGCAACACGGGAGCAAGATCAAGTAGGCGACAGGAGATTGGCGCATAATGGCCCATCCAATTCGCGACGCATTAGCTTTCGCAAATCTAGCTTTGACAGATACTTGTTTCGAATGAGAATGCTGTTTACTCAGACCTGGGGAAGATTTGACAAGCATCCTTCATTCCGACTCGCGCCTCTACGCGCGTCCACAGTCCGCCACTGGGGCGTGCGGGCTCGGCCCAGGACCCTGTACGCACGCACGACACCGCACGCAGCACGCTCAGCAAGTCGGCTTCCGTCGGCCAGCCGGCGAGGAAGTCGTCAACCTCACGGGGGAGTAAAAGCCGTGCTCATCAGACTTGTCGGCCTTGTGTCCATCGAACACGACAGAGAGGCCCCACGGGTTCTCGCCAGCCACCAGGCTCAGATCGCGCTCGCCCGGCTCTGCGTCGAGCGTCCCACCGGCACCTCCCGGGAGCAGCTCGCCGACGCCATCTGGCCGGACGGCCCGCCGAGCACCTGGGCCTCGGCCCTCCGCAGCGTCGTCAGCCGTCTGCGGGCCTTCCTGGCCACGGAGTCGCCCACGTCCGAGCCGCAACTGATCGCCCGCGGGGGGCGCTATCTGCTGCAGCTTCCGGAGGGCGCCCAAGTGGACGTGGAGCGCGGCGAGAGCGCCGCCATCAGCGCGGCGGCGGCGTACCGCGACGGCGACCACAGCACCGCGCAGCGGCTCGCCACCACGTCCGTGTCCCTGCTGCGGGGCCCCTTCCTCGCCTCCCACGAGGGCGAGTGGGTCGACTCGGTCCGCGCCCGCCTGAGGGAGGTGCGCGTCTCCGCACTGGAGACGGCCAGCAGCTCCTCCGCCGCGCTGGGCGACACGCACCACGCCCTGCGCTACGCGGAGGAGGCGGTGCGCCAGGCGCCGTTCCGTGAGAGCGCCTACCGGTGTCAGATGACCGCGCATCGTCTGGCAGGCAACAGGGCCGAAGCGCTGCGGATATACCAGCACTTGCGCACGGTGCTCGCCGAAGAGCTCGGTATCGACCCGAGCCCCGAGAGCGAAGCCGCGTATCTGGGTCTGCTGGCCAGTGCCAGTCCCTGTACTGTGCCCGCCCGATCACCGCACCGGACGGTGTCGTCACATCCACTGAACTGACACCGGGGAGCCGCGGGACTGCGGGCGCCGGTCTCGGCTCCCGCCCGCGGCCCCTGCTCCCCGGCCGCCTGCGGACACACGCACTCCTCCCGGACTCCCCTGCTTCCGGCCCTCTTCCTCCCAGGGCCGGCCACGTGCCCTCCGGCGCCCCACGCGGGCCGACGGTGCCGGCAGGCAATTCGGCAGGTGACACCGCGCGACCGCACCCCTGCGCGGCACCCACGGCGTCCGGGAGGGGCACACCCTCGTGCCCCTCCCGGACTCGTCACCGCGGGCCCGCCTCACATGACGGAGACGCCGCTGTCGATGCTGACCACCTGACCCGTCATGCAGTCCTGGTCGAGGAAGAGCGACACACTGCGGGCGACCTCCTCCACCGTGACGAACCGCGGCACCGGCGCCTTGCTGGCCATGTCCTCCACGACCCGCTCCGGGAGGTCCTGGGTCATACCCGTGATCATGAACCCCGGCGAGAGAGCGTTCACTGTCACCCCGCGTCGCCCGCACTCGGCGGCCAGCGTCCGGGTCATACCGATGACCCCGGCCTTGGACGCGGAGTACGCCGTCTGCCCCGCGGTGGCGATCAGGCCCGAGGGCGAGACGACGTTGACGATCCGGCCCCAGCGCCGGCGCAGCATGTGCGGCAGCGCGACCCGGCAGGTGTGGAACGTGCCCAGCAGGTTGGTCCGGATGACCTCGTGCCAGTCGTCCGGGGACTGCATCGCCATGAGGGCGTCCCGGCGGATCGCCCCGTTGTTGACCACGACGTCGATCGGCCCGAGGGCCTCCTCGACGCGGCCGTACAGCTCCTTGACCTCCTCCCAGGACCCCACGTCCGCGCCGACGACCACGGAGTCGTGCGTCAGCTTCGCGCGCACGGCCTCGGCCTGTGAGGCCGCGCTGCGGTAGTGCACGGCCACTCGGCAGCCCAGCGCGTCCAGCTCCACCGCGAGCGCCTGCCCGAGCCCGCCGGAAGCGCCGGTGACCAACGCCACCGGCGCGGCGGGGCGCTGCCCGGCTCCTTGTACGCTCACGCGGCACCTCCCCAACGCATCAGCACCGAACCCCAGGTCATCCCCGCGCCGAACCCCGCGAACAGCACGAGTTCCCCGGGGCGGATCCGCCCGGCGTCCAGCGCCTCGGCGAGGGCCAGCGGGATGGAGGCCGAGGCGGTGTTGCCGTACCGCTCCAAGTTGGTCACCAGGGCCTCCGGCCGCAATCCGGTGTGCTGGAGTACGGAGTTGATGATGCGGATGTTCGCCTGGTGCGGGACGACGTGGTCCACCTCGGCGGGCGTGACCTTGGCGCTCTCCAGGGTCTCCCGCACCGTGCGGACCGTGAAGCGGACCGCGTTCAAGTAGATCTCGTTGCCCTTGATCTGCGCGTAGTGGAGCCCCTGCGCGACCGTCTCCGGAGTGGTGGGCATCCGGCTGCCGCCGGCCGGCACCTTCAGTGCGTCGGCGCAGGAGCCGTCCGCGCCCAGGTTCCACGCCAGTACCGGGTCCCCCGGTCCCGGCACGAGCACCACCGCGGCCGCTCCGTCCCCCACCAGAATGGACAGATCGCGGTCGGCCGGGTTGGCGGTCAGCGTGTGCGTGTCCGAGCCGATCAGCAGGATCGGCCGGCGGTCCATGCGCAGGATGCCCATGGCCGCGACCAGGCCGTACACGAAGCCCGCGCACTCGGAGTTGACGTCCATGGCCCCGCCGCCGATGCCCAGCTCGTGGTGGACGAAGGCGGAGGTCGCGGGCGAGGGCTGCTCGGGTGTGGCTGTGGCCACGATCAGATGGGCTATGTCGGCACCGGTCAGACCGGCCTTCTCCAGCGCCGCGCGGCCCGCCTCGACAGCCAGCGAGGCGGTGGTCTGGCCGGGGTCGACCGCCCGCCGCTCGCGGATGCCGCAGCGGCTGACGACCCAGTGCTCGTCGACCCCGAAGCGGTCCGCCAGTTCGGCGCTGGTGATGACGCGTTCGGGCACGGCCTTGCCCCACCCCGAAATGTCGAATCCACTCATGTGACGTACTGTCAGCGCTCGGCCGGCTGAGGAACGAGCTCCATCAGCTTCTTGTGCACGTCCTGCATGGTGGTGGTGTCGTCCAGGTCCGCGAAGAGCGACTCGTCGGCGGGGATGTCGGGGTGCTCGTTCTGGAAGTTGTAGAGCCACTCCATCAGGTCCAGCGAGTCCACATCCGCGATGTGCTGGATCGGCGCGTCGGGGGTCACCTCGGTGGCCCCCGAGACTGCGGCGAGCTGCTGCGCGAGTTCCTCGACGGTCGGCAGTGCCATGGTTGTTCCTCTCTGAACGCGACGGACGGTCCTGTCCGCATGGAAGCCGCTCCTCGCAATCCAGCCGCAACAGGGCGGTCACACCGTGGTGTTGCGGTCGGATTGCGCTGATTCGCTTGGCTCACCCCCAGCACGGTTCAGGCGGCCGGACGGCGCGAGAGCGCCTCGACGGCCGAAGCTGCGAAGAGAGGGCGAGGATGGCGACCATTGCCTCCCACACCGGGGAGCCGGAGGTGGACGCGGTCCGCCACCACTACGAGGTGGAAAACGAGTTCTACCGTCTGCTGCTGGGCCCCAGCATGATGTACAGCGGGGGCTACTGGGAGCAGGGCGAGGGCCTGGTCGAGGCTCTGGACGTGGCGCAGGAACGCAAGCTCGACGTGTTCGCCGATCTGGCGCGGGCGGCTGGACGCAACCGCGTGCTCGACATCGGATGCGGCTGGGGCACCCTCGCCCACCGCCTCACCACGAAGCACGGCGTACGGGAGGCCGTGGGCCTCACCCTGAGCCGTACCCAGGCCACCTATGTGGCGGGACTCGGCAACCCGGCCATCACCACCCGGGTCGAGAGCTGGTCGGAGCACCGCGCCCCCGGCGCCTACGACGCCGCGTTCTGCGTCAACGCCCTGGAGCACTTCGTCCCCTCCAGCCTCCCCCCGAAGGAGCGGACCAAGCGCTACCGCTTCTTCTTCCAGCAGGTGCACGAGGCGCTGGTCCCGGACGGCCGGTTCGTCCTGCACACGATGACCGCCGAGGCCCAACCCATCGGGCGGAAGATCCTGGCGGACCTGAAGTTCCTCCAACGCTCCGAGTTCACCGGGATGCACATCCCGCACCTGCACGAGCTGGCGGCGGCGACCGAGGGCCTGTTCGAGGTCGTGGAGCTGGTCAACGAGCGCGAGGCGTTCGCCCGCGCCTGCCGCGCCTGGCTGGCCCGGCTCGCCGAGCGGCGCGACGAGGCGGTCGCGCTGGAGAGCGAGGAGGTGGTCGCCCGCTTCGAGCGCTACCTGGACATCTTCGCGTACACACTGGAGGACCGCTTCTTCAACAACTTCCGGCTCACGCTGGCCCGCAAGGGGTGAGGGGCGTGGCAGAGGCACCCATGGACCCCGCACGCGACTTGCGAGTGGCGGTGATCGGCAGCGGCTTCTCGGGACTCGGGACCGCGATCCGGCTCCAGCGGCAGGGCATCGAGAACTTTCTCGTCTTCGAGCGGGCCGACGAGGTCGGCGGCACCTGGCGGGACAACACCTACCCCGGCTGCGCCTGCGACGTGATGTCGCACCTGTACTCCTTCTCCTTCGCGCCGAACCCCCACTGGAAGAGCACCTTCGGCAAGCAGCGCGAGCTGTTCGACTACCTGCGCGACTGTGCCGACCAGTTCGGCGTGCGCTCCCGCATCCGCTTCCGGCACGAACTCACCGAGGCGCGCTGGGACGACCTGCACAAGCGCTGGCTGCTGACCACGACCGGCGGGAACTACACGGCCCAGGTGCTGGTCACCGGCACCGGCTACCTCAGCGAGCCGGCCATCCCCGACATCCCTGGCCTGGCCGGCTTCGAGGGCGAGGTCTTCCACTCCGCGCGCTGGCGCCACGACCTGGACCTCACCGGCCGCCGGGTCGCCGTGATCGGCACCGGCGCCTCCGCCATCCAGTTCGTGCCCGCCATCCAGCAGGAGGTCGGCCACCTGGACCTCTACCAGCGCACCCCGCCCTGGATCGGGCCCAAGAACGACAAGGTCAACAGCGCCCTGCAGACCCGCCTGCTGACGTCCGTGCCCGGCTATCAGCGCTTCCGGCGGAACTTCAACATGTGGGGCCGGGAGATCCTCGCCTTCGTCATGGCGCGCCCCGCGCTCGCCGCGAAGATGCAGAAGATGGCCTCCGACCACCTCAAGAAGAGCGTGCCGGACGAGCGGCTGCGGGCGGCGCTCACGCCCGACTACATCATGGCCTGCAAGCGCCTGCTCTTCTCCAACACGTACTACCCGGCGATCCAGCAGCCCAACGTGGAACTGGTCACCGACGGCATCGCCAAGGTCACGGCCGACGCCGTGGTCACCGCCGACGGCCGGGAACGGCCGGTGGACACGATCATCCTCGGGACGGGCTTCGAGGCCGTACGGCGCCCGATCGCGGAAAGGCTCTTCGGGCGCGACGGCGTCAGCCTCAAGGAGGCGTGGAGCGAGGGCATGAACGCCCACCGCGGGACCTGCGTGACCGGCTTCCCCAACCTCTTCATGCTGCTCGGGCCCAACACGACCCTGGGACACTCCTCCCAGGTGATCATGATCGAGGCGCAGATCACCTATCTGCTCGACGCCCTGCGGACGATGGACCGCCGCGGGCTGGCCAGCGTGGAAGTGCTCCCCGATGCCCAGCGGACCTACAACGAACAGCTCGAACGACGGCTCAGCGGCACCGTGTGGAACGCGGGCAACTGCCGGAGCTGGTACCTCGACGAGCACGGGCGCAACCCGTCCATCTGGCCCACGTACACCTGGCGCTTCCGCCGGGCCGCCAGGCGCTTCGACCCCGCCGAACACGTTCTGAGCACCACGGAGGACTTGCGCGCCCCCGTGCCCGCCGCGTCCTGACGACCACGTACCCGCGACCGACGAGACACGGAGTTTCCCCGATGAACCTGCACACTCCCTCCCGCAGAGCGGTCCTCGGCACAGTGGGAGCCGCCGCCACTGTGATCGGCTGGAACGCCACCACCGGGAGCTGGGCATGGGCCGCCGACAGCGCCCGCCGTCCCGGCGACCAAGTCGTGCCCGTCCCCGACCTCGACGGCACCCTCACCACCGACACCTCCCAGTTCGACTCCTACGCCCACGACTTCGGCCGCCTCGTGACCGGCACGGTGCCGTGGGCGGTGCTCACCCCCGGATCGGTCCAGGACATCGCCAAGATGATCGGCTACGCCAGGACGAACGGGCTCAAGCTCGCCGTCAACGGCCGCGGTGGCACCGGCGGGGACCTGGAGTCCCACTCCTGCTACGGTCAGGCCGCCGTCTCCGGGGGCATCTCGGTGAACGCCCGGGGCATGGCGCGCATCCTGTCCACCGGCTCCGACTCCGTCACCGTGGAGACGGGCGCGACCTGGGCGGAGATCACCGACCACCTGCTCCCCCGGGGCCGTACGCTGCCCGCCCTGCCCGACTACCTGCGGCTCTCCGTCGGCGGCACCATCAGCGTCGGCGGCATCGGCCTGACCATGGGCACCGAGGGCCTGGTCGCAGACAACGTGCGGTCGATGGTGGTGGTGACCGGCACCGGCGAGGTGGTCACCACCTCGCCGAGCCGTCGGCCCGAGCTGTTCCGCACCGCGCTGGCGGGCGGCGGACAGGTCGGCGTCATCGTCCAGGTGACCCTGCGGACCGTGCGCGCCGCCGAACGGGCCACCGTCTTCAGCCTGTTCTACAACGATGTCGCCTCCTTCATGGAGGACTCCGAGATCCTGCTGGCGGACCACCGCTTCCAGATGCAGGGCGGCGAGATGGTCCGGCGCCCGGACGACTCGGGCTGGCGCTACAAGATCGAGGCGGTCGCCACGTACTCCGGCGGCCAGGTCCCGGACCGCGCCCAGTTGCTGCGGGGACTGCGGGACGTACGCGCCGACGCGCACATCGATGACTTCGCGCTGCGCGACTACCTCTTCCGCGTGGACGGCTTCGAGGCGTACCTGAAGGACGCCGGCCACTGGTACCAGCCCAAGCCCTGGCTGAGCCTTTTCCTGCCGCGTTCCTCGGCCGCGCGCTTCCTGCGCCTGGCGGAGGCCGAGCTGACGCCGGACGGGCTGGGCGCGGGGGCGCTGCTCAGCTACCCCTACCTCACCTCCAACGTCACCGCCCCCATGGCCGTGCAGCCGACGGAGCGGGTGGGCTACCTCTTCGACCTGCTGCGCTTCCCGCACCCCGGAACCGGGGCCGACGACATCTCCCGCATGGTGCAGCAGAACCGCTGGCTGTACGACCGGGCGGTGGAGATGGGCGGCAAGCGGTACCTCGTCGGCGCGGTGCCCGGGCTGACCAACGCCGACTGGCGCCGCCATTTCGGCCCGGCGTACCGGGCGCTGAGCGAGGCGAAGCGGCGCTTCGACCCCGGCAACGTCCTCACCCCCGGCCAGGGTTTCTTCGACTGACCCACCGCGGCCCCGGGCCGCTCCACGAGAACGGCCCGGCCCCGTCGATTCCGTGAGGAGGAGTGCAGTTGAAGACCTATGACCTCGTCGACGAGACGTTGCTCGCCGCCGGCCAGGACACGGTCTGGGAGTCCCTCGTGGGGGAACTCGCAGGCGCCGCCCGGTGGTGGGTGCCGGACAACACGTTCGAGCCGGTGAACGGCGCCCCGGACCGGGTGGGCGCGCTCACCCGGGTCACCGTTCACACCAAGGGCGTGGACAAGGGCGGCAAGAAGATCCGGTTCACCGCGCGCACGACCGCCGTGGAGCCGGGCAGGCGTCTCGCCCTCGAGTACGTGGAGGGGGCCTTCCGCGGCACGGCGGAGTTCACCCTCGCCCCGCTGGACGACGGCGGCACTCGGCTGGCGATGCGTTTCCGGGCCCGGCCGCACGGCGGACTCGCCGTCCTGGCCCGGCTCGTGGACATCGGCGCGCAGCACACCCGCGCCACCCGGGCGGCGTTCGGCCGGCTCGGTCGCCTGCTGCCCGCCGCGCCGATCCCGGCTGCTTCCGCCGCCCCGCTCCCCGAGGTCTCCCGGTGACCGCGCCCGCCCCCGGTGAGACGTACCTCGGTACCGAGGACGGGGCCCGGCTGGCGGTCTCCGTCCTGGACCCGCTCGAGCGGGGCGACGAGGACCGGCCCCCGGTGGTGCTCGCCCACGGCTGGGGCGGTAGCCGCCGGATCTGGAGCCCGGTGACCGACCGGCTGCTGCGGCGCGGCTTCCCGGTGGTCGCCTATGACCTGCGGGGCCACGGCGCCTCCACGGTGGGCGCCCACGGGGTGACCGCAGCCGCGATGAGCGCTGACCTTGCGGCGGTCGTCCGGTACGCGGGAGGCGCGCCGCTCGTCGTCGGCCACT
This sequence comes from Streptomyces sp. NPDC052682, assembly GCF_040678435.1. Taxonomy (NCBI): domain Bacteria; kingdom Bacillati; phylum Actinomycetota; class Actinomycetes; order Kitasatosporales; family Streptomycetaceae; genus Streptomyces; species Streptomyces sp. NPDC052682. The sequence goes on along the minus strand of NZ_JBFATS010000006.1, from coordinate 89,617 downwards.
CCGGCGGCGGATTCGCGGCGCTCGCCCTGGCGGCCGCGCCCGAGCCCGATGCCCGCCCGGTGGGTCTGGTCCTGGTCGCCTCGGCGGCGCACGACCAGGACACCCCCGAGAACGAAGCGCGGATGATGGAGGCGCTGCTCTTCTCCTGGGCCCTGCGCCGCCCCACTGTGGGCCGGGCCCTGCTGCGGCAGATGACGGGCGCGGCGCTGGCCCCCCGGCTGCGCGAGGTCAATCGGCAGTTGTTCGCCGCGACCGCGCCGGAGGTGCGGGCGGCTTGCTTCCGCTCCTCCCGGGGCATGGACCTGCGGGCCGCTCTCGCCGACGCGCGGCTGCCCGCCGCGGTCCTGGCGGGCGAGGCCGACCGGGTCATCCGGCCCGAACTGGGCCGGGAGCTGGCGTCGGCCCTCCCGGACGCCGTGTTCACGTCGATCCCGCGTGCCGGGCACGTCCTGCCTCTGGAGCACCCGGAGGCCGTGGCCGAGGCCGTCGCCCGGATCGCCGAACGGGCCGTGGAGCGGGCCCGCACCACCTGGGGCGCCGAGGAGACGGGCACCCTGTGAGCAGGGTCCTCCCCGGCCCGTGCACTGTCCGGGACACCGTCCGGTGCACCGCCGGGGCCGTCCCAGCGCCGGGTGACGAGGAGGGCCCGGTGCGGATCCGTACGGGGGTCGTGGCGCCCCGTACGCCGGGCCTCACCCCCCTTCCCGTACGGGCCGACGCGCCGCTCCGCGAGCGAGGCGTCGTGCCGTTCGCCGTACGGACGGACGTGCCGTGATCGAGCGGCTGGTGCCTGTGGGGGTCGCCTGGGCGGAGGCGTTCGACGACACACTCCTCCGGCCTGCGGACCCCCGGGAACTCGCCCTGGTCCGGGGCCGTCCGGAGCGGGTCGTCCGGCAGTTCGCCGCCGCACGCACCTGTGCCCACCGCTGCCTGGACGCCCTCGGCGCACCGCCCGGCCCGCTGCTGCGCACGGCGGACGGCGCTCCGGCGTGGCCGACGGGGTTCGTCGGCAGCGTCACCCACTGCGCGGGGTACCGGGGCGCGGTGGCGGCGCGCGCCGACGCCTGGGGGGCGCTGGGCGTGGACGCCGAACCCGCCCTCCCGCTGCCGCCCGGTGTCCTGGGGCTGGTCGCCTCGCAGCGCGAGCGGCGGATGGTGGCCCGGCTCACCGGGAAGCATCCCCGTCTGCCCTGGGACCGGCTGCTGTTCAGCGCCAAGGAATCCGTCTACAAGGCGTGGCACCCGGCCACCCGCCGGTGGATCGGCACGGCCGCCATCGAGGTCACGTTTACCGCCGGAGGTCTGCTGACCGCCGAGGTCCACCCCGACCGCACGCCGCCGCCTCCGGTGCGGCGACGGTCGGAGAACGGCCAGGCGACCGGGCCCGGCGCCGGGGCGCCGGGACACGGCGGCGTCGCGGCGCGCTACATGGGCCGCTGGTGCGTGGACAGGGGACTGCTGCTCACCGCCGTGGCGGTGCCCGCCCGGACTCCCCCGACGGTTCCGGCGCGGTGCGCCGGGCCGCAGGTCAGCGTCTGAGGATGACCGTCCGGTCGTCGGAGCCGGTGGCCATGGCCTCGCCGGCCCGCTTGCCCCGGCGGAACTCCTGCGGGCTGACGCCGCGTTCCCGCTTGAACGCGGCGCTCAGGGCGAACGGGCCCGAGTACCCCACCCGCTGGGCGATACCGGCGACGGACAGCTCGGGGTCTCGCAGCAGCTCGGAGGCGAGCGTCAGCCGCCACCCGGTGAGATAGGACATCGGTGGCTCACCGACGAGCTCTGTGAAGTGACGTGCCAGCACCGCCCGGGAGGTCCCGACGGAGGAGGCGAGCGATGCGACCGTCCACGGCTCGCTGGGCCGCTCGTGCAGCAGCCGCAGAGCCCGCCCCACCACCGGGTCGCTCTGGGCCCGGAACCAGAGCGGCGCGCCGGTGCCCGGCTCCATGAGCCAGGAGCGGAGGACGTTGATGAGCAGCAGGTCGAGCAGCCGGTCGAGGACCACCTCCTGGCCGATGTCCTCCTTGTCCACCTCGGCGGCCAGCATGCCGATCAGCGGGGCCCGCGCGGCGGAAGCGGGCTGGACCAGCAGGGCCGGCAGGCCGGCGAGCAGCCTGCGCCCGACCTCGTTGGGCGCCTGATAGGTGCCGCTGAGCATCACGGCCGACCCCGTGCGGTGTGGCTCCCCCCAGGTGCGTACGCCCAGGGACATCGCTTCGGTGACGTCCTCCCCGTCAATGGTGTGGCAGCGCTGCTCGGGGTCGACGGTGATGCCCGGGCGTGTCGCCGGGTCGTCGACGAGCGTGTACGGTTCGGGGCCGCGCAGGACCGCCACGTCCCCCGCCGCCAGCCGCACCGGGTCGCAGCCCTCGCGGAGCACCCACGCCGAGCCGTGCATCATAGTGACCAGCGACAGGGGCGCGCGGTCCTCGATGCGCAGTCCCCACGGGGGGTTGAACACCGATTTCAGGAGGAAGGCACCCCGCGCCTTGGGGCTCCCCAGCAGGCCGCTGAGCGTATCCACAACCGTCACCTCGCACCGTTTCGCTGTCGTTTCTCGCGGCGCGCGCCTCGGCCCCGGCCGTTCCCCTCCCGGGAGGAGGCGCGACCGTGAGTCCGGCCTATCGAGAGGACCGGACCCACGATGGTTCTCGTGTGTCAACGCGCCCGGGTGATCGTCCGCCGCCGGGCCGCGTCTCCCAGCAGGGCGAGGGCGGCCAGGCACGCGACCGTACGGACCGCGTTGGCCCTGCGCCAGGGTCGCTCGTAGGCGGCTCTCGCCGCCGCCAGGTCGGCCGCTGACGTGCCCGAGGCGTCGCGCAGCCTGCGGTTCAGGGGCAGGTTGACGCAGATCGTCACCACGACGCTGAGGCCGTACAGCACCGCGGCCGAACGAGCCTCCCGGGCGGCGGCGCTCCCGTCCGCGCGGTCGAGTCGGCGTGCGGCGACACCGGTGGCCAGGAACACACCCAGGAAGAGTGCCCCGAAGGGGGCGTTGCCGTCCAGGGCTTCATTGGCCCGGCGCATCGCGGCGACGAACCTCTCGTCCCCCCGCCGCGCGAGGGCGGGCATCACACCGACGTCGAACCCGAGGTAGAGGCCAGCCATCAAGCCGGTGCCGATGGTGGCAGCGACAAGGACGGGGTCCGGTGGCGTGGCGGCCGCCGGGATGGCGCGGGAAGGGCGCATGGTGTTCCCCTGGTCGGATCGACGGGCGGCGGACGCGGCACCGCCGGTGCGGCCGCCGGCCACCCGGAGGCCCTGCGGCAGGCCGTTCACCGGGGGTCCAGGATTCCGGTGAGCGAGCGGCGGTAGGCACCTTGCAGCAGGGTGCGTCCCATCAGGCGCACCGGCGCGGGCATCAGCCCGTCCGGCTGCGGGAGTCCGTCAAGCAGCCACGGGGGCAGGACCCGCTTGACGCGGAGGGGCGCCGCCGCGAGAACACGGCGTTCCAGGGCGGCGAACACGTCGGCCGGTACGCGGGCGAAGACCGGGAAGGTCAGCTTCTCCTCCTCGTGCAGGTGCCGGTGGAGGACGGTGTCGAAGGTGTCGACGGGGCAGCCGATCAGCTCGGCGTTTCCTCCCTCCAACGCCCTGGTCACGCGGAGCATCGAGTCGTCGAGGGCCACATGGTCCTGGACCATGCGATGGGACCCGGCCGCGATCTCCGGTACGTGCTCGATCAGACCCGGCCAGAGGATCTGGTCCTCGGTGCGGTGGTGCCAGTCGACGATGGCTCTGAGCTGCCGCCACCATTCCGCGGCCCGGGGAAGACCGGCGGAGGTCAGAAGCGGCGCCGCAGCCACCAGCCGCCGGGAGTCGCGTCTCAGCGCGAGGTGCGTCTGCGCAAATCCGCGAAGATGGCGGGGCAGCGTGTCCACGCCCCTGCCTCCCCACAGCAGCCCGTCCATGGCGTCCCTCTCTTCTCTGAGCTTCCCCCGGCGTCGTCGCCGAGGGCGCATGGCTTGATCGGCCTGTGGCGATACACGGCCAGTGCGGTGATCCGCCGTCCGGGGCGCCCGGTTCAGGCGGATCACCACTGTCGGACACCGGTGATCAGGCGTCCCAGACCCCGGTGGCCGCGGCCTCCTTGGCGTAGTCCGAGAAGTCCTTGGGCTCTCGCCCGAGCGCTTCCCGGACGCCGTGCACCACGCTGGCGTTGCGGCCGTCGACGATGAGGGTGAAGAGGTCCGCGAACTCCTCCGGCTCGCCGAGCTCTCGCAGCGCCGCGCGGTAGTCGTCGGCACTGACCGGCACGTAGGTGATGGTCCGGCCAGTGGCCGCCGACAGCTCCCGGACCACGTCGTGGAAACTCAGCAGCCGCGGACCGGACAGTTCGTAGGTCTTGCCGACGTGACGGGCGTCGGTCAGTGCGGCGACCACGACGTCGGCGATGTCGTCGGCGTCCACGAACGGCTCGACGGCGTCCCCGGTGGGCAGCGCCAGTTCACCCGAGCGGACCGGATCGAGGAAGAAACTCTCGCTGAAGTTCTGGTTGAACCAGTTGGCCCGGACGACGGTCCAGTCGCAGCCGGACGCCTTGAGGGCGTCCTCACTGGCGACGGCGCCCTCCTCGCCCCGGCCGGACAGCAGCACCAGGCGGCGGACACCCCGCGCGACAGCGAAGGCGGCTAACCGCTCCACGGTCTCCTTGGCCCCGGGGAACGCGAGGTCCGGGTAGTAGGTCACGTAGGCGGCGGAGACCCCGTCCAGCGCGGCCTCCCAGGTGCTCTCGTCCTCCCAGACGAAGGGGATCTCGCTGCTGCGGGAGCCGACCCGCGCGGGGCGGCCGAGCGCTTGGAGGCGGTCGACAACCCGTCGTCCGGTCTTGCCGGTGCCGCCTATGACAAGGATGGGTGCGGTGTTCTGCGCTTGAGTGCTCATGACCTTCATTCAAGTCTCCACGCGGCAGACGGTACATAGCCCTCAGACTCAGATGCATACGCGATCGTCTCGATCTGCGGGTGGGACACGTACGTCTGGAACACCCCACGGGGTTCACTGGGCGAGGGCCACGGCCATGAGGACGAAGGCGGCGACGGCGAACAGGGTCCGCACTCCGTGCAGGGTGTTCCACCGCCCCTCGAACGCCCCCCGGGCGGCCCGCTCGTCGCCCCGGTGACGGGAATTCTCCAGCGCGTTGTTCAGGGGGACGTTGCCGCCCGCGGTGATCAGATGACCCACCAGCGCGCAACCGGCGGCAGCCCCCACGAGGGCCGTCTCGCTTCCGTCGCGCGCCTCCGGCACCACGAAGAACGAGGCGGCGGGGAAGGCCAGTGAGCCGAGGAAGAGCAGCAGGAACACCGGCCCGGGAACCCTTCGGTTCACCGTCCGCATGACGAGGGTGAACGAAGCGTCGTCCACCTCTCTCAGGGAGGGCATGACACCCGACTGGAAGGCGAGCATGTATCCGGCGTACAGCCCGGTGCAGACGAGGGCGAGGACCTCAAGATCTTCCGACATGCAGATCATCATCGTCGCTTCTGCCCCGTCTTCGCAGGGCTTGTTCCGGACTTGACGGAGCGGGGCGCCGAGCCCGGAAGGAGGGCCCTCTTCGGCGTCCGGCGGCGGTACGGCGAGGGCCCGACGGGGGTACGGCGCGTCGTTCAAGCGCAGCTCGACCGTGGTCCGTGTCGGTGCGCCGGGCGGCTGACGGCGGAGCGGACGAGCGCGGCGAAGTTCGAGGTGTCTTCCAGGTACCCGACCTCGATCCGCACCAGCAACCGGTCGTAGATCGCGGCCGAATCCTCTTCGCCATCCGAGGGACCGACATCCATGTGCAGTCGCAACGACTTTCCTCAGTCGACCTACGCGTCGACGAACCCTGAGCATGGAGAACGTGGCGTAGGCACGGCGCTCGTCCGCCTCACCGCGTCGTGCCCATAGCGTGCCCTTCAGGGCGGACAACCACGGTCAACAAAGGTGCCACCAGGCCCTCACTCCTGCCGCAGCACAACGAATCCACCCAGGTCAGCAGCCATACCGCCACGCAAGCGCCGTCGCTTCCCAAGCTGAGAGCGCGAGTTCGATTCTCGTCACCCGCTCCACTGCTTAGGCCCAGGTTCAGAGACCTGGGCCTTGTTGTTGTGGGTGATGATCACTCGCCGCGTGCCACATTCGTGCCAAACCGCTGCTGGGCGGCCTCGGCCCGAGCCTTTGCACTGTGGCGTCGAGGCCAGCGGCGACGCGGCCTTCTCGGAGGACTGCCCGGCCCGCACCATCGTGTCCTTCAGGGTGGCACCCGACCGCGTGGAGTGGTGCAGTCGCCGACCGAGCAGGCCAGCGCCGGGCCCGGGGTACAGACTCCGCGACGGGGTGCAAGGTCATCGCGCCGAGCCGCGGTGAGTCCTCGCAGGGATAGCGGTCGATCATGTAGGCCATCCATACTCTCTCCCTGCCGCTGCCGTCGCAGTCGAGGCAGCGTCGCTTCGATGTAGCACGGGTGGGACCGCTTGCTGATCGACCCGGTGCCGGGCCCCGAGGACCGGAGAACTTCACCGGCCTCACCCCCCTCACGCGGGCCGTCTGGAAAGTGCCGGCGAAAGCCCGCCCCATCGCCCCGGCAGGCTCCACGCTTCCCCGACTCGCGGCGAAGCTCCCGCACACGTTCGCGCTGATCGACCCGGGACACGGCGCCGAGGGCGTCACGCGTCAGCTCGAAGAGCAGATCAGCCACTTGGAGCCCGAGTCGATCGACCTCCTGAACGTGGGCGGTGACCTGCTGGCACGAGGCGACGAGCCGACACTGAAGAGCCCGCTCACGGACGCCCTCACACTGGCGGCATGCGGCCATGTGAACGCGTCCATCCGGCTGCTGATCGCGGGACCGGGCCTGGACGGGGAACTGCCAGCCGACGACCTGCGCGGCGTACTCGGCCCACTCGTCCACACCCTCACGGCCAAGGGCGTGGAACCGGTCGGCTCGGTCCTGGAGTGGCACCCCTCCGAGGCCACCGGAATGCTCGCGGCTACGGCCCGCGGAGTACGCGGCACCTGCGAGGTCCGGGACGCGGGGCTTCCCATCCCCTCACCGACGAGGGCCCAGCGATCCACGAAGTCGACCTGGATGAAGCCCTGAGCCGCAGCCAGTTGGCCCGCGCGATCATGACGACGGCCACCCTGGACGAGGTCGAGGCCCTCAGCCGCGAAATATGCGGCTTCTCGGAGATCGACTACGAGCGCAACAAGGCGCTGTGGCTCAGGGAGCAGCCGGCGGCGAAGCTGGACGCCGAGGCAGTACTGTCCCGACTCGAATCCATACCGCCTCCTACCGCAAGAGATCCGGGATGCCAACCTGGCAGATCTCCAGTAGCACGCGCGCCTGACGGTCGACGCAGCGCGAGGCCGAGCCCCGGCACCGCGTGGCGCGGTGGCCGGGGGCGGGCGGACATCGGGCAGGGACACGCCGCACCGCGCCGAACCGGAACCTGACGCACTGGTCACCCGCGCCGACCGACTTGTGCAGAACGTCAAGGTGCGTCCCGCGGGTTTGTACACATACGGCTCATGACGAGGCTTCGGGAGTATCCCTACTCTGACCCATACGTCAGGCGCTCCTGAACTCACGGGCCACTGACGGCAGTTGAGAATCCTCCGGACCGTGAAGACGGGATGTCAGGAAGCTTGCACGGCGGCTGTCCGGCCCCTTACGTCCCACGATCCGACGCCACGACGCAGCACATCGGTCGCGCCTGCCCGCCCGGAATCCACCGGACGCCGGCGGGCAGGCCCCGATCCTCGAAAGGCCCTGCAATGACACTGCAAATGGACGGCACAGCAGTCCTGATCCTTCTGGTCGCGACGGCGGCGGCGGTGGCCGTATACCGCCTCAGGGACCAGGCCGCGACGGGCGGCGGCCCGCATGCACGCGATCTCGTGGGCGCGATCTGCGTCTGGGGGACGGTGGTCGCCGCGTTGGTGGCCCTGTTCGCGTTCTCGCCCCCGGCGTCGACGGACGGCGACTCACGGGCGCCGACACAGACCACGTCCTCCGCCCCGTGAGTTCCGCGGGCCCGCTCGCCGGGCAACCACTGGTTCGTACGCGGCGGTGGCACCCGAGGCGGCCGCTCGTCAACGGGGCCGCTGGTCTCCGGGCTCGCCCCGTTCCGAACGACGGTACGCGTCATGGCCACCCGTGGGCAGCACGGTTTCTTGTGCGCTGATGGCATAGCCGTCTGACCTAAGCAGCGGGCTTCCCGTGGAACCCACGCAGCGGCTCACAGGTGGTCCGCGTCCCCAGTGAGTGTCTGACTGCGTGACAACGCTGGCGAACAGCGGCGGACAAGCGTGGACGTCTGCGGACCGTTGCAGCAGATGAGAGCTACATCAGCCCAAGGCACCGCCCCCACCCAAGTTGCTTCGGGACGAAGAGGTCAAAATTGGAGCTTTTTCGCACGAGCCTTGCAGGCTGCGACGGTCGCGCTTCGAACGCTCGGCGCGGACACGTCATCCCCCGCCGGCCAGGTCAGGCCAGTTTCTTCAGCTGCGCGTCGACGATGTCCTGGGGGATGGTCGGGGGCTGGATGGGGTTGAGGGACAGGAACGTGGCGATGGTGGAGTCCTGTCGGACGACCAGAACGGTGACGGGGATGCTGGGTCCTCCGCTGACGATGACCTGGGTGGCGTCGAAAGCGAGTGTCTCGTCGCCGTGACCGGGAACAGACCGGGGCTGGGAACCGGAGTAGCCCAGTCCAGCACCTGGGTGGGCGGCGGACGGGCGCATCTCGGCGGTGGCGCACTTCGGCAGCGCGGTGCGCAGTTCCCTCATCACCGTGCGGGCGTCGGCAAGGGTGTAGGACGTCAGGCCGACACTCGCGTGCTGTCCGAGATCGTCGGAGGTGGACACGACGTCCTGGCTGACCTTCGCCGTGAAGTCGTGCAAGCTGCCCAACTGTGCGGCCGCGTAGACGGGCCGGCAAGGGGCCGGTGTGACGGCGCGGTAGGTCGTGAGCATGTCGTGGTCCACCGGTCGGCCCTGACCTCTGACGGTTTTGACGGTGTAACCGGAGACGTCCTGGGTGGTCAACGCCAGACGGTCGAGGCTCTTTTGATCGAGTCCGTTCCCGGCCGCGGACACAGTGGACCCGGCAGTCGCAGGCGTTCCACCTCCGCCTGCGTCGTCCCCGCCGTCCGTGCCGCACGCGCCGGTCAGTGCCAGCACTGACACGACACCCGCCGCCGTGACGATGCGTCTTCCGACCGCAGAAGTTTTCATCATTCGCCCGCCCCCCTGGTGCCCCGACTGGAGCAACCGCACCCCAAGCCCCGGCTCAGTGCCGAGGCTGATGTTCACGGGAGCCTAGCCTCGAGCAGCCGCCCTGGCGGCCTTGATTTTGGCGCGCGCGAGCGCTTCGCTCCCCTGGCGGCGCCGCCGGCAGGCCGCTATGGGCTGATTTGCCCATGCTCGAGCCCGTAGTGTGGGGTCCATGACGCGGTTGATCGTCGCAGTAGGAGGAGGGGGCGACGCAGTCGCCGCCGCGATGCTTGACGCCGCCCTGTACGGCGACGGCGACCGCCGGGCGGTGATCCTCACGTACGCATGGGACCGCCTGCTGATCGACCCGGTGCCGGGGCCTCGAGGGCCCGAGAACTTCACCGGCCTCGAACCCCTCACCTCGACCGTCTGGAGGGTGCCGGCGCAGGCCCGGCCGATCGCCCCGGCGAGCTCCACGCTCCCCCGGCTCGCGGCTGAGCTTCCCCACACGTTCGCGCTGATCGACCCGCGGCACGGGGCCGAGGGGATCACGCGTCAACTGGAGGAGCTGGTCCGCCGCTTGGAGCCGGAGGCGGTCGATCTTCTGGACGTGGGCGGCGACGTGCTGGCGCGGGGCGACGAACCGACTCTGCAGAGTCCGCTGGCGGACGCCCTCACTCTCGCAGCGTGCTGCCAGGTGAACGCGCCCTTGCGGTTGCTGGTCGCAGGGCCCGGCCTGGACGGGGAACTGCCTCTGGATGATCTGCGCGGGCTGCTCGGCCCGGTCGTCCACACGTTCACGGCCGAGGATGTGGAGCCGGTCGGCTCGGTCCTGGAGTGGCACCCCTCCGAGGCGGCCGGGATGCTCGCGGCGACGGCCCGCGGCGTGCGCGGCACCTGCGAGGTCCGGGATGCCGGCCCTCCCGTCCCCCTCACCGACGAGGGCCCGGCGGTCCACGAAGTCGACCCGGACGAGGCACTGAGCCGCAACCAGCTGGCCCGCGCCCTCATGACCACGGCCACCTTGGACGAAGTCGAGGCACTGAGCCGTGGGGTGTGCGGCTTCTCGGAGATCGACCGCGAGCGGGACGAGGCGCTGCGGCTGGAGGAGCAGGCGGTGGTGGAGCTGGACGCCGGGGCTTTGCTGCCCCGACTCGACCGGTTCGAGGCCGAGGCACGAAGCCGCGGCATCACCCACACCACGTTCCGCCGGCTCACGGAGGCGCTGAGCTTGAGCGGCACTCAGCGTGAGGCGCTGCGGCACTTGCTGATCAGCAGCAGACCGGAGCAGTACGCCGCTCCCCTGTGGCGCATCCAGCCGTGAGGGTGAGTGACGACTTCCCCAGAGCGGTGGACGTCGCCGACAAGGCCCTGGCGTCGGTCGGCGCCACCCGCCCAGTCCTGCCGAGCGAGCCGGAAAAAGTTTCCGGCTCGCGGCAACCCTTTGCTGAGCCTGTGACCACAAGGGACTGGATCCGGCCAGTCGCGTGGCCCGGATCCGGCTTTCCTCTGGTGAACGGCTCGCAAGGAGAACACCCCCCTCATGAACCACCCCACGAACGGCGGGCGCCGCGGGCGTCATCGTCGTCGCTGGACCGCCACCGGTCTGCTGCTCGGCGTGCCCGCCGTCGTCGTGCCGTACCTCCTGTTCGCGCAGGAGGACTCGCAGGCCGCGACCATCGACGCCCATGCCTACTACCTGCTGGTCTCCGTGCGCAGCGGCAAGGTGCTGGACGTCAACGGCTTCTCCACGGCCGACGGCACCCGTATCCAGCAGTGGACCGACCAGCACACCGCCAACCAGCAGTGGAAGCTGAAGCCCACGGGGGACGGCTACTACGAGCTGGTGAACCGCAACAGCGGCAAAGTGCTGGGCATAGCGGGTGGTTCGACCGCCCGGGGCGCCGCCGCCGAGCAGCAGAGCGACTCCTCCTCCACCGCCCAGGAGTGGCGGATCGACGAGGTGGACGGTTCCGGCGCCGTCACCTTCACCTCCCGCCGGAGCGGTCAGGTCCTGGACGTTTCCGGGGGCTCAAAGGCCGACGGCGCGGCGGTCGTCCAGTATCCGCGCAGCGGCAGCACCGACCAGCAGTGGAAGCTGGTGAAGACGGAGCAAGCGCAGGCCCAGGTGGCCGGGACCGGCGGGGCGCGGACCACGGCCGCGGCCGGACCGTACAGGTGGAAGAACGCCCAGGTGGTGGGCGGCGGTTACGTCACGGGGCTGGTGTTCAACCCGCGGGAGAAGGGCCTGCTGTACGCGCGCACCGACATGGGCGGCGCCTACCGTTGGGACACCGGGGCCGAGCAGTGGATCCCGCTGACCGACTGGATCGGCGAGAAGGACTGGAACCTGCTGGGCATCGACTCGGTGGCCACCGACCCCGTCGACCCCAAGCGGCTCTACCTCGGGGCGGGCACCTACACCAACGAGTGGGCGGGCAACGGCGCGATCCTGCGCTCCACCGACCGGGGCCGCACCTTCCAGCGCACCGATCTGCCCTTCAAGCTGGGCGGCAACGAGGACGGCCGCGGGGCGGGCGAGCGGCTCGTGATCGACCCCGCGCACCACGGCACCCTGCTCCTCGGCACCCGCAAGAACGGCCTGTGGCGCAGCACCGACTACGGCAAGACCTGGCGCCAGGTCTCCTCGTTCCCCGTCAAGGACGGGGCGAGCAGCGGCGCCGGCATCTCCTTCGTGACGTACGGGCCGGCCGGCAGCGAGACGGTCTACGTCGGCGTCGCCGACAGGTCCGCCTCCCTGTACCGCTCCACCGACGGCGGCAGCACCTGGCAGGCCGTCTCCGGGCAGCCCACCGGCCAGCTGCCGCAGCACGGTGTGCTCTCCGGTGACGGCTCGCTGTACCTGACGTACACCGACAACCTCGGGCCCAACGGCGTGACGGCGGGCTCGGTGTGGAAGTACACGCCGGACAGCGGGGCATGGAAGAACATCTCCCCGTCCCAGGGCACCTACGGGTTCTCCGGTCTGGCCGTCGACCCGCGCAAGCCGTCCACGGTGATGGTCACCACGCTCGGCCGCTGGTGGCCCGAGGACGAGATCTACCGGAGCACCGACGGCGGCAAGACCTGGAAGGCCCTGGCCGGCAAGTCCGTGCGCAAAGCCTCCGCCGCTCCTTACGTCGGCACCCACACCGGGCACTGGATGACCGCCCTGGCCATCGATCCCTTCGACTCGGGGCATGTGCTGTACGGCACCGGCAACGGCATCTGGCGCAGCAAGGACGCCAACGCGTCCGACAGCGGCGGCACCAGCCACTGGACCGCGGGCGCCCGAGGGCTGGAGGAGACCGCGCTGATGGACGCGATCGCCCCGCCCGGTGGCGCCACCGTCATCACCGCCATGGGCGACCAGGGCGGCTTCCGGCACGACTCCCTGGCGAAGGTGCCCTCCGGCCGGCTGAAGAACCCGATGATGACCAACAGCAGCGACATCGATTTCGCCCAGGCCAGGCCCTCGATGATGGTCCGCGTCGGCCGTGGCGGCGCGCAGGACGGCGCCTACTCCACCGACGGGGGCAGCAGCTGGACCGGCTTCAAGGCGGAGCCGGTCGGCAGCGCCGACAGCGGTCATGTCGCGCTCGCGGCGGACGGCTCCAGCATCGTCTGGACCGAGGCCGGGCAGGCCCCGTACCGCTCGACCGACAAGGGGGCGAGCTGGTCGAAGGTCAGCGGCCTGGGCACCGGTGCGGTGGTCGTCGCCGACCGCTCCTCGGCCAGGACGTTCTACTCGCTGTCCGGCGGCACCCTCTACGCCAGCACCGACGGCGGCGCGACCTTCACCGCCCGCGCCGGCAACCTGCCCGCCGGCCGGCTGGTGGCCGTGCCCGGCGTCGCCGGGGACCTGTGGATCGCCGGCGACGGCAAGGGGCTGCTGCACTCCACCGACGGCGGCCGCACCTTCACCACGCTCAGGTCGGTGCAGTCCGCCTCCGCCCTCGGCTTCGGCAAGGCCAAGCCGGGCACCTCCTACCAGGCCCTGTACCTGATCGGCACCGTCAAGGACGTCACCGGGGTCTTCCGCTCCACCGACAAGGGCGCCACCTGGCTCCGCGTCAACGACAAGGCCCACCAGTGGGGCGCCATCGGCGGCGTCGGCGTCATCACCGGTGACCCCGACACGTACGGCCGCGTCTACGTCGGCACCAACGGACGCGGCCTGCAGTACGGCGACCCGTCCTGATCCCTCGCCTGAGCGGGGCCGCGGGCGACACGGCCTGCGGCCCCGCCCGTGGGTGGCGGGAACCTCGCGCGTTCCCGCCACCGGGCGCCTACGCCGACGGCCCCCGTCCCCGCCGGACCAGGTCCCAGGCGTGCGCGAACAGTTCGGGCAGCGTGCGGGTGGGGAGCGGGAGCGGGTTCTCCAGCCGGCCGTTGTAGGAGCGTTTCACCCCGAGCAGTTCGGCCTTCCAGGCCTCCATGGGCGGGTAGGGCTTCCTGGCGTCGATCCACTCGCCCGGCAGGAACAGCCGGCGGCCCGCCCGGGCGCGTCTGTCCTGGACGGCCAGGCCTCGCTCGAGCAGTACGGCGGCGGCCTTCTCGTGCCGGGCGGCCGTCCAGCCGTTCCAGGTGCGCACGGCGCGGTCGGACGGCGCGCGCAGGGTCAGCAACTGCAGGTAGAGCGCTGCCGCGTCCTCGTCGACGCCGAGTCCGGTGACGGCCTCGGCCAGCACGCCGGGCGCGGAGAGCACCGGGTTCGTCTCGTACGACCCCGGTGGCAGCGGCGCGTTCTCAATCCGTTCGACGATGCGCGCGCAGGCCGGGCCACGCAGCCACTCGACGAACTCCGGCTCGGGGTCGTAGCGGGAGTCCGCCCGGGCCGCGCGCAGCGTCCGGGAGCGCTCGTCGTCGCCGTAGAACGCCGGGCGGAAGTACAGCTTGGGCGGGAACCGCTCGCCCCGGCGGTCGACGGCGCCGTCCACCACCACGGTCAGACCGTCGTCGAGGGTCGCGGCGTCCAGCGGCTCCGGACCGGTGTAGGGCCGCGCGCCGAACCGGTCGCGCACATCGGCGGCCGTACGCCCCACCGCGCGGCTGAGGTTGCCGGCGTCCAGCAGCAGGCCCGGGTGGTCCAGGCGCTTCAGCAGCGCCCTCACCAGGCCGGGTGCTCCGGCGCGGACCGGGTCACCGGCGGGGAACTCCGTGTAGACGCGGAAGAGGTTCGGGACGACGGTGCGCAGGGTGTCCTCGAAATCGGCCAGGTCCCAGCCGCCGGCGGTCGGGAAGGGGCTGAAGTCGCTGTTCCGGATCCAGGTGTCGAGGTGGGAGCCGACTCCGCGGATCGAGGCGGGATCGGTGAAGACCGCGCAGAAGCGGCCCGCCGACAGCCGGGGCAGCTGCAGGTCCAATGCCGCGTCGAAGGTGCGCTGCGGGACCAGGGTCCACCGGCCGTACCGCTCCCGCCACGCCTGCGCGATCCGCTCCGCCACCGCGCGCATGCCGTGCGGCTCCCACAGCTCGGCGGGGTCGTCGGGCAGTACGTCCGCCACCAGTTCGAGGCGGTCGAGCGAGGTCATCCGGCCGGCCTCGCGGACGCCGTCCTCGATCTCGGCCACCTTGACCCGGTAGAGCTTGCGCTCGGTGTCGTCGAGGCGGGGGAGACGGCTCAGGGTGAGCATGCCCGCCAGCGCGAAGGACGCCGCCGCCCGGCCCAGTCCGGTGCCCTCCCTCAGCACGGCGACCGCGTCGAGGTCCCAGGGCACCGGCCCGCGCTCCCGGACGAGGCCGACCAGCCGGCGCACCTGCTCGGCGCTGCCCCATCCCCGCCGCGGGACGTCCGTCACCTCCTCGATCGCCCCCAGGCTCGGCGGATCGCCCTGCCCCGCCCGCAGGTCGACGAATCTGCGCAGTCCGCCGGCCGTCCAGCCGACCACGACGGCCGCCCCGCGCTCGTCCCGGACGGCCGCGGGGGCGCCTGCGGCGGGCCGCACCAGACCGGTGCGTATCCGGGCCCGCGGGTCGGCGAAGGGGCTGTCCGCCCAGATCTCCAGCAGGGTGAGCAGACGGCGGCGCCGCTCGTCGCGGGTGGGCTGCACGGCGGCGCGCAACGCCACCGCGCCGATACGCCCGATGAACCGTGCCCAGGACCCCTCCCCTGCCTTGCCCGGGCCCTCGTCCGGCGGGGCCGGATCCCATGTCCCGGCCAGATAACGGGCCGTCCGCTCGATGCCGGCCAGCGCGCCCTTGCCGCTCCAGTACCCCGAGCCGTCGACGAGCCCGTCCAGCGCGGCCGCCACCCCGTGATCGTCCGGGGCCGCCACCTCGGCCCGCGCCGTCACCAGCCCACCGGACGTCATCCCGTCTCCCGCCACCTCGTCGGAACGCCGCATGGGGACATGGTGGTCCACGGGTCTGACAGTGAGCGGACGAGAGGTTCGGCTTCTGGGTCAAGCAGGTCGAGCGGCTTCACGGACGCCACGGAGGTGGTCCGGCCGTGGCCTGAGGGGGCAGCGGCGCCGCCGGACGGACAGCGGTGAAGTCCAGGGATTCGTAGCGGCCGGCGGAGAGCAGCAGCAGCCACTCGTCACAGCCCTGCCACGGTGCGAGGTCGCCGGCCCCGCCGCGCACCACCCGTGGTCCGTCCCCGGTGCGGGGGCGTGCGTCCACCGGCGCGTCCCTGTAGTGCGGGATCCACACGTCCGCGCAGAGCTCGTTGGCCGATCCCATCGCCGCCAGCCCGAAGGCGTTCTCGGCCGCGGCAGTGCGCTCCTCGTCGGCGAAGTCGTCGATCACCTGGTCCTCGTCCGGCCGCCCGTCCCCGCGGAAGGTGAGGGTGGTGGTCCCGGCCCGGGCCGCGTACTCCCACTCCGCCTCACTGGGCAGCCGGAAGGGCGACGCCTCCAGCAGGTCGTCCAGGTCGTCCTCCAACCGGGCCGTGTGCGACGGCGAGTCGGCGAAGCTGTCCTCGTACTCGGGCAGCCAGTGCCGTACCTGGGCGACCGTGAGGGGATGCCGCGCGAGCAGGAACGGCTCGACCCGTACCTCTCGCACGGGCCGGGCTTGGCCGGCCGCGGCGAAGAACCCCTCGAGGTCGTCATCGGCGCCGCCGGCCCGCTCGATGGCGCGCACCGCGTCCAGTTCCGCGTCGGACAGGCCCATCCGGAACGTCCCGCCGGGGACGGCCCGGAAGACCACACCGGAGGGGGTGTGCCGCCAACCCGGCCGGCCGGCCACGGTCTCCTGGGCCCACATGGCATCAAAGGCCGGCATGTCGCGCGTCGGCGGAGCACCGCGCTCCTGCCGCGTGCCGCCCGGGCCCGGGGTCATCGGGTGGCCGCCTTGCTCTGGACGTGGGCGACGTAGCGGACGGTGAAGAGCATCGGGAGGGCGAAGCCGGCGATCTGGACCAGCGTGGCCAGGGCCGAGTGGGCGTGCCCGGTGTGGGCGACGAGGACCAGGGCTACGGCGGTCGCCGTGAAGGCGGCGGTCCACACGGCGGTGATGACGGTGTTGGTCCGGATGAAGGGCTTCAGCCCCCAGATCTCGCGGGGGGTGGTGCGCTTGGCGATGCCGAGGGTGAACGGCTTGCCGATGGCCAGTGAGACGCCGGCGATGACCGCCAGGGTGGCCGAGGACAGGGCCGCGGAGTAGTCGTGGACGCCCGAGCCGGGGTCGGCGAAGGCGAGGGCGGCCAGGGCGGCGAAGAACGCGGCGGAGCCGAGCTCGATGATCAGTGCGTCGAATCCGGCACCGGCCTGCCGCTGCTGGACGATCACGGCCACCGCGACCACCAGGGCGGCCAGCGCCGCCCACTGCCAGTGGGACGAGGGCAGCACGGCGAAGATGATCCACGGGAGGAACGTGCGCAGATACGACATCGAGGTCTCCGCTTCCGGTTTCAGTTGTGACATGTCAAAAGTAGAATGTCACTTATGACATGTCAACAGTGGAAGGTACGGTGGAGACATGAGCCTTCGACACGCGCTGCTCGGGCTGCTCTCCGAGCGTCCCGCAAGCGGCTACGACCTGCTGAAACTCTTCGAGACGTCGCTGGCCTCGGCCTGGCCGGCGACCCAGAGCCAGATCTACACCGAGCTGACCAAGCTGGCCGGCTCCGGGCTCGTCACGGTGTCGGCCGAGGGCCCGAGAGGCCGCAAGGAGTACGCCCTCACCGACGAGGGACTCGCCGAGCTGCGGCACTGGCTGACCGAGGTCAAACCGCAGCGCACCACCCGCAGCGACGTCCTTCTGCGGGTGTTCTTCCTCGGGGTGCTGACGCCCGAGCAGGCGCGCGGCTACCTCACCGAGCTCATCGAGCTGTCCGACCAGGGCTACGAGAGCCTGCGCCGGGTGGAGGAGTCCGTCGACTGGGGTGACGACAACCTGTCGGTCTACGGCCGGATCGCCCTCGAGTACGGGCTGCGGTTCAACGCCATGCGCCGCGAGTGGGCGCAGTGGGCGGCCGGCCAGATCACCTGAGGGGCGCGGGTCGGACAGGTGCGGCGCGCGGGGGTCTGCCCCTGCCCGGGATGAAGTCCGGCCGGCGCCGGCGCCGGCCGGCGGGTGAGCCGGGCCGGTTCCGCCGTACGAGGGCTCCCTGCGCGGCGGCCGGACGGCGGAGACCGTTTCGCCGGTGCCGGGGCCCGTGGGCCCGTGGCCTGGGGGCCCGTGTTGCCGGGACGGCGGCGTGGGGGGGCGATGAGCCGGGATGTCGTGCGGGCGTCCGCGGGGCTCGTCCCTGAGGTTCTGGCTGGGGCGGTGGCCGGGCGCGGCGGGGCCGACGAGGCGGCGAGGCCGGGCGCGGCGGGGCCGTCGTGGGGGCGGGGCCGGGCGCGGCGGGGGCCGCGAACCGTCCAGGGTCTGTCTCGCCGGTCAGTGTGGTGGCGAGCCGCCGTTCGCGTGGATGCGCCGCGCGGGCGGGCGCGCAGCTCGCCGTGAGCTACGAGACAGACCCGGGGGCGGTCAGGCTCTGATCAGCCGGGCGACCCGCTGCCCGTACTCGGCGGCCTGCTCGTGCCCCGTCTTCATCGACTCCTCGGCCAGGCCCCGCAGCGATGCCATCTCCGGATTCCAGAACGCGTGGGTCAGCTCCGCCTCGGCGATGTGCAGGTCGAGGCCGAAGACGTCGGCGAGGATCCGGCGCAGGTAGGGCGTGGCGTGGTCCCAGCCCTCCTTCGGGGTGCCGGGCCCGTAGCCACCGCCCCGGCTCAGCACCAGGACCGCCGGCTTGCCCTTGAGCGGCCAGTCACCGTGCACCCCGAGCCGGGGGTGATTGAGGATCAGGTCGAGCCAGGTCTTGACCTGTGCCGGGACGTTCCAGTTGTACAGCGGCACCGCGAACAGGAACGCGTCGGCGTCGAGCAGTTCCGTGCCGAGACGGTCGAGGAGCTCGCGCGCCTCGTCCGGGGCGGGTGCGGTCGGGTCGACGACGGCGCGGGCGAGCGCGGTCCACGCGTCCCCGGGCAACGGCTCGACGCCGAGGTCGCGCCGGGTCACCACGGCGCCGGGGTGCTCGGCGAGCCAGGCCTGCTCGGCGGTGTCGGCGAGGGCGCGGCTCACCGATCCCTCGGTCCGGATGCTCGCGTCGAGACGGAACAGGTTCATGGTCGGTACCTCCCACATAAGTTCTGCTGTGTTGCAGATAGTATGTGCGGCAGAACATCTTCTGACAAGAAGAGTGAGCCGGCTGCCAACCCCCGAACCCAAATCACTATGTCGGCAAGATATTCTGTGAACCAGACTATCTGTCGGGATACCGAGCGGTGCTACGGTGATGCGATGTCCTCCGAACCCCGCGACCAAGAGAGAGACGGCGCCAAGTGCCGCGCCTTGGACAACGACCTGGTGTGGGCCATCCGCATGATTTCGGCGGCGCTGCGGCGCGCTGCGGCCGACGCCGCCGAGACGCTGCCCGGAGGGTCACGCGCCTACTTGGTGCTCATGGCATTGGACGAGACCGAGGACAAGCCCCCCACGCAACTGGAACTGGCCGGCCAGGTCGGTCTCGACCGAACGGTGATGACCTACCTTCTCGACGACCTGGAGGGCCTGGGCCTGCTGTCGAGACGCCCGAATCCGCAGGACCGGCGGTCTCGGCACGTGATCCTGACGGACGACGGCCGAGCGCAGTTGCAGCGCGTGCGCACCGATCTGGCGGCCGCTGAGGAACGGCTGCTCGCGGAGCTGAGCGAAGAAGAGCGAGCCCGGTTCCGAGTCCTCCTGGCCCGGGTCGCGCTCACCGCCCAGCGGAGCACCCTCGGGGGCTGAGGGGGCCGGGTCCTGCCCGGTCCTCCGCGGAGGGGCTGTGCCTGACGTCGTGGCCGGCCGGATCATGTACGTCGAAGTGCTCGACCGGCCGCCCCTGCCCCGCCGCAGCGAGCGGGACTGCACACCCCGGCACGGCGCGGACACTCCGCCCGGTCCATGAGGTGACTCCGCGACGGACGCCGCCCGCAGGTCGCGCCGGTGCGCTGTCCCCGGTTCGGTGTGCGCCGCGTCAACGCATCTAGGCCCTGCCCGAGTTGCCCGCATCACAGCGCACAGGCCCCTGGTGTCACCTGCCGACCGCCGCCCAGACCACCTTGCCGTGGTCCGTCCAGCGCACGCCCCACCGGGTGGTGAGCCGGTGGACGACGTGCAGGCCACGGCCGCTGTCGTCGTAGGGCCCGTTGCGGCCCAGCCGCGGCCTGCCGTTGCCGGTGTCGCCCACCTCGCACAGCAGCCCGTTCCCGGTCCTGATCAGCCGTACCGTGAGGGGCCCGCGGGCGAAGCGGACCGCGTTGGCGACCAGTTCGCCGACCACCTGCAGCACGCTGTCCCGGGTGTCGTCCCTGACGCGCCATTGCCCCAGCGGCCCGGAGACCAGGGCGCGGGCCCGGGCGGCCGCGTCGTAGCGGGCGGGCAGGCGCCAGGTCGCGGTGTCCGACGGGCGGTAGCCGATCATGCGGGCGATCAGCAGGGTCACGTCGTCGCGCCGGCACTCGGGTGCCAGCGCGGCGACCACCCGCCGCGCGGCCTGCTGCAGGGCATCCCACGGGTGCACCTTCGACACGGCGTCGGCGAGCCTGTCGATGCCCTCGTCGATCGATGCGGCGGGGTCCTCCACCAGGCCGTCGGTGTAGAGGGCGAGCAGCGAGCCCGGGGGTGCGGCGAAGGCGTGCACGCCGAACGGCTCCCGCAGCGCGAACTCGACGCCCAGCGCCGGGTGGGGTCGCACGGCGACCGGGCCGGCGGGCCCGTCCGGGGGCATCAGGATCGGGGGGAGGTGGCCGGCGTTGGAGAGCACCACGTGGTGGCTGACCGGGTCGTACACGGCGATGCAGCAGGTCGAACCGAGGGCGCTGTAGCCGGCCGCCAGCCCGGACTCCGCGTCGTCCAGCAGCGCCACGGTCTCGTCCAGGTGCTCCAGCACCTCGTCGGGCTCCAGCCCCGCGGACAGCAGCGCGCGGGCCTCCATGCTCAGCTGCCCCATGGTGGCCGCGGCGCCCAGGCCGTGCCCGACGACATCACCGACCACCAGCGCGGTACGGCCGTCCGGCAGCGGGAAACTGTTCACCCAGTCACCGCCGACGCCCGCGCTGTCGGGGGTGGCGGGCTGGTAGACGCTGGCCGTCTCGATGGTGTCGCCGCTGGCCCGCGGCAGCAGCCGGCGCTGCAACGCCAGCACCTGCGTGTGCTCGCGCTGGTGCTGACGGGCCAGGTCCACGTGATGAGCGGTCCTGGCCACCAGTTCCCGCAGGTCGATCAGCTCGCTGTCGTCGAAGGGGCGGTCCGCCCGCCGCCAGACCTCCGCCACGCCCAGCACGACCGGCGGCGTGCCCTCCAGCACCAGCGGCAGGCACGCCACCGCCGCCGCCCGGTCACCGGGCACCAGGGCACGCACCAGCCGCGGACTGCCGAAGACCCGCTCGACCGCCGCCCGGTCGGGTATGACGATGGCCTGCGCGGCGTCGTCCCGCAGGATCGCCTGCGACAGGAAGCGACTGGTGTCGCCGGGCAGATCGTCGCCCGGCGTCACATAGCCCTCGGGCCACGCCCGGTCCGGCACCAGGGCCGCCCGCCGCAGCCGGATGCGCCCCTGCGGCTGCCCGGTGACCACCTCCCCCGTCCACACGGCGAAGTCGAGATCGACGGCGGCCACGTCTCCCCAGGCCAGCAGGGACTCCGCCAAGGACTGGGCCGTCTCGTCGACGTCGAGCGAGGTGCCGATCGCGGTCTCGGCGGCGTACAGGTGGAGCCGTTTGGCCATGTCGATCAGGGAGACGGTCAGGCCCTCCTGGGGCGCCGCGGCGGCCAGGATGCTCATCGAGACCACTAGCTCCGACCCGTCGCTGCGCCGCAGGCGCTGCACCCGGGCGACGTGCGGCTCACCGGTCTCCAGGACCTGCCGCAACCGCCGGGTGACCGTCGGTACGTCACCCGCGGGCAGAAGGTCGACGAAGGGGCTTCCGAGCGGGGCGTTCAGTCCCGCGAAGACGGGGGCGTCCAGGTTGCAGCGGGTGATGCGCAGGTCCTGGTCCAGGTTGACCGCGCCGAGGATCTGCTCCTGGCGGCCGGCTGCGGCGTGGCCGCGTTCGCGGGCGGTGTGGTCGCCCTGCGCTTCGGCGGAGCCGGCGGCCGCTGCCGCCTTGCCGTGCGGGATGTACTGCCCCAGGGCGCTGCTGACCATGTCGAACGCCGACGAGGACGAGGGGGAGGATGTGGGGTCCATGCGGCTCTCCCAGCTCGCTCGCCACTCCCGGCACAGCGCCGGAACTGCGCCGGAACCCGTGCGGCAGGGTCCCCGAACCCCTGACCGCACACCTCATTCAATACCAGCCGGGGCTGCTTCGCCTATATCAGCGGATCGCGCGGTGCGGCTGGAGGGTTGACGCACCCCCCGACCCGATCTACAACTTCTCCCACACCTTCAAACGTTCGCTACCGGTCGGTTCTGTTCGAAGTGTGGGTTCGCTCGCCGTCCCGAAGGAAGAGGGTCGCCTCGTCATGAGCAGTGCCGGAGCACCACACCAGTCCGCCGTCTCCCGCAGAGGCATGCTCAAGGGCGTGATCCTCACCGCAGGGATGGCGGCGGCGGGCATCACGGCCACGGGGCCCGCCCGGGCGGCGGACGCCTCGGTCCGGGCGACCTCCCCCGACGGCAGGACGTCGGTGACCCTGTCGGTGACCGGCGGCGCGCTCCGGTGGTCCGTCCTGCGGGGCGGCGCCACCGTGATCGCCCCCTCCCCCCTCGGCCTGCGGTTGAGCAACGGGACGACCCTCGGCAGCAGCGTGACGGTGACGCAGAACCAGCACTGGACGTTCAGCAGCACCTGGACCCCGGTCTACGGGCGCAACGCGACCGTCACCGACCACTACCAGGAGCAGCGCTGGAACCTCCAGGACACCGTCTCCGGGGTCCGCTTCAGCGTGCAGGCCCGCGCCTACGACACCGGTGTCGCCCTGCGGTACGTCCTGCTCGGCACCGGCACGGCCACCGTCTCCGACGAGCTGACGACGTTCACCTTCCCGGACGGCACGCTGGTCTACAGCGCCCGCGACGAGAACGAGTACGTCCCGGTCGCCCCGGGCTCGATTCCCGTCACCGGCACCTCCGGCACCGACAACGGGCCCCTGACCGACCTGCCGCTGACCGCCACCCTCGCCGGCGGGCTCATCGCCTGCGTCTGTGAGTCGTCCCGGCTGAACTTCCCCCGGCTGATGCTCGGTTCGGTCCCCGGGCAGCCCGGTGCCCTGTCCGCGTTCCTGATGGAGCACACCGCCCGCGGCAGCGGCCCGGTCGCGACGACCAGCACGGTCACCACCCCGTTCGCCACGCCGTGGCGCGCGGTGGTGATCGGGTCGACCCACGCCGAACTCGTCGACAACGCCGAGCTGGTGCTCAACCTGGCACCGGCCAACGCCCTGGCCGACACCTCCTGGATCAGGCCCGGCAAGGTCTTCCGCTGCGAGCTCACCACCGACGCCGGCCTCCAGGGCGTCGACTTCGCCGTCGCGCGGGGGCTGCAGTACATCGAGTACGACGCCGGCTGGTACGGCCCGGAGTTCACCACCACCGACGCCACCCGGCCCATCGACGCCATCGACCTGCCGTCGGTCATCTCGTACGCCACGAGCAGGGGCATCGGCGTCATCCTCTACGTCAACCGGCTGGCCCTCAGCGACGCGGACTCGCTCTTCGCGCGCTACCAGGGCTGGGGCGTCGCGGGCGTCAAGCTCGGCTTCCTCAACGACGGCACCCAGGCCATGACCAACCAGATCACCGGCTGGGCCAGAACGGCGGCCAGGTACCGGCTGCTGATCGACGTGCACGACGACGTCCGGCCGTTCGGCTACGAGCGCACCTACCCGAACCATGTGAGCCTGGAAGGCGTCCGCGGCAACGAGAACTTCCCCACCGCCACCCACAACGTGACGCTGCCCTTCACCCGCAACATCGGCGGCCCGATGGACTACACCATCTGCTACGGCCAGTCCCGCAACAAGACCACGAACGCCCACCAGATGGCGATGGCCGCGGTGTACTACCAGCCGCTCAACTTCCTCTTCTGGTACGACAAGCCGTCCAAGTACGCCACCCCCGCCAACTGGCCCGGGCTGCCCTGGTTCGACGCCGTCCCCACGACCTGGGACGAGAGCCGGACGCTGGCCGGGTCGATCGGCCGGTTCGTCGCCGTGGCCCGCCGGCGCGGCTCCACCTGGTACCTCGGGGCGATGACCGACGAGTCGGCCCGGACGCTGTCGCTGCCGCTGTCGTTCCTGGACAGCGGCGTCACGTACACCGCCACCGTCTACGCCGACGGCACCCCGGCCACCAGCCCGTACCAGACCCCGGTCGTGGTCGGCACCCGGACCGTCACCTCGGCCACCACGCTGAACGTGGCGATGGCCCCCTGCGGGGGCCAGGCCGTCGTTCTCAGGCCGAGCTGACGTCTCACACGAACGCGCTCTGTCCCGTGATCGACTTGCCGACGATCAGGGTGTTCATCTCGCGGGTGCCCTCGAAGGAGTAGATCGCCTCCGCGTCGGCGAAGAAGCGGGGGATGTCGTGGTCCAGGAGGATGCCGTTGCCGCCGAAGATCTCGCGGCTCCAGGCGACGACCTCCCGCATCCGCGCGGTGACGAACGCCTTGGCCAGGGAGGAGTGTTCGTCGCGGAAGATGCCGGCGTCCTGCAGGCGGGCGAGCTGCACCAGCATGCCCCAGGACGCGGTGATGTTGCCGAGGCTCTTGACCAGCAGGTCCTGCACGAGCTGGAAGCCGCCGATCGGGCGGCCGAACTGCCGCCGCTCGCGGGCGTAGTCGAGGGCCAGTTCGTACGCACCGGTCATGACGCCGAGCGCCTGCCAGGCCACCCCGGCGCGGGTCGCGCGCAGGATCTCGGCGACGTCGCGGAAGGAGCCGATGTGCTGCAGGCGGTTCGCCTCCGGGACCCGCACGTCGGTCAGGGTGATCTCGGCGTTCTCGACGATGCGGAAGGCGAGCTTGTTCTCGATCTTCACCGCCTCGAAGCCGGGCGTGCCCTTCTCGACGACGAAGCCCTTGACGTGGTGGTCGTCGACGTCGCGGGCCCAGACGACGACGTAGTCGGCGAACGTCGCGTTGCCGATCCACTTCTTGGCGCCGTTGAGGACCCAGGTGCCGCCCTCGCGGCGGGCGGTGGTGCGCATGCCGCCCGCGACGTCGGAGCCGCCGAGCGGCTCGGTCATCGCGAACGCGCCGATCTTGTCCATCGCGGCCATGGCGGGCAGCCAGCGGTCGCGCTGCTCCTGGTCGCCGCCGGAGTAGATGGAGTACATCGCCAGGCCGTTGTGGACGCCGAAGAAGGTGGCCACCGAGGCGTCGGTGCGGGTCATCTCCATGGCGAGCATGCCGGTCAGCAGGTTGCTCGCGGCGGGGCGGTGCTCGCCGTAGCCCTCGTAGGGCAGGCCCGCCAGGCCGCTGCGGCGGAACAGGGTGATGAGCTGCTTCGGGAACTCGCCCTTGGCCCAGTGGTCGTTCACCAGCGGCTTGACCTGGTCGCGCATCAGGGCGCGCGCCTTGAGGAGGATCTTTCGCTCCTCGTCCGGGAGCAGCGACTCGTAGTGGTAGAAGTCGGCGGTCAGTTCGTCGGTGAGGGGGCCGGCGGTCGTGGGCTGTGCGGTGGTGGTCATCTCAGTTCTCCTCCTTCGGGGCGGTCGTGCCGGCGGCGCCGGACAGGGCGTCCAGGACCGCCAGTTGCCTGCGGTCGCGCGTCTCGGCGAGTTCTGCGTACGGGGCGGAGCCGTAAGCCTTTTCCACGGCTTCGATGAGCCGTTCCTGCGCGTCGGGGGTCTGCGCGGGGCGTCCGGGGCCGTCCCCCATGTCCTGCATCGAGGCGCCGATGTGCTGGACCAGGTGCCGGTAGCCGCCGGGTCCGCCGCCCAGGTGCGAGCCGAGGAAGGGGCCTACGGTGGCCCAGCGCAGGCCGAGCGAGTTCGTCACGACCGTGTCGAGCTCCTCGGGGGTGACCACGCCCTGCTCGACGAGGTACACCGCCTCACGGCTGAGGGCGTTCTGCAGGCGGTTGCCGACGAAGCCGGGGATCTCCTTGCGCTCGACGACCGGGGTGCGGCCGACGCAGGTGTAGAAGTCGGCGGCGGCCTGTACGGCGTCCTCGCCGGTGCGCTCGCCGGGGACGACCTCGACCAGCGGGAGCAGGTGCGGCGGGTTGAAGGGATGGCCGATCAGGACGCGGGCGGCCGCCGCGTCCGGCAGCTCGCCCGTGAACGCGGTCGACGGGATCGCCGAGGAGGAGCTGAGCAGCAGCGCGTGGGCGGGGGCCTCGCGGGCCAGCGTGGCGAACAACTCCCGCTTGAACGCGATGCGTTCGGGCCCGTTCTCCTGGATGACGTCCGCGTCCCGGACTGCCTCGGTGACGTTCGCCGCGAGGTGCACCCGGCCGGCGAGGCCGGTCACCTCCAGGCCCCGGGCGGCCAGGTGCGGGGCGTACTGCTCCAGGGCCTCGGCGACGGCGTCCGCGAGGTCCTCGCGCGGGTCGCTCACCCGGACGGTCAGGCCGTACGCGGCGAACAGCGCTGTCCAGGACAGTCCGATGGTTCCGGCGCCGATGACGGCGGCCGTACGGAAGGCGGAGGGGGTGCGGGTCATGACGCGGCTCCCTTCAGGTAGTCGTGGACCGGCTCGACACCCGCGAGCGTCAGATCGGTGAGGATGTGGCTCGCGGAGACGACCTCCAGCACCGGCAGGTCGGCCAGCGGGGCCAGCACGTGCTGGAACAGCTGGAGGCGGGCGGGGCCGGTCCAGGCCTCCTTGACGGTGAGGTCGGTGATGCGGGTGCGGACGAGTTCCTGCACGCGGGGCATGCCGTCGTAGCCGGGGATCGTCTTGAGCAGATACGTCGGTACGGCGATCTGCGCCTGGGCCTCGCGCGGGTCCAGCGCGTGGTGCTTGTAGCCCATGGTCGCGGTGGCGACCCGGAGCGTGCCGTGGTCGAGGGTGCCGACGAGCGCGCCGGAGTCGACGTAGAGCGACGGGGAGCCGATGACCTTCGGGTAGGCGGCGACCTCGCGGCCGGAGGCGGTCGCCGCGAAGTTGTCGAGGTACATGGCGTGCAGGTACTCGCCCCGCTCGCCCTCGAAGCTGACCGGGATCGCCTGGCCGGCCTCGGTGTAGGGGCCGTAGCCGCTGACGTCGCCCATCCGCATGACCTCGAAGCGGACCAACGGCTCCTCCATGCGCAGGGGTTCGGGCACGACGGCCCGCAGCGCCTCCGGGTCGGTGCGGTAGACGATGTTGAGGTACTCGCGGTCGGTGAACCGCGGGACCACCGGCGGGTACGCCGGGCCGGTGAGCGGGGTGGTCAGGCGCTGTCGTACGTCTTCGGCCTTCATGTCCTCACCGCCCCGTCCAGCGCGGGGCGCGGCGCTCGGCGAAGGCGGTCATGCCCTCCCGTACGTCGTCCGAGGCCATCAGCGTCTTCATCTGCGCGCGCTGGAAGGCGAAGGCCTCGGCGTCGGGGGCACCGTCGGCGGCGCGGACGACGCGCTTGACGGCCGCGAGCGCCAGCGGGGCGTTGTCCGCGAGGCGTTCGGCCAGGCGCAGGGCCTCCTCGACGGCCCGGCCGGGGGCGGTGACCCGGTTGGCCAGGCCAAGTTCGTGCGCGCGGCGGCCGTCGATTGGCTCGCCGGTCAGCAGCAGCTCCATGGCGAGGTGGTGCGGGATGCGCTTGGGCAGCCGGATCACGCCGCCGCCCGCGGCGATCAGGCCGCGCGTGACCTCGGGCAGGCCGAACCGGGCGTCCTCGGCGGCGACGATCAGGTCGCAGGCCAGGGCCAGTTCGAAGCCGCCGCCCATCGCGAAGCC
The DNA here is from genome assembly GCF_040678435.1 of Streptomyces sp. NPDC052682. Lineage (NCBI taxonomy): Bacteria > Bacillati > Actinomycetota > Actinomycetes > Kitasatosporales > Streptomycetaceae > Streptomyces > Streptomyces sp. NPDC052682. The sequence goes on along the minus strand of NZ_JBFATS010000006.1, from coordinate 62,128 downwards.
CTCCACGGCGGCGATCAGGGGCTTGGCGGGCTCGGCCTCGGTCAGGCCGCCGAAGCCGCGGCCCTCGACCTCCGGGGACTCGCCGCGCAGGGCGGCCTTGAGGTCCATGCCGGCGCTGAACGTGCCGCCCTCGCCGGTCAGGACGCCGGCCCGCAGGGTGGGGTCGGCCTCCAGTGCGTCGAGTGCGCCGGCCAGGGCGGTGGCGACCGCGGCGTTCACGGCGTTGCGGGCCTCGGGGCGGGCCAGGGTGATCAGCAGGGTGGTGCCGACGCGTTCGGTGCGGACGACGTCAGGGGCGGGGTTGCTCATGCGGTGCTCCTTCTGTGACGGTCAGCGGGCGGCGGCGTCGAGTTCGGCGAGGACGTCCGCGGTGTCCTGGCCCGCGACCGGCGCCAGACGGCGGATCGAGCCGGGGGTCGCGGAGAACCGCACCGGGATGCCGATGGTGCGCACCGTGCCCTCGGTGGGGTGCTCGACGGTGTCGAGGAGGTGGCCGTCCCGGACGTACGGGTCCTCGTGGGCCCGGTCCAGCTCCAGCACCGGGGCCATCGGGATGCTGTGCTTGGCGCACACCTCCGCCCACTCGTCGGTGGTCAGCGCCGGGGCGCACTCCTCGAGGAGCGCGGCCAGGTCCTCGTGGTCGGCGCTGTCGATGGCGTCGGTGTTCACCCGCGGGTCCTCGGCGAGGTCCGGGCGTCCGGCGGCGGTGAAGAAGTCCCGGTAGTTCTGCGGGTTGTAGGGGATGACGCAGGCCAGGCCGTCCTTGGTGCGGACCGCCTTGTGACCCTTGAGCATCGACAGCGGGAAGCCGGTGGGGCCCGTCTCGGGCACGTGCGTGTGGCCCGCGAGGTGCTCGACCAGGTTGAACGCGATCAGCGTGTCCGTCATCGGGATCTCGACGAGCTGGCCCCGGCCGGTGCTGTTCCGGTGCAGCAGGGCGGCGAGCACGCTGTAGGCGATGGTCAGGGAGGAGACCTTGTCGCCGATGATGGTCGGCAGGTAGACGGGCTCGCCCAGCGCCCGGTCGGCGATGTCGACGAGGCCGGAGGCGGCCTGCACGGTCTCGTCGTACGCGGCGTGGCCGGCCCGGTCGGAGTCGCCGCGGAACCCTTGCGCGTGCGCGTAGACCAGCCCGGGGTTCCGGTCGGCGATGTCGTCGTAGGACAGGCCCAGGCGGTGCAGGGCGCCGGGCCGCATGTTGGTGATCAGCACGTCGGCGGTGTCGATCAGCTTCAGCGCCCGCTCCCGGTCGGTGTCGTCCTTGAGGTCGAGGGCGACGCTGCGCTTGTTGCGGTTGACGTTGAGGTTCAGCGGGGTCATGCCCGGCGTGGTGCGGTAGTGGCCGACGCGGACGGTGTCGGAGGGCGACTCGATCTTGATCACGTCGGCGCCCAGGTCGCCGAGGATCTGGGCGGCGTACGGGCCCATCACCACGGTCGAGAGGTCGATCACCCGCAGGCCGTCCAGAGGGCCGGCGACGGTGTCCGTCAGGTCCGTCATCATTCTTCCCTTCGCTTTCGCTCCACCAGATGCGTGTATCTGGAAATTAAAGCTAGCAAGGGAAATGATGACAACGGAATGATCATGATGCGAAAAGCGGTATGACCGCAGAGGTCATACCGCTTGTTCGATAGCTTTCGAGGGTCAGGCGCTGAGGGGCTCGGCGAAGATCTCCCGTGCCGCGGCGGCGAGTTCTTCCAGGTCGCCGCCATCGGCGCGGTCCTTGCGCCAGAACAGCCCGGTCCCGAGCCGGGGATCGAAATCGGAGAACGGAAGGACAATTATGTTATCCAGGCCGTATTTCCGCAGGGGACTTCTCGGGTCCATCATGGAAAGGGTGAAGGCCAGACCGCAGGAGACTATTTCGGATACTCCGTCGAAGGTGGCGCCGGTCAGGTCGACGCGTTTCTTGACGCCGAGATCGGACAGCTGACGGTCGAGGCGGCGGAAGAACGCGTTGTCCGCGGCGGGGGGCGGAGCGGCGTAGGGCAGGTCGGCGAGTTCCGCCAGGGCCACCGAGGTCCGGCCCGGGAACCGCTCCTCGGGCACGGCCGCGCCGAGCCGCTCCGACATCACCGGCAGCTGCTCCAGCGCCGGGTCGCTGACCGGCAGGTGGGCCAGGGTCAGCGCCAGCCGGCCGTCGCGCACCGCGTCGATCAGGCGGTCGCTGCGGCCCGGCCAGCGCTTGACCTCGAAGCGGTCGCGGACCCGCTCGGTGAGGGCGTCGATCCGGGCCCGCAGGTCCGGGTGGATGCCGCTCGGCACGCCGAGCAGCACGGTCGTCCGGCGGGGCCGGGCCACCTCGTCCAGCCGCCAGCGCAGGGAGTCGACCTGCTCCAGGACGTCCCGGGCGATCGGCAGCAGCGCGGTGCCGGCGGGGGTGAGCGTCACATGGTGGGTGTCGCGGTCGAACAGCCGGTGACCGAGTTCCTTCTCGAGATCCTTGATCCGCCGGCTCAGCGGGGACGCCGCCATGTGCAACTTCCGGGCGGCGGTGGAGAAGTTGAGTTCTTGGGCAACGGCGACGAAATAGCGCAGGTGCAGGAGCTCCACGGCGCCCACCCTAACCGTCGTGATCAGCGGGCCGCCGCGCGCGCAGCGGGATCCGTGGACATGGGAACGCCTCAAAGGGGCATTCGGACAAGCAAGTCGAACGTAGGGAGTGTGCGGCCCGTTCGGTCCGTGCAACCGACAACTGGGAGATTCCAATGGCGAGTTACGGCAGTTCCTCTGCCGCGTCCTCCGGTTCGCGCACCAACGGCCTGGCGATCGCGAGCCTGTGCTGCGGCATCGTCGGGCTGTTCTTCCTGAACATCGTTCTGGGCCCGCTGGCCATCGTCTTCGGTGTCGTCGCCCGCCGCCAGGCCGGGGTGCGCAGCGGCGCCGGCATGGCGAAGGCCGGCATCATCCTCGGCATCGTCGACGTGGTCCTCTGGCTCGTCCTGCTGGCCGTCGCCGCCAACAACGGTGGCTTCAGCTGGTACGTGGGCGGCTGACGGCCGCCAGGACGCACCCGGCACAGGCGGGTGGGCACCGGCCACGGGCCGGCCGCCCACCCGCACCGCTGCCCGGCACCCGGTGGCCTGCTTCGCCCGGCTCGTGAAGGACCCGCTGTCAGTCCCGCCGTGTACGGTCCGGACCACGCTGGGAGAACGGCTCCCGCGAGTGTCCGAGGATCACGCGATGAGCTACGACATCTACTTCGTGAACTGGAGCGACGGGCAGTCCTGGGACGAGCTCCTGGAGGCGATGGAGGAGGCGGCCGAGCAGAGTACGCCGATCCCCGTCCCGCTTCTCCAGGCCTGGGACCGGATCGTGCCGCAGGCGCGCGGCCTGCTGGGCGAGGTGCACCTTGCGGCGAACGAGCAGCAGACGCGGGAGCTGAGCCACCCGGGCACCGGCATCCAACTGTCCGTCCTCGGTGACGAGGTGAGCATCACCGTGCCCTACTGGCATGCGGGGGACGCCGCCGCGGCCGTGCTCGGCAAGGTCTTCGCCCTGTCGGCCGTCGTCGAGAAGGAGACGGGGCTGACCGCCTACGACCCGCAGGTGGAGATGCCGCTGCTCCAGGCGCCTGCGCAGGCCACCATCGGCCTGATGTCCACCACCACCGAGGACCTGCGCAACCGCTACGGCGGCTGACCACCGGACCCGGTGACGCCGCGTCGGCCGCGGCGACGGGGGCACCGGCTCGCCGAGTGCCGACCGGGGAGACGGTGCCGGACCTCAGGTCGGGCGTACGGCCTTCAGCAGGGCGTGGCGGGTGGGGCCCGGGTCCGTGTAACGGGGTTCTCCCGCGGCCAGTTTCTGGGCCCGCTCCGCCAGGCCGGAGTCCACCAGGGCCTCCTGGGGGCCGGCCAGCAGGCAGCCCACGTCGGCCAGGGCGCGCAGGATGTCGGGGTCCTTCCAGCGGGCGGTCTCCAGGGCGATGCGCAGCTGCCAGTCCGGGTCGTCCGCGGTGGGGGTCTCGCCGCGTATCTCGGCGTCGATCTCGGCCAGGCGGTTGCGGTCCCAGGCCGCGAAGCTCTCCCACACCGGGGTGAGGTTCTCCTCGGTGACGGCGTCGAACGACAGGGCCAGCCGTAAGGGGTCGTCGGTCCCCGTCGCGCGTACGACGTCACGCAGGGCGGCGGCGTGCCGCCAGGCGATCGTGATGCCCGTGCCGAACTGCGGGTCGATCGTGCCCCAGGCGTCGCCGACCGCGACCACACCGGTGACCAGCGGCCGGCCGCCGGTGACGAAGCGGCGGCGACGGCTGCCGGTTCCGCCCATGGCGGTCACCCCGGTGATCGGCTCGCCCTCTCCGAAGGGCGCGAACCACGGATACAGCTCCAGGGCCCGGTGCCAGGCGTCCGGGTCCGCCAGGGCGCGCAGCTCCTGGTCGCGGCCCGACGCCACCAGCGACACCCCCCAGGTGCCGTGGTCGCCGGGTACGGACAGCACGCTGAGGCTCTCGTGGTGGCACAGCGGCCACGGCGCCTGCCGGGGAAGGCTGCCGTCGGGTGAGCGGAAGTACCTGGTGTAGTAGCGGAAACCCATCCCCACCTGGTGTTCCTCGGGTTCCGCGCCGATCCCGGCCAGCATCCCGGCCACCGGGGAGGTGCGGCCGCCCGCGTCGACGACGAGGTCCGCCGTCAGCACCTCGCCGCCGTCGGTGAGCACGCCGGTCACGTGGCAGCGGATGCCCGGCTGTGCCGTGCCGGTCAGCAGGGCGGTGACCTGGACACCGTGGCGGACGGTGACGCCGGGTGTCTGCCGTGCCTGGGCCAGCAGGGCCGCGTCCAGCAGCGGCCGGCGGATCGCCGTCGTCTCGAACCGGGCGTCCTCCGGCCGCGCCGGGCCGGTGGCCGCCACACCCCACGCTCCGGCGATCATGTTGTGGTGGGGAACCCCGCCCAGGTCCAGGACGCGGGCCAGGGCTCCGGGCAGCTCGGCGGCCAGCCACCGCATGCCGCCGGGCAGCACACAGTGGCTCTGGCGGAACTGGTGGACCGCCGGACGCCGCCAGTCGCGCCACACGCTCTCCGCGTCACCGTCCGGCGGGCCGGGGTCCCGGTCGAGCACCGTGACGCGCAGGCCCTCGGCGGCCAGCAGCATCGCGGCCACCAGGCCCGTCGGACCGGCCCCCACCACCAACACATCGCTCACTGAACTCTCCTTCTTCTACGGGCTCTTCAACGGGCTCTTCAGCGGGTCCAACGGGTCCTACGGGGAGTTCCGGCGACCGGTTCGACGGGATCGTCAGGTGCGGTCGGCCACCGAGCGCCAGAACGCGCCGAGCACCGCCGCCGCCTGCTTGGGGTCCTGCACCATCCAGAAGTGCCCGACCTCGTCGAGCGCGCGTACCTCCGCCCCGAGGTCCCGGGCGATGCCGCGGGCCGCCTCCGGGTCGTCGAACGGGTCCTCGGCGGGAGTGAGCACCAGCCCCGGCGCGCCCGTCCTGGCGAGGCCGGCGCCCCAGTCGGCGTACGGGTTGGGCAGCGCCGAGCGGTAGAGGCCGAGGATGGCGTCGCCCATGGTCGCGTCGAACGACCGGTGCATCGCGAGGGCGTGGGCCGGGGGCACACCCAGGGAGGTGAGCTGCCGCGCCGTGCTCGCCGGGTCGTCGGGGCCGGCGGTGCGCGCCACCTCGTTGAACGCCTCCCCCTCGCCCGGTGTCTGCCAGATCCGTGCCACGTCGTGCCAGACGTACCGCGGGTGCAGGATGCTCGCGCAGTCGGCGGCCCAGCTGCGCAGCGGAACGTCGTACGCCGTCGCCACGCGGTAGGTCAGCAGGGCGCCCCAGTCGTGGCCCACCAGGTCGACAGGGCCCGGCAGTGCGCGCAGGGCGTCGGCCAGCCAGTCGGCGTAGTCCTCCTTGCGGCCGGCGAACCCCGGCGGCAGCGGCGCGCCGAAGCCGGGCAGCCGCAGGGCGACGCTGTCGGTTTCCAGCTGGTCGCGGAGGTCCTGCCAGATGTCGCTGGTCTCGGGCACCCCGTGGACGAAGACGGCGGTCATGGCGCTTCCTTCAACTCGGACGGACGGGCAGGCGGCGCCTGCCTTGGGGAGGCAGCCTCGCCGTGACGGGCACTCACTTTCCAGACCGCCTCGGGGTCACGCGACGCGGTCAGCGGGCAAGGAGGTCCCGCAGGGCCCCGGTGACCTCGCCGGGCGCCTCCTCGGCCATGAAGTGGCCGCAGGTGACGGTGGTGTGGTGCAGGTCAGGGGCCCAGGCGCGCCACAGCGCGGCGGCGTCGAAGCCGAGGGCGGCGCCCCAGTCCTGCTGGAGCACGGACACCGGCATCCGCAGCCGGTTCCCGGCAAACCGGTCGGCCAGGTCGTGTTCCAGGTCGATGCCGGCCGAGGCGCGGTAGTCGGCCACGATGGAGGGGACCGCGGCGCGGCAGGCCGCCAGGTAGGCGGCGCGCACCTCGGCCGGGATTGCCTTCCCGTCGGTGGTCCACACGTCGAGGAAGTGGCCGAAGAAGGCGTCCGGGGCCGCACCGATCAGACGCTCCGGCAGACCGGGCGGCTGCGCCATCAGATACAGGTGGAAGCCGACGGAGGCGGTGACGCCCCGCATCACCTCCCACATGTCGGCGGTCGGCAGGACGTCCAGACAGGCCAGGTGCGTCACGGCGGCCGGGTGGTCGAGCGCGGCGCGGAAGGCGACCAGGGCGCCGCGGTCGTGCCCGGCCAGCGCGAACCGCTCGTGCCCGAGGGCGCGGGCCAGGGCGATGACGTCGGCGGCCATGGTGCGCTTGGCGTAGACGGTGGCGTCGCGCTCGGCGGGTCTGTCACTGGCGCCGTAACCGCGCAGGTCGGGGCAGATCACGGTGTGGTCGGCGGCCAGGTCGGCGGCCACGTGGCGCCACATGAGGTGGGTCTGCGGGAAGCCGTGCAGCAGCACGACGGGCGGTCCGGAGCCGCCCACCGCGACATGCAGGGACACCCCGTCGGCGACGGGGAGACGGTGGTGGTCGAAACCGGCGATGACAGGGGTCACGGCCCGGGCTCCTTTCGGTACGGCAGCGGCTTCACCGATGCTGGGGGCGGCGAATGAGCGGTGGATGAGCGTGGATGAGCGGTACGGCGGCAGCGCCGGGAGGGGCGGGGAGGCATGCGCGTCCGCTTCGGCGTGCTCGGGCCCGTGACGGCCTGGGACGTGGGCGGGGAGCCGGCGGCGGCCTGCGGTTTCGGCGGCGGCCCGGGGGGTGGTGGACCCGGGGACGAGCCGGGGCGGGCCCTGCCCGGCGACGAGCCGGGGCGGGCCGTCGCGCTGGAGTTGAAGGGGCCCCGGCACCGTTCCGTGCTGGCGCGTCTGATCGTCGCCCAGGGGCGGGTCGTACCCGTGCGGCGGCTGGCCGAGGACCTCTGGGCGGATCCGCCCGCCGACGCGGTGGGCGCCCTGCGCACCTTCGTCGCCGCGCTGCGCCGCGCCCTGGAACCGGACCGCCCCCCGCGCGCCAGGGCCCGGCTGCTCGTCACCGAGGGCCCCGGATACGCGCTGCGCGCCGCGCCGGACGCGGTGGACGCCTGGCGGTTCGAACGGGCGGTCACCGCCTGCGCCGCGCTGCCGCCCGCCGACGCCGCCGCCCGGCTCCAGGAGGCGCTCGGCTGGTGGCGCGGACCGGCCTACGGGGAGTTCGCGGACCAGCCGTGGGCCCGGGCGGAGGGCCACCGCCTGGCCGAACTGCGGCTGCACGCCGTCGAACGGCACGCGGAGGCACTGCTGGCCCTCGGACACGCCGACCGCGTGGCGGCGGACCTGCGGGCGCACACGGCCGGGCACCCCGGGCGGGAGCACGCCTGGCGGCTGCTCGCCCTGGCGCTGTACCGCACGGGCCGGCAGGGCGACGCGCTCGACGTACTGCGCCGGGCACGTGCCGCGCTGGCCGAGGAACAGGGCCTCGAACCGGGTCCGGGACTGCGCGGGCTGGAGGAGGACATCCTGCGCCAGGCCGGTCATCTGCGTCCGGCCCCCGGAGCCGGTGGCGCGGCCGGGCAGGTGTGGGAGCGGGTCGCGAGCGCCTACGACCGGACCGTGGCGGCGGGCGCCCGGACCCGGCTGGAGTCCACCGTGGACCTGCTGCGCGGCCTCGCGGTGAGCGGCGGCAGCGGTCTGCTGGCCGCCCGCGAGCACCGGGTGACGGCCATCGCCGCCGCCGAGGACCTGGGCGACGCGGAGCTGACCGCCCGGCTGATCGGCGCCTACGACGTCCCGGCGGTGTGGACCCGCCTGGACGACCCGGAGCAGGCGGCGCGCGTCGTGCGGGCCGCCGAACGCGCCCTGGCCACGCTGCCCGCCGGCGGCGGGGGCGAGGCCGCCCGGGCCCGGCTGCTGGCGACCGTCGCCGTGGAGTCACGGGGCAGCGCGTCGGCCCGCGGCGCGCAGGCGGCCCGGCAGGCGGAGCGGATCGCCCGCCGGCTCGGCGACCCGGCGCTGCTCGCGTTCGCCCTCAACGCCGTCTTCATGCAGTGCTTCCACCGCGCCGGGCTGGCCGCGCGGCGCGACGAGATCGGGGCGGAGCTGGTCGAGGTCGCTGCCCGGCACGGCCTGGCCACGTTCGAGATCCTCGGTCATCTGGTCCGTATGCAGGCGCGCGGCGCGCTCGGCGACTTCGCCGGGGCCGACCGTGCGGCGGCCGCCGCCGACCGTCTGGCCACCCGCGACGAACGGCCGCTGGTCGCCGTGTTCACCCGCTGGTACGGCGTGCTGCGGCTGGACGCGGCCGGGGCACCGGTGTCCGGCGTGGCGGCGGCCTACCAGGAGGCGGCCGCCCTGCTGGACGGCTGCGGGATGCCCGGGCTCGCCCACGGGCTGCCGCCGCTGGCGCTGCTGTGCCTGCGGCTGCGGCACGGCCTGCCCCTGGAGTTCGACGACGGCACCGACTGGGGGCCGTACGCGCCCTGGGTACGCCCGCTGCTGCTGATCGACCGCGGCCGGCGGGCCGAGGCCGCCGGGGCGCTGCGCGCGGTCCCCGACCCGCCGCGCGACCACCTGCAGGAGGCCCTGTGGTGTCTCACCGGCCGGGCGGCCCTCGCCCTCGGCGACCGGGACACCACGCGCCGCGCCCACACCGCTCTCGCCCCCGCTTCGGGCGAACTGGCCGGCGCGGGCAGCGGCCTGCTCACCCTCGGCCCGGTGTCGCCCCACCTGTCCGACCTCACGGCCGCCCTCACGACCGGGTGACACCCGCACGCGGGCACCCATCGCCGGCGGCCGCGGCGCGCAAGCGCACCCGGCCGCTGGCCGCGAAGCCACCCGGCCGCCGCCGACGGAATCGCCGTCGCCCCACCACCGGCCACAAACCCTCCCGGGCCACCGACGACATCACCGCCCGGGCCGGCAGCGCAGCGGGCGCCCCCTGGTGAGGGCGCCCGCTCCCCCGCCGCCGGGGTTCAGGCCGCCGCCCGGACCGCCGGTTCCTCCACCCGGGCCGGCTCCTGCACCACGCGGCGGCGCCGGGTCGGCAGGCCCGTGGTCGGGTGGGCGACGCCCCAGGCCGCGCCCTTGCAGATCAGTTCCTTGTAGACGGCGGCCATCCGGCCGGTCAGGGCGGCCCGTACGGCGCGGTCGTCGGCGGTGACGTACTGGATGAGGCCGTCCCGGCGGCCCAGCGAGACGCACTGGTTGAAGTAGCGCAGCGGCACCTTCGGGAGCTTGCCGCCGGTCAGGCGGGCCGCGAGGGCGTCGGCGGCCTGCCAGGCGGTGGGGATGCCCGAGGCGCACGACATCCGCAGCGGCTTGTCGCCGGGACCCATGACCAGGGCCGCGTCGCCGATGGCGTACACGTCCGGGTGGGACACCGAACGCATGGTGCCGTCGACGACGATCTGGCCGGTGTCGCCGACCTGCAGGGTGGTGGCCTGGGCGAGGGGGTGGACGGCGAACCCGGCGGTCCACACGGTGACGGCGGCCGGGATCGTAGCGCCGCCGGCGGTGGTGACGTGGTCGGCCGACACGGCGGTGACCTCGGTCTGCTCGTGGACGGTGACGCCCAGCCGGTCGAAGACCGCGCGCAGGTGCCGCCGGCCCTTGGGCGAGAGCCAGTCGCCGAGGCCGCCCGCGGCGACGAGGGCGACGTCCAGGTCCGGGCGGGCCTCGGCGATCTCGCTCGCGGCCTCCACCCCGGTGAGGCCGCCGCCCACCACGACCACGGGCTGCCCGGCGTCCAGGCCGGCCAGGCGCTCGCGCAGCCGCAGCGCGCCCGGGCGGCCGGCGATGTCGTGGGCGTGCTCGGCGACGCCGGGCACGCCGTGGTCGTTCCAGGCGCTGCCGAGGGCGTAGACGAGGGTGTCGTACGGCAGTTCCTCCTCGGTGCCGTCCGCGTCGAGGACCGTGACCGTCCTGCGGTCGGCGTCCACGCCGGTCACCCGGGCGAGCTTCAGCGCCACGCCCGTGCCCGCGAACATCTCGGCCAGGGGCCGGCGCGGAAGGTCCTGGCCGGCCGCGAGCTGGTGCATCCGGACGCGCTCGACGAAGTCGGGCTCGGCGTTGACGAGTGTGATGGAGACGTCTTCGCGGCGCAGCCGCCTGGCGAGGCGCCCGGCGGCGCTGGCTCCGGTGTATCCGGCTCCGAGGACGATGATGCGGTGCTGCATTTCCTCGCTCCTGTCTGCGACGGTCTTCGACGGTTCGCCTCTTGAACCGGGCGGCTCGCCGTTTCCTGACAGGTGTGCGGTGTGAAGCAGCTCACATCGGCTCGGGGTTCAGAAGGCGGCGCGGAGCACGGGCTCGCCGTGGTCCGTGGCCGCCCACTGCCGGGTCGCGCGGTCGAGCTTGTCGGGGTTGGCCTGGCTGCGGAGCGCGACGATGCCGTCCGGGGTGACCTCCAGGCACGTCACCCCGACGACCCGGCCGTCGAGGACCGCCACGAGCGCGGGCTCGCCGTTGGCGGTGGTGGCGTACAGGTCGGGCGAGCCGCCGACCAGCGCGCGCTTGGCCTTGCCGGGCTTGAACAGGCCCCGCAGGAACTTGGCGACCGCGAGGGCGCCCTTGAACGGCGTGGTGCGGGCGGGAACCTTGCCGCCGCCGTCGCCGATGGAGACGGCGTCCTCGGTGAGCAGCCGTACGAGCGGCTCGGTCCGGCCGCTGGTGGCGGCCGCGAGGAACTCCTCGACGATCCGCCGGGCGGCGGCCTCGTCGACCTCGGTACGGGCCTTGCCGGCCGCGACGTGCTTCTTGGCGCGGTGGAAGATCTGCTGGCTGGCGGCCTCGGTGAGGTCGAGGATCTCGGCGATCTCGCGGTGCGGGTAGCCGAAGGCCTCCCGCAGCACGTACACCGCCCGCTCACTGGGCGACAGGCGCTCCAGCAGGGCGAGCACCGCGTACGACAGCGACTCGCGCTGTTCGGCGGTGTCGGCCGGGCCGAGCATCGGGTCCCCGGCGAGCAGCGGTTCGGGCAGCCACTGGCCCACGTAGGTCTCGCGCCGCGCGCGGGCCGAGGTGAGCTGGTTGAGGCACAGGTTGGTGAGCACCTTGGTCAGCCACGCCTCGGGGACCTCGACGCGCTCGACGTCGGCGGCCTGCCAGCGCAGGAACGTCTCCTGCACGGCGTCCTCGGCCTCGCTCGCCGAGCCGAGCAGACGGTAGGCGAGGGCTTCCAGCCGGGGCCTGGAGGCTTCGAACCGCTCGACGTCGCTCATGGTCAGGGCCATGACCGGATCCTAGCCCGCGTGGGCGTGGAACGGCCCTGTCACACCTGTGCCGGCGCCCGGCTTCGCTCCTCCTCACCACGCACCGGGCGACCACGACACAGCCGGGCCTGCCAGGGCCTGGCCGCCGGGCTGTGGCCGGGGGCCCTCACAGGCGAGGCCAGGAGACGGGACACGGCCCCGCCCCTCGGGCGCAGCACCGCCGTCCAACCTCGGGCACAGCCCGACCCCTCAGGGGCCCCCGCTCCCCGGACGCAACCCCGCCCACGGGCGCAGCCCCGCCGCCGGTCACGGTCGGCCAGGCCGGGGCCCTCACGGGCGAGGCCAGGAGACGGGACACGGCCCCGCCCCTCGACGCAGCCCCGCCGTCGACAACAACCCAACCTTGACGCAGCTCAACCCCCGGAGGGAGCCCCCCGCCCCAGGCGCAGTACATCCCCCGGAACACCTCGGCCAGCCCGCCCCCCACGGGCGAAGCCGAGTGACAGGCGCGGCCCCGCCCCCGGGCGCAGCCCCGCCGCCGACAGCAACCCGAACCCGGCGCAGCCCGCCCCCGGAGGCAACCCGCCCGCGGGGTGCAGCCCGACACCCGGAGGGACCCCGGAGGCAACCCGCCCGCGGGGCGCAGCCCGGCCGCCGGAGCACGGGCAGGCGGGCCGACTCACGGGCGAAGCCGGGCGACGGGAGGGCCGTAGGCCTACTCGGTGGCCTGGGAGCCGGTGGCCGCGGAGGTCACCTCCGTCGGCTTCCAGCGCTGGTTCGCACCGGAGTTGGGGAACCACAGCCCCACCGCGGCACCGTCGTTCGTGGACTGCCCGGAGACGTCCAGCAGACGGCCGGTGGCGGCGTTGACGAGGGTCCACGTGCCGTCGCCGGTCGTCGACAGGATCCACTGGGCGGCGCTGTCGGGACGGCCCTCGGCGGGCTCGGCGACCAGCGCGCCGTCCCGGACGGCCAGGCGCTTGCCCGACGCCGCCTCGGCGAAGACGTACCGCTTGCGGTGGTCGGCGCCCCGGCTGGTCCGCTCCACGCGCCACTGCTGCCCGGCCGGGTCGGTCGCGTTCGGGCTCTTGATGACGAGGCCGCTGCCGTCGCCGGCGAGGGACAGGTCCTTGCCGCTCTGGACGCCGGTCAGCCGGTAGGTGTGGCCCTTCTTCAGCTCTGCCGCGTCCTCGGCGACGCCCGAGACGCCCTTGACGAGGAAGGAGGTCACGGACTGGGCGGGCACGGTGACGGTGGCCTGCTCGCCCGTCACCCGGACCGGCTTCTGCCGGGCGAGCTTGCCGTCGGCGCTGGTGACGACCGGGGTGACGGTGGCGCGGGAGGAGACGTGTCCGAACTTCGACAGATCCAGCGTGACCTCGCGGGCCTCGGTGGTGCTGTTGACGTGGACGACGGTCGCCGCGTCACCCCTGCGGGAGACCGCCGCGGTGCTGGAGGTGTCGTTCGTCTTGATCAGCCGGTCGCCGGGCTTGATGAAGTGGGTGAAGTTGCGGGCCGTGTCGAACTTGGTGTTCGTGTAGATCGGGCAGCTCTTCAGGGTGTCCTGCTTGGTGCAGCTGAAGGGAATCTGGATCTCGCCCCAGTTGCCGCCCTTGGCGGACTCCCCGCCGGGCTTCATGTTGTCGTAGTCCTCCACGGGCTGCCAGAACACCCAGGCCCGGGGCTCCAGTTCGCGCAGGTCGTCGACGATGCGCTGGGCCAGGCCCAGGCCCGGCCGCATGTCGGTGAAGCTCTGGCCGTCGCCCCAGTCGCCCTCGACCTCGCTCATCCACAGCGGCTTGTCCGCCGCCTTGGCCAGGTCACGGACGGCCGTACGCTGGCTGGTGCCGTAGGTGTGGACGTTCATCTGGCCGACCAGGTCACGCACGTCCTGCGGGTAGGAGTTCCAGTTCGTCGCGAACGTGCCGGGGTTGGTCTCGTCCATCGCGGAGATCTCCGCGCGGGTACGGGAGTCGTCCAGCTCCCGGGCCAGCGCGCGGATCACCTTCTGCTGGAGTTCGGGGCCCATGTGGGCGCCCTCCTGCCGGCCGCCGACGGGCTCGCCGTCCGGGCCCAGCTTGGTGCCCCAGTAGGTGGTGTTGGGCTCGTTGAAGGGGTCCAGCGTGTCGACCTTGATGTGGTGGGCCTTCTCCAGCCGCTCGGTGGCGCCCACCAGGTACTTGGCGAAGTCCTCGACCGACTCGGGCTTGAGCTGGTCCTTGCCCGCGTCGAAGTTGCCGGAGACGTAGCCGCTGACCGTCATGAACCACGGCGGGGAGTTGCTGAACGCCTCCCAGTGGGTGATGTCCTTCTTGATGCGCTCCACCCACCAGCGCTGCGTGGCGTCGGCGTTCTTGTTCCAGTCGGCCGGGTCGTCGGCGTCCCACCAGTCGACGTCCTCGCGGGTGGTGCCCGCCGGGGCCTTCCACCAGCCCTGCACCGCGCCGCCGGCGCGCAGGTAGTCCTTGACGTCCGGGGCGTTGCCGCCGCCGATGTTGTAGCGGGCGATGTTCAGGTTGAGCCCGTCGTCGCCGAAGAGCAGCCGGTACAGCTTCTCCCGTATCGCGGGCGGGTAGTCGCCGGTGGCGTTGGCGAACCAGACCAGGCTGGTGCCCCAGCCCTCGAACCGGTCGCCCTGGTACGACGGGTCGGGCCGGACCGTGACGGAGGCGACGGCGGCCGCGGGTTCGGCGTGCGCGGCCGGCAGCGAGGTGGTGGCCAGTACGGTGCCGGCCGCGAGGGTGATGCCGATGGCCCCGAGGAGCCTTCTCTTACGGGTGCGGTCTGCCATCTCGAGTACTCCAACTCTTCTCCGTGCCACGCGTCCCGGCGGGACACGGAGATCGGGGCCGGCTGGTGCGGTTCGGTGCGCTTCGGTACCTTCTCGTACGATTTCGGCTGGCAATGTTTACGTAAACATCCGCTGGCGCGATGTCTACACTGAGCCCATCTCGAGGGTCAAGGAGTCGTCCGCGACCGAAAGGTGCTTGAGGGAGGGGAGAGGCAGGATGGGACAACGTGCCGCCCGCCCCCGGCAGGGCGCCTCCATGGCCGACGTGGCCCGCCTGGCCGGTGTCTCCTCACAGACGGTCTCCCGCGTCTCCAACGGCTTCCCCGGCGTCACCGAGGAGACCCGCCGCCAGGTCCTGGACGCCATGCGGGAACTCGGCTACCGCCCCAACAGCGCCGCCCGGGCCCTGCGCCGCGGCGAGTTCCGCACCCTGGGCGTGATCACCTTCTCGTTGTCCACCATGGGCAACATCCGCACCCTGGAGGCGATCGCCACGTCCGCCGCCCAGCACGGCTACGCCGTCACGCTGCTGCCGGTCGCCGTACCCACCCAGGACGAGGTGAACGGGGCCTTCTCCCGGCTGGGGGAACTCGCCGTGGACGCCGTCATCGTCATCATGGAGATCCACCTGCTCGACGCGGCCACCGTCTCCCTGCCGCCCGGCGTCCAGGTGGTGGTGGCCGACTCGGACGCCGGCGACCGCTACACCGTGGTCGACACCGACCAGGCGGGCGGAGCCCGCGACGCCGTACGGCACCTGCTCGACCTCGGACACGAGACGGTGTGGCACCTGGCGGGGCCGGAGGACTCCTTCGCCGCCCAGCGCCGCGCCAACGCCTGGCGCGCCACCCTCACCGAGGCGGGCCGTACGCCCCCTCCCCCGGTGCGCGGCGACTGGTCGGCCGAGTCCGGCTACCGGGCGGGCCTGCGGCTCGCCGACCGCCCGGACTGCACGGCCGTCTTCGCCGCCAACGACCAGATGGCCCTCGGCCTGCTGCGCGCCCTGCACGAACGCGGCCGCGAGGTCCCCGGCGACGTCAGCGTCGTCGGCTTCGACGACATCCCCGAAGCCGGGTCCTTCCTGCCGCCCCTCACCACCATCCACCAGGACTTCGCCGAGGTGGGGCGGCTGTGCGTGGAGGGCGTCATCGGCAAGATGCGCCAACGCGCCCAGGGCGTGACGGAACACGGCACCACGCTGGTGCCCACGCGGTTGGTGGTGCGGGGGAGCACGGGGACGCCGCGGGTGCGCTAGGCAGGCGAGCCAGGGCGTTGAGGGCTGAGGGCGCCCTGGGCCTTTCTTGATCAACTGACGGACTGTGTGATCTCATACAGCCGCCGCCGTGACGTGATCACACCAACGGCGGCTTTCTTATGACCCGGAAAGGGAAACCCATGCGTAACACGCTCCTGCGGAGCACGGCTCGCTCTGCGGCCGCCGTTGCCCTCATGGCCGCTTCCGTCTCTCTCGTGGCGGCCCCCTCGGCTTCCGCAGCTGGGGCGACCTCGTGCCCCAGGGACGGCTACATCACCAAGGGCGACCGCTGCACCACCCTGTCGAACGGCGTGCTCAGTGTCGGCACTGTCTCGGCGGGCAACTGGGTATCGGTGAACTACTACCGGAAGGACGGCGGCAGCCTGTCGGCCAAGCTCGGCTACGAGCGTTCGGGCAGCACCGTCTACTCCAGCTACATCAACATGTCCACTGCGCCCATGCACTACGAGCGCAGCTGGAGCTACAGCGCGAGCTGCGCCGTCGTGTACGGCAAGCTCCTGACCAGCGGCGGCACCCTCTACATCACCCCTGCCGCAGACCCCTGCTGAGCCAGCCTCTTCTCGGCCTCGCCCCGGTACAGCTCGTGCCGGGGCAGGTGCCGCCCCATGCGCCAGCCGGCCATCTCCCGCACCAGGAACTCGCCTTGATCGAAGCCGTCTTCCAGCACCACCTCGCCTTCCTGGCCGCTGCCCTCCTGGTCACCATCGCGGCGGGTGTGGCTGTCTTTCTCCTGTCCCGCCGCCGCACCACCGGACCTCGTTCCGCGTTCAACGGCCTTTGGGCGGCTTCTGCTGTCGGACCGGCGACCCTGACGAGCTGGGCGGGCAGTGGCGTACTCACCTACGAATGCGCTGTCAACACCGATGTCGCGCAGGCTCTGAGCAGCACACAGGGTCAGCTCAACCTCATCCTCTTCGTCCCGTACGGTCTGTTCGCCGCCCTTGCCACCCGTCGGCCGCTGTTTGCCGCCGCCACCGGCGTCCTGTTCACCGCAGGCATCGAGACAGCGCAGGCGACCGTGCCGTTCATCAGCCGCCTGTGCGACAGCGACGACCTGATCACCAACAGCCTCGGTGCTTGCACGGGTGCCGCCCTCGGTGCCCTGATCACTCGCCGCCTGCCCGACGCTGCGGCCACCCGCCTGCCGACCGTGCGCCGCGCCACCGCCTGCCTCGCACCGGTCGTCGTACTGATTGCCGTAGCGTGGCTGGCCGTCATCGACCCTGTCCGCGTGCAGCCGCCCGCCTCCCGGGTTCCCTCTGCCACCGCCGCGCAGACCGCGGTGATCAACGAGGCTGTCGCCAAGGCCTTCGCTTCCGCCTACCGGCCGAGCAACGTGTTCTACGTCGACAACGGCGACGGGACCGCGTCCGTGACCGCCTCCCTGCCCGGCGGCTTCGCTGAGCTTTCGTGGCCCGACCGCGAGCAGTTCACCGCCCACTTCAGCCCCACATCCAACGGCGAAGGCGACCACGCCTACCGCATCCCCGGTATCAGCCACCCGATCACCACTGCCGACCAGGCGAAGAAAATCGCCACCGCGTACGCCAGCCGCTACGCCCCTTGGGCAACCCCCGGTTCCCAGATCACAGTGCGGGCCATCGATGACAAGGTCGACGTCGGCTGGATGGTCGAGTGGCGCCGCTGGAAGAACAACGTCCTCATGCCGATGCGCCTCAACATCGCCATAGAGCCGACCGGGGGCCTGATCGACCTCATCGCACGCAACGTCGCAGACCCCCACCTCCCCCCAGCCACCATCGATGAAGCGAAGGCCTGGGAGGTCTTCGGCAAGCATTATCGGCTCAAGACCGGCCAGGGGGTGCGTCAGCAGCCCATCCATCTCGCCCAGCGTCGAGACGGCCAGTGGCGCATTCACTGGCTGTTGTCCGTCCGCGACGGCAACACGCTGTATTCAGCCACCATCGACGCCACCGACGCCAGCATCCACGACGACACGACCGTCCCGATGCAAGAAGGTGCTTCGGCGCAGTAGACCCGCAACAGCAAGCAGTCGCGGTATCGGGCCGTCGGCCCGAGAGGCGGAAGGCGGGGCCGACTGGCCCGCCCGGGGGAGGTCAGCAGATGGCGCTGCCCAGGTGCCCTGGACGCCGAGGACCTCGGCGCCGCCAGAGCCGTCGCGGGCGACGATCTCACCTCCGGCACCTTGTTCGCCATCGGGCGCAGGGGCGGGCCATGTTTTGCCACGCCAGGCGTGGCCTACCCGCGCTCCCCCACCGCCCCCGGGTTGCCGTAGTACGCGTCCGGCCCGTGCTTGCGCGTGTAGTGGCGGTCGAGCAGGTGCTGCGGGGGCGGGCCCGCCGGGTTGAGGGACAGGGTGTGCAGGGCGATGTCGGCGACGGCCTCGCAGATGATGGCGTGTTCCAGGGACTTGCGGGCCGTCGCCCCCCAGGTGAAGGGGCCGTGCCCGGCGACGAGCGCGGCCGGGACCTGCACGGCCCGCTGGTCGTCGCCGCCGAGCAGGTCCACGATGACCTGGCCGGTGTTGTACTCGTAGTCCTTGGCGCACTGCTCGGCGGTCAGGTCGGGGGTGCAGGGGATGGGCCCGTTGAAGGTGTCGGCGTGGGTGGTGCCGAGGACGGGGATGTCCCGGCGCGCCTGGGCGAAGGCGACCGCGTGGGTGGAGTGGGTGTGGGTGACTCCGCCGACGGAGGGGAAGGCCAGGTAGAGGCAGCGGTGGGTCTCGGTGTCGGTGGAGGGGCGCAGGTCGCCCTCCACCACGGCGCCGTCGGCGAGGCGTACGGTCACCAGGTCCTCCAGGGACAGGGTCTCGTAGGGCACCCCGGACGGCTTGATGACGAACACGCCCGCCTCGCGGTCGACTCCGCTGACGTTGCCCCAGGTCAGGGTCGCGAGTCCGACCTGGGGGATGGCGAGGTTGGCCTCCAGGACCTCCTGGCGCAGGCGTGCCCGGACGGCTGTGGTCATCGGTGCTCTCCTTGTCACAGGGCCTGGGCGAGGCGGTGGTAGGCGGCGTTCCAGCGGATCTCCTTGGCGAGCTGCTCCGGGGTGGTGTGCTCGTCGATGGTGAGCAGTTCCACCCCGGCCATGGCCGCGAAGTCGCTCAGCGTCTCGTGGTCGACGGCCGAGCTGAGGACGGTGTGGTGCGGAGCACCGGCCAGCAGCCAGCTCTCGGCCGACTCGGCCAACGAGGGGCGCGGCTTCCACACGGCCCGGGCGACGGGGAGCTGGGGCAGGGGCTGGCTGGGGGCGACGACGTCCACGGCGTTGGCGGTGAGCCGGAAGCGGTCGCCGAGGTCGGCGAGGCCGACGACCAGGGCGGGGCCGGGGGCCGCGTCGAAGACCAGGCGGACGGGGTCCTCGCGGTTGCCGATGGACAGTGCGTGGATCTCGCAGCGGGGGCGTGCGGCGGCGACGGACGGGCAGACCTCCAGCATGTGGGCGCCGAGGATGCGCGGGGCGCCCGGGCCCAGGTGGTAGGTGTAGTCCTCCATGAAGGTGGTGCCGCCGGGCAGGCCGGCGCCCATGACCTTCATGGTGCGCAGCAGGGCCGCGGTCTTCCAGTCGCCCTCGCCGCCGAACCCGTACCCGTCGGCCATCAGCCGCTGCACGGCGATGCCGGGCAGCTGGCGCAGCCCGCCCAGGTCCTCGAAGTTGGTGGTGAAGGCGGTGAAGCCGCCGTCGGTGAGGAAGGTGCGCAGGCCGAGTTCCAGACGGGCCGCGTACAGCAGGGAGTCGTGGCGGATGCCGCCGGGCCGCAGGGAGGGCACCACGTCGTACGACTCGACGTACTCGGCGGCGAGTTCGGCGGCCTCCTTGTCCTGGACCGCGTCGACGACCTCCACCAGGTCGTTGACGCCGTAGGTGTTGACGGAGTAGCCGAACCGCAGCTGGGCCTCGACCTTGTCGCCCTCGGTGACGGCGACCTCGCGCATGTTGTCGCCGAAGCGGGCCAGGCGCAGGGTGCGGGCGGCCTGGCGGCCGGCGGCGGCCCGGGTCCAGGCCGCGACGCGCCGCACCACCCGCGGGTCGGTGGCGTGCCCGGCGACGATCTTGCGCTGCACGCCGACGCGGGCCTCGATGTGGGCGAACTCCCGGTCGCCGTGGGCGGCCTGGTTGAGGTTCATGAAGTGCATGTCGATGCTCGACCAGGGCAGCGACAGGTTGTACTGGGTGTGCAGGTGCAGCACCGGACGGTCCAGCGCACTCAGCCCGGCGATCCACATCTTGGCCGGGGAGAAGGTGTGCATCCACACGATCACGCCGGCGCAGGAGTCCGAGGCGGTGGCCTCCAGGCACAGCCGGCGGATCGACTCGGCGTCGGTGAGGACCGGCTTCCACACGATCGGCAGGGGGATCTCACCGGCCGCGTCGAGGCGCTGGGCGATCTGCCGCGACTGGTCGGCGACCTGGGTCAGGGTCTCCTCGCCGTACAGGTGCTGGCTGCCGGTGAGGAACCAGATCTCCTGGCCCTCGTAGGGGGACGTCGTCATGGGGGTGTTCCTTTCCAGGGGTGCGGCTCAGGGCCGGGGGTGCGGCTCAGGGCCGGGTAGGGCTCAGGCGGAGGCCTCGGCGCGCAGGCGGCGCAGGCGGTGCATGACGTCGTCGGCGCCCCGGCCGAAGTGGTCGTGCAGCAGCCGGTACTCGGCGTACAGGCGTTCGTAGGCCGCCGCGCGCCGCGGGTCGGGCCGGTAGACCCCGCGGCGCACCTTGCCCATGGCGTGGGCGGCGGCGCGGATGTCGGGGTACGCCCCGGCGGCGACGGCCGCGTGCATGGCCGCGCCGAGGGCCGGGCCCTGGGTGGAGCCGATGACGCCGAGCGGGCGGCGGGTGACGTCGGCGTAGATCTGCATCAGCAGCGCGTTCTTCGTCAGCCCGCCCGCGATGATCAGCTCGTCGACCGGGACCCCCGCGGTCTCGAAGGACTCGATGATGGTGCGGGTGCCGAAGGCGGTGGCCTCCAGCAGGGCGCGGTAGACGTCCTCGGGCCGGGTGGACAGCGTCAGGCCGACCAGGAGGCCGCTGAGGTCGTGGTCGACCAGGACGGAACGGTTGCCGCTGTGCCAGTCCAGCGCGATCAGCCCGTGCTCGCCCACCTCCTGCTCGGCGGCCAGGGCGGTCAGGTACTCGTGCGGGCTCTGGCCGGCCGCCGCGGCCCGCTCGGCGTACGAGGCCGGGAACCCGGTCCGTACCCACCAGGCGAAGATGTCGCCCACCCCGCTCTGCCCGGCCTCGTAGCCCCACAGCCCGGGCAGGATGCCGCCGTCGACGACCCCGCACATGCCGGGCACGCTGCCGAGCTGGTCGGAGCTCATCACATGGCAGGTGGAGGTGCCCATGATGGCGACCATCTGCCCCGGCTCGACGGCCACCGCCGCGGGGGCCGTCACATGGGCGTCGACGTTCCCGACGCACACCGTGATGCCCTCCGGCAGCCCGGTCCAGGCGGCCGCCTCGGCGGTCAGCGTGCCCGCGGGCGAGCCCAGCCGGCCGATGGGGTGGTCCAGCTTGCCGGTGACGAAATCCGCGAAGTCCGGGTTCAGCGCCGCCAGGTACGCGCGCGACGGATACGCCCCGTCCTGGTACTGGCCCTTGTAGCCGGCCGTGCAGGCGTTGCGCACGTACGTCCCGCACAGCCGCCACACGATCCAGTCGGCCGCCTCCACCCACCGCTCGGTGCGGTGGTAGATCTCCGGGTCCTCCTCCAGCATCTGCAGTGCCTTGGCGAACTCCCACTCCGAGGAGATCTTCCCGCCGTACCGCTCGAGCCACGGCTCCTCGCGCTCGGCGGCCAGCGCGTTGATCCGGTCGGCCTGCCCCTGCGCGGCGTGGTGCCGCCACAGCTTGACGTAGGCGTGCGGGCGGGAGGCGTACTCGGGCAGGTCGCACAGCGGCGTGCCGTCGGCGAGGACCGGCAGCACGGTGCAGGCGGTGAAGTCGGTGCCGATGCCGATGACCTGCTCGGGCCGCACCCCGGCCCGCTCCAGCGCCTCCGGTACGGCGTGGCGCAGCACGTCGAGGTAGTCCGAGGGCACCTGCAGCGCCCAGTCGGGGGGCAGCCGGGTGCCGTCGGGCAGGGTCCGGTCCAGGACGGCGTGCGCGTAGGCGTGCTCCGCCGAGGCCAGTTCGGCGCCGTCGTGGACACGGACGACGACGGCACGGCCGGAGAGGGTGCCGAAGTCGACCCCTACGACGCATGATGCGGGCTCCTCGGCCATGGCGGCCCTCCTTCACAACAAGGGATAGATTGAAAAAGGTTCGAAATACCGGGCAATGTTCGAGTCAACGGATGGCAAAGCACCCGTTCCGGCAGGAAGGGGACCGGGGCCCGGCCCGTGACCGGGCCCCGGGGGCGGGTCAGTTGACCCGGACGATCTGCCACAGCTGGTCGGCGGCCGAGGTGTCCGTCGACTGCACGATCAGCGCGCCGTTGGCGGTGGAGGCCGAGGCGACGTCCGCCACCAGGCCGCTGTTGGCGTTGACGAGCTTGTAGTAGCCGCCGCCCGCGTCCGTGAGGGTCCACTTCTGCGAGGCGGCGGTCGAGGCCGTGTTCTGCACGACGCCCGCGCCGGACGAGGTGGAGCCGTTGCTGACGTCGAGGGCGAGCCCGCTGTTGACGTTCTTCACGGTCCACGCCCCGCCGCTTTGCGCCGTGAAGGTCCACAGCTGGCAGTTGTTGGCGGTGTTCACCCACTGGCCGGCCTGCTTGCCGACCGTGGTGGAGGCGCCGGGGATCTCCAGGAACTTGCCGCTGTTCTTGTTGACCAGGCGGTACTGCCCGGTCGCCAGGTTCGGCAGCGCGGTCTGGGTGAGGTTCCAGCGCTGGCAGGCGCAGCCGGTGGCGGCCCACTGCCCGGCGACCGTGCCCACTGTGGTGGAGGCACTGGGGATCTCCAGGTACTTGCCGCTGAGCCGGTTGATCGCGGTGAAGCCGCCCGCCGGATCGGGCGCCACGGCCCACTCGTGGTCGAGGGTGCCGTTGTCGTCCCACTGCAGGATCTTGGCGCCGTTGGCGGTGGAGCCGTTCTCCACGCCGAGCACCTTCCCGCTCGCCACGTTGAAGATCTTGAAGTAGCCGGACGTCTGCTGCACGAACCGCCACTTCTGGTCGCTCGCGTTGTCGGCGTTCTGCTGGGTCGCGTAGGTGCCGTTGGTGGTGGAGCCGCCCGCGATGGTCAGCATCAGGTGGCTGTTGGCGTTGGAGGCGGTGTAGGTGGCGCCGTCGGAGATGCCGCCGCCCAGGTCGATCGTGCCGTAGGTGACCGGGTTCAGGCCGGTGCTGGTGAGGTGACCGCCACTGAAGATCATCAGGCTGTGGCCGTCGGCCAGCGGGAGCAGGCCGCGGCTGTACCCGCCGGGCACGGTGGAGGCGATGCGCGTCCAGGTGTTCGCGGCGCCGTTCTGCGTGTTGAGGAACAGGTCGTCGCTGCTGTTGGCGCTCACCACGAGGGTGCCGTTGGCGCCGCCGGTGGGCAGCCAGGTGATGTACGGGGAGCTCTTGGGCTGGGTGCCGTCCGTCGCCTTCAGGGCGATGCCGGTGGCGGAGCCGAACGCCTCCGGGTTGGAGGAGATCTTGTAGTAGACGGCGAAGCCGCCCTCCGGCGCGCCCCAGAACTCGTACGTCATCACGTAGTTGCCGTTGGGCAGCTTGGCGATCACGGGCATGCCCGGGCGGTCGCTGTAGGTCGAGGTGGCGACGTCGTTCACCACGGAGCCCCAGTTCACGCCGTCCGTGGAGACCTGGTGGACGATCTTCTGGCCGTAGTTGGGGTCACGCTGGTCGGAGTAGTACACGATCAGCTTCGAGCCGGACACCATCAGGAACGGCTCCCACACCGGGGTCTTGCCGTTGGTGGGGTCGGCCTCGCCGCCCTGCGCGATGGTGCTCACGTACGACCAGCTGACGCCGTGGTCGGTGCTGGCGTACAGGTCCAGTTCGGTGGAGGACAGGTCGCTGGGGATGGAGTTGCCGGCGGCGAGGATCGTGCCGGCCGGGAAGGTGCCGATCTGGGTGGGCAGTTCGTACAGGAACGGCTGGTAGCGGTTGCCGAAGCCGTTGTGGGTGTCGCTGATGCTGGAGATCTGCGTCCAGCTGTTGCCGTTGTCCGTGCTGCGGTAGATCGGGAACACGGGGGTGCCCGAGCTGTACTGCTCGAACGTGGCCAGCAGGGTGCCGTTGGACGATCCGCTGTACTGCAGGCGCACGGCGCGCGGGTAGAGCGAGCCGGGCGACGGGGCGGTCGAGGGCGGGGTGTACATCGTCTGGGACGCGCGCGAGATCGCGTGCGCCTGCCCGGAGGCGGGCAGGACGAGGGCGACGGCGGCTGCCAGCAGGGCCAGCAGCAGGGTGATCGCCTGGGGACGGGGTGCGGCGCGGTGTCTGGCGCCTTCCCGGGTGGTGGACATGGGCGGCTCCCGAAGACTGTCCGGAAAGGGGGGTGGAGCAAGAGGCCCGCCGCCCCCGGGGGGGATGAGGGGGCTGGGAGCGGCGGGTGTCCGAGGGGTGGGTGTCAGCCGGCGCGGCGCAGCCGGACGACGTTCCAGGAGACGGGCGGCAGGCTCGCGGTGAGACGGCCGCCGGAGACGGAACCGGTGTCGGCGGCGTACGGGCGGACCCGGTCGGGGTCGTCCTGGGTGTTGGCGGCGCGGACGTCGGGGTCGCTCAGCACCGCGTGCTCCACCGGCGCGTAACCGGGGAACGCCCGCAGGTCCAGGGCGAGTGCGACGTTCTCGCTCTGGTGCCGGTTGACGGCGAAGACGGTGAGCTCGTCGGCGCCGTCCGCATCCGCGATGTGCGTGGCCACGGCATCGACGACGGGCACCTCACCGAACCGCTTCGTCTCGTACACCGGCGACACCGGCTCCACCCGCAGCACCGTGCCGCGGGCGTGCCGGGCGGCCTGGGCGAAGGGGTGGAAGGTGGTCTGCCGCCAGCTCGGGCCGCCCGGCTCGCTGCGGATGGGCGCGATGACGTTGACGAGCTGGGCGAGACAGGCGGCGGTGACCCGGTCGCTGTTGCGCAGCAGGCTGATCAGCAGTCCGCCGACCACCACGGCGTCGGCGACGTTGTACTCGTCCTCGATGACCCGGGGCGCCACCGCCCAGTCGGACGGCTTGTCCTGGGACTCGAAGCGGGACAGGTACCAGACGTTCCACTCGTCGAAGGAGAGGTTGATCCGCTTCTTCTGCCGCAGCTTGGCCCGCACATGGTCGGCGGTGGCGACCACCGACTCCACGAACCGGTCCATGTCGACGCCGGAGGCGAGGAAACTGCCCAGGTCGCCGTCGAGTTCCTCGTAGTAGGCGTGGCAGGAGATGTAGTCGACCTGCTCGTAGGCGTGTTCCAGGACGGTCGCCTCCCAGGCGCCGAACGTCGGCATCGAGGAGCTGGAGCTGCCGCACGCCACGAGTTCCAGCGCCGGGTCGATCATGCGCATGGCCCGGGCGGTCTCGGCGGCCAGCCGGCCGTACTCGGCGGCCGTCTTGTGGCCGGTCTGCCAGGGGCCGTCCATCTCGTTGCCCAGGCACCACATACGGATCCCGAAGGGCTCCTTGGTGCCGTGCGCGCGGCGCAGGTCGGACAGTGTGGTGCCCTCGGGGTGGTTGCAGTACTCCAGCAGGTCCAGGGCCTCGGCCACGCCGCGGGTGCCGAGGTTGACGGCCATCATCGGCTCGACCCCGGCCTTTCGCGCCCAGCGGTGGAACTCGTGCAGGCCGAAGGCGTTGGTCTCGGTGCTGTGCCAGGCCAGGTCCAGGCGCACCGGCCGCTGCTCGCGCGGGCCGACGGTGTCCTCCCAGCGGTAGCCGGAGACGAAGTTGCCGCCGGGGTAGCGCACGGCGGTCACGCCCAGTTCGCGGACCAGGCCGAGGACGTCCTGGCGCAGACCGTCCTCGTCGGCGGCGGGATGGCCGGGCTCGTAGATGCCGGTGTAGACGCAGCGGCCCATGTGCTCCACGAACGAGCCGAAGGTACGGGGACTGACGTCGGCGACGCGGAACGCGGGATCGACGGTCAGGGAGGCGTGCAGCATGAAGGGGACTCCCGGAGTACTGGAGAGAAGACGAGGGGAAGGGCGCGGCTCACTTGAGGCTTCCGACGGTCAGACCGCCGCGCCAGTACCGCTGCAGCAGCAGGAACGCGACGATCAGCGGCAGCACCGCGACCAGGGACCCCGCGATGACGAGGGTGAACAGCGCGTTGGCGCCGGACTGGATGAGTGCCCCCTGGTACCAGGACTGCAGGCCCACGGTGAGCGGGAAGAGCTTGTCGTTGTTGAGCATCACCAGCGGCAGGAAGAAGTTGTTCCAGGTGCCGACCATGGAGAACAGCAGCACCGTCACCAGCGCCGGCCGCAGGGTCGGCAGCGCCACGGACCACAGCACCCGCAGCTCGCCCGCCCCGTCGACGCGGGCGGCCTCCAGCAGCTCGTCCGGCAGCGACTCCTGGACGTACACCCGCACCAGGTAGACGCCGAAGGGGTTGAGCAGCGAGGGCAGGATGACGGCCCACATGGTGTTGGTCAGCGCGACCTTGCTCAGCAGCAGGTAGGTCGGGATGGCCAGCGCGGTGGCCGGGACCATGATGGCGCCGAGCAGGCTGGAGAAGAGCAGGTTGCGGCCGGGGAAGCGGTACTTGGCGAAGGCGTACCCGGCGAGGGTGGCCACGGCGGTGGCGCCGACGCCGCTGACGCCCGCGTAGATCGCGGTGTTGCCCATCCAGCGCAGGTACTCGCCGCCGTTGTAGGTGAACAGCTGCTGGAGGTTGGTGACGAAGGCGCCCGGCGAGTGGAACCACAGGGCGGCGGTGGAGAACAGGGCGTCGTTGTCCTTGGTGGCGGCCACGACCAGCCACCAGAACGGCAGCAGGAAGTACAGGATCATCGCCACCATCACCGCGTTGACGGTGACGCGCGAGCGGACGGCGGCCGGGCGGCGGCGCGCGGCCCGGGCGGGGGCGGCGGGGACGGCGGGGGCTGCGGCGGCGGTCACTTCAGTCCACTCCTCTTACGCGTGGCGAACAGGAAGAGGTAGGAGCCGAGGAAGACCACCGCTCCGAGGGAGAAGGAGATGGCGGCGGAGTAGTTGAACTCCGAGTACTGGAAGGCCAGGTTGTAGGCGTACAGGTTCGGCGTGTAGTCCGGGGTGATCACCGAGGAGGCGGTCGGCTCCAGCACCCGCGGCTCGGTGAAGAACTGCAGCGTGCCGATGATGGTGAACATCAGGGTGAGGACGATCGCCGAGGAGATCATCGGGATCTTGATGCGCAGGGCCGTCTGGAGCTGCCCGGCGCCGTCCAGCTTGGCCGCCTCGTACACCTCGCGGGGCAGGCCCTGCAGGGCGGCGTACAGGACGATCATGTTGTAGCCGGTCCACTGCCAGGTCACGATGTTGCCGAGCGAGGTCAGCATCAGGCCGTGGCCCAGCAGGTTCACCGGCCCCGTGCCCAGGGCGTGGCTGATCGCGTTCACCGGACCGAAGGTGGGGCTGTACAGGAAGCCCCACATCAGCGCGCCGATCACCGCGGGCACGGCGTACGGCATGAACAGCGTCATGCGGAACACCTTGGCGAGCTTGCTGGTGACCTCGTCGATGATCAGGGCGCCGAGCAGGGCCAGCCCCAGCATGACCGGGATCTGCACCAGTCCGAAGACCGCCACGCGCCGCACACCGGCCAGGAAGTGCGGGTCGGTGAAGGTCTGCTGGTAGTTGGTGAACCAGCTGAAGTGGTCCCCGCCCACCAGGGTGGAGGTCCTCAGACTCAGCCAGAACGCGTACGCCAGCGGCGCCACCAGGAACGCCGCGAAGAGCAGGCCGAACGGGGTGACCAGCAGCAGGCCCATGGCCTTGTGCCGGGTGCGGCCGCTCAGCCGTCCGGTGCGCCGGCAGGCCGTGCGGCCCGCGGCGTGGGCGCCGCCGCCCCGCGCGGTGGGCAGGGGCACGGCCGCCGCGGGTTCCTGCTGTCGGAGCAGGCTCATCACATCTCCTTGCGCGTGGTGCGGGCCCCCGCCGGCGGCGGGCGTGCGTGGCGCGGACGCCGACGGCGGGGGCGGGGGGAGGGGGCTCGAGGCCGGTTACCGGCTGACCTTGAAGCCCTGCTTGGACGCGTAGGAGGTCACCTGCTGCTGGACGTTGCCGGGCACGGACGACCAGGGGGTCTGGCCCTGGAGGGCCTTGCCCACCTCGCTGGTCTCGGTGTTGTAGGCGAAGTCCTGGAACGGGCTCCAGTCGAAGCTGCCGATGCCGTTCGCGGCGGGCACGAACACCTTGTTGATCTGCTGGCCGCCGAAGAAGTCGTACTTCTTGTTCCTGAAGTACGCCCCGTTGAGGATCGGGTTGGACAGCGGGAACAGGTAGGCCTGGTCGATGCCGATCTTCCAGGCGGCCTCGGAGGTGCCGAACAGCTCCCGGGCGACCTCGGTGGCCTCCTTGGGGTGCTTGGTCTGCGTGGTCACGGCGAAGGTGGAACCGCCCCAGTCGCCCTGCGCGTTGTCGCCCTTGTTCCACTGCGGCAGCGGGGCGACGCGCCACTTGCCGGCCGTCTTCTTGGCGACGCTGGACAGGTAGCCCGGACCCCAGCCGGCCGCGATGTAGGTGGCGTACTTGCCGCTGCTGAGGCCGTTGTAGAAGTCGGTGGTGGCGTACGACTGGGTGTCGACCAGCTTGTTCTTGACCAGGTCGCCCCAGTACTCGTACACCTTCCTGGCGTTGTCGTCGTCGAGCTTGACGCCGAGGTCGGGCAGCTTGCTCGCCGCGTAGGTGTAGGGGCGGGACCCGGCCTGCCAGGTCAGGCCCTGGCGCCAGCCGGCGGCGGTCTGGTCGCTGCCGAAGTCGGTGAGGTAGACGTTCGGGTCGGCCTTGTGCAGCTTGGCCGCCTCCTGCTTGAACTCCGCCCAGGTGGTGGGGACCTTGAGCTGGTACTTCTTGAAGAGGTCCGCCCGGTACATCATCGCCATCGGACCGCCGTCGACCGGGATGGCGTAGACGTGGTCGCCGTCGGAGACCTGCTTCCAGGCCCAGTCGACGTACTTGCCCTTGTCCTCGTTCGCCCCGTACTTGCCCATGTCCAGCAGGCCCTTGCTCAGCTGGATGGTCGGCAGCTCCTGGAACTCGAGCATGACGACGTCCGGGGCGCCCTGGCCCGCCTTCAGCGCGGTCTTGAGCTTGGTGTACTCGTCCTGGCCGACCCCGGCCTGGACCCAGTCGACCTGGACGTCCTTGTGGGTCTTGTTGAACTCGTCCACGACCTGCTTGAACTGCGGGTACCAGGCCCACACCTTGATGTGCACCGGGCCGCCGCCCGCGGCGCCGCTGCCGCCGGTGCCGCCACCGCCGGAGCCGCAGGCCGCGAGGAGGACACCGGCGAGGGCGGCGGAGCCCGCCGCGACCGCGGTCCGCCGGAACGAACGGGCCGTGCGGCGCCGGCCGCCGGTCGGGTGCTGTCTGCTGGACGACATGAGCGATCTCCTGAGTGAGGTACGAGGACGTACGGAGGTACGGGTGCGAGAAGGTGGGGGTGCGCGGGCACGGAAAGGCAGGCGGGGACCTGCGAAGGGGAGGGGAACGGCCGGGCCGCCGCGGCGTACGGGCGGGCCGTCCGGTGAGGGGCACCGACGAACCGACGCGGAGGTGGGCGTACGGCGACGTCGGTGGACTCGGAGAGCACGTGCGGGTCGGGGCCCGTCAGCGGGAACGGGCCGCCCTCCGAACAACGTTCGAAATTCCGATCATGGATGGCGTCTGAAGGCACGGGGGCAGAAGGCCGCCTGATCCGCGGTCAGCGCGCCGGCACTGTGTTCAGACGACGGCGAGTAAAGAGTGATGGCCTGCCAGGACGGGCGCGCGGCCCGGTCCGTGAGAGGTCGTGGTTCCCACTGCGGCTCCTACTGGTCGTCCCCGTGTATGGTCCCGGGGATCCGGTCCGCGGTGCGGCACACCACGGCCCCCGCTGCCTCGCGCAGAATCGGTACCCGATCGCCCCGACCGGGCCTCCTCTGCTACGCTCTGCAGCGCTGCAAAAGTGTTAACCCAGAAATTGCCGCGCTGCAAGAGGTCTCTCAGCACTTGGTGGAAACATGGCAAAGGGCGTCACACTCCGCGACGTAGCGGCGCTCGCCGGCGTCTCCAGCCGGACCGTCTCCAACGTGGTCAACGGCTACGCGCCGGTCTCCGAGGCCACCCGGGCCCGGGTCCAGCGGGCGGTGGACGAACTGGGCTACCGCCCCAACGTGCTGGCCCGCAACCTGGCCGCCGGCCGCTCGGGCCAGATCGCCGTGGTGGTGCCGTACCTGGACACGCCCTACTTCGCCGAGCTGCTGCAGGGCATCATCCGCGCGGCCCGGGTGCAGGGCTACAACGTCCTGATCGACCAGACGGACGGCGACGCGGAACACGAGAAGCTGTTCCTCACCCGGGGTTCGCAGTCCCTGCTGTTCGACGGCGTCATCTTCAGCCCGCTGGGCCTGTCCCAGTCGGACCTGTCCGAACGCGATCCGAGCCTTCCGCTGGTGGTGCTCGGCGAGCGGGTCAGCGACGGCACCTTCGACCATGTCGGCATCGACGACGTGACCGCCTCCCTGGAGGCCACCGAGCACCTGCTCGGCCTCGGCCGGCGCCGCGTCGCCGCGATCGGCGACCAGCCGTACCGCACCGGCGAGGCGGCACAGCTGCGCACCCGGGGCTACCGGCTGGCCCACGAGCGGGCGGGCGTACCCGTGCGCGAGGAACTGGTCATCTCCACCCCCCGCTTCAACCGCGCCGACGGCGCCCGGGCCATGGCGCACCTGCTCGACCTCGAGGAACCGCCCGACGCGGTGTTCTGCTACAGCGACCTGGTGGCCCTCGGCGCGCTGCACACGCTCGCCGAGCGGGGGCTGCGGGTCCCCGAGGACGTGGCGGTCGTCGGCTACGACGACATCGAGGACGGCCGCTACGCCAACCCGCCCGTCACGACGATCTCCCCGGACAAGAGGATGATCGCCGAGACGGCGGTGGAACGCCTCCTGAAGCGGATCGGCAGCTCCACGGCCGTCCCCGGCATGGAGATCCGCGCCCCGCACCGGCTGATCACCCGGGCCAGCACGATGGGGCGAGGGCCGGCGTAGCGGTCACGCGCGGCCCACGGCCTCGCCCCGGGGCAGCGGGCCGATGCCGGGCCGCCGGCCGGGGCGCAGCGCCGCGTGCCGTTCGCCGGGCCCGGCGCGGCCGGCCAAGGCGTCGGCGACGAACCCGGTGGCGAAGGCGTACACCGCCTTGTGCAGCAGGTCGACGGCGAGTTCCGGGCGGGGCCAGGTCTGCGGCGGGGCGCCGACGCCGGTGGCGTTCTCCAGGATCTGGTCGTTGGTGAGCCGGACGACGGCGAACTGGGCGGAGGCCCACGGGCCGCGCAGCCCGGCGTGCGCCATCACCGAGCGCAGCACGCCCAGCAGCGCGCCCTGTCCGAGGTGCATGGCGAGGTTCACCGGCCGCGGCTGCCGCCCGGGCCGCTCGGGCAGACCGGTCAGCCGCTCCAGCACCCGTGCCGGGACGTGCGAGTCGGGCCGCCCGGTGAGCCGCTGCTCGGCCTTCTCCCCCAGGGTCATCACCGCCACCCCGGCGGTACCGGCGACCACCCCCTGCCACACCGCGCGCCTCAGCATGCACCCCGGGTACCCACGGCCCGGGGAGATGACCCGCCAGAAGAGTGGTACGGCCGTGCCGTGGGGGTACCCGGGGTGCGCACTCGGGGATCTGCCCTTCACCTCGGAGGTGACAGGAATGGCAACCACTCCCCACTCGTCCATCGAGACCCATCCGGACATCCTCGACATGCGCGCCCGCCACGAGATGGCCGAGCGGGCGGCGACCACCCCCCGGGCCCAGGCCGTGGAGACCCTGGCCTTCCTCACAGGGCTGTACCTGGCAGCCTCGCCGTGGATCGTGGGGTTCGACAACCTCCGGCCGCTGGCCGTCAACAACCTGATCGTCGGCATCGCCTACGCGCTGCTGATGAGCGGCGGTTTCGGCCGTGCCTACGAGCGCACCCACAGCATGGCGTGGGCGGCCTGTGCCCTGGGCGCGTGGACGATCGTCGCCCCGTGGGTCATCGCGGGTGACATGAGTACGACGCGGAGCGTCACCAACAACATCATCGTCGGTGCCCTCGCCCTGCTGCTGGGGCTGGTGGCCAGCGCCGCCGCCCGCCGCACCGACTCCGCCGGGTCGCGGCGGCCGTCCCGCGCCGGTGGGATGGCGGGCGGAACCCCGGGCGGCGACCGCGGCATGCCGGCTCCCTGACCGGGGGCCGATCGGCCGAGCAAGCGATCCGGGGTGACGATGCCGCCGACGCGGCCCGCTGCGGGCGACGCCGGCGGCATTTCCGCGCGTCCGGTCCTTCTTCCCCCTGGTGGCCTGCCCTGGCCGAGTGAGTGACAACGCCGCCGGCGCCGACACGGCGAGCGCCCTGTCCAGGCGGTGGGCCGGCGCCGGCAGCCGCCCCCCGTACGCCCCCGCCGGAGGCGTCAGCGCCGGTGGTCCTGGCCGCCCCGCCTGTGGCGGCAGTTCTCGTACAGGTCTCGCGGCGAGCGGGAGCGCGCCCCGCGGCGGCCGACGGTGCTTGCCCAGGCCGATGCCGAGGAGCTCCAGGTCACCGGCCCAGCACACACACCAGTCCGGTCACGCCGCCCGCGCAGGCCAGCAGGGTGCAGGCGCCGGCGGCATGGCGGCGGAGCAGCGTGTGGCGCAGAGCGGCGTAGCGGGCCTCGTACTCCTGGCGGAGTTCGTCCGCCCGGCGGGCCGTCTGCAGGAGCATCCCGCGGGTGAGCTCCATGCGCCGGCACACGTAGTGCCGGGTGAGGTCCTCGGCCTGGGCCGCCGTCAGCCACGGCAGCCGGCCGCACAGGTCCTCCGCCTCGCGGCGGGCGTCGTCGTGGTGGAGACGGGCGAGGAGGTAGCCCTCGACCTCTACGGCCAGGGTGCTCTCCCCGTCCCGCGGCGGCTCCGGCGCGCGCTCCCTCACGACCCCTCACCGGAAGCGCCGGGCTCGACGACGTCCCGCCGCCTGCCGACGTTCTCCAGCTCGTCCCACTCGGCCACGTCGGGGTGGTGCAGGTCGAACGCGGGGGACTCGGAGCGGATCTTCGGCAGGGTCAGGAAGTTGTGGCGGGGCGGCGGGCAGGAGGTGGCCCACTCCAGCGAGCGCCCGTAGCCCCAGGGGTCGTCGACCTCGACCCGCTCGCCCCGCTGGGCGGTCTTCCACACGTTGTACAGGAACGGCAAGGTGGACAGGCCCAGCAGGAACGCGCCGATGGAGGAGACGGTGTTGAGCCAGGTGAAGCCGTCGGCCGCGAGGTAGTCGGCGTACCGGCGGGGCATGCCCTCGGCGCCCAGCCAGTGCTGGACCAGGAACGTGGTGTGGAAGCCGACGAACAGCGTCCAGAAGTGGATCTTCTCCAGGCGCTCGTCGAGCATGGTGCCGGTCATCTTCGGCCACCAGAAGCTGAACCCGCCGAACATCGCGAACACGATGGTGCCGAAGAGCACGTAGTGGAAGTGGGCGACGACGAAGTACGAGTCGGTGACGTGCCAGTCCAGCGGCGGCGAGCCGAGGATGACGCCGGTCACCCCGCCGAACAGGAAGGTGACGAGGAAGCCGATCGCCCACAGCATCGGCGGCTCGAAGGACAGCGACGCCCGCCACATGGTGCCGATCCAGTTGAAGAACTTCACCCCGGTGGGCACGGCGATCAGGTACGTCAGGAAGGCGAAGAAGGGCAGCAGCACGGCCTGGGTCGCGAACATGTGGTGCGCCCACACGGTCGCGGACAGCCCTGCGATGGCGATGGTGGCGCCGACCAGGCCCGTGTAACCGAAGATCGGCTTGCGGGCGAAGACCGGGATGATCTCGGTGATCACCCCGAAGAACGGCAGCGCGAGGATGTAGACCTCGGGGTGGCCGAAGAACCAGAACAGGTGCTGCCACAGGATCGCCCCGCCGTTCTGCGGTTCGAACACCTGCGCGCCGAAGCGGCGGTCGGCCTCCAGCACCAGCAGCGCGGCCGCCAGCACCGGGAACGCCAGCAGCACCAGCACCGAGGTGAGCAGCACGTTCCAGGTGAAGATCGGCATGCGGAAGATCGTCATGCCGGGGGCGCGCATGCAGATGATGGTGGTGATGAAGTTGACGGCGCCGAGGATGGTGCCGAACCCGGACAGCGCCAGCCCCATGATCCACATGTCGCCGCCGACGTAACCGCTGCGGATGGGGCCGCTGAGCGGGGTGTACGCCGTCCAGCCGAAGTCGGCGGCGCCCTGCGGGGTGAGGAAGCTGCCGAGCACGATCAGCCCGCCGAACAGGAACAGCCAGTACGACAGCATGTTCAGCCGGGGGAAGGCCACGTCCGGGGAGCCGATCTGCAACGGCATGACCGCGTTGGCGAACCCGGCGAAGGTCGGTGTCGCGAACAGCAGCAGCATGATCGTGCCGTGCATGGTGAAGGCCTGGTTGTACTGCTCGTTGGAGAGCAGTTGCAGGCCCGGCCGGGCCAGCTCGGCCCGGATCGCCATGGCCAGCGCCCCGCCGATCAGGAAGAACACGAACGACGTGATCAGGTACAGGTGCCCGATCTTCTTGTGGTCCGTCGTCGTGATCCACGAGACGATCACCTGCCCCCGGCTGCGGCGCTCCGCCGCCGGCACGGGGGCAACGGGTTCGGTGTGTGACGCCATCGAGTCCCTCAATCCGCAGCGATCGGTGCGTGGCAGGGCAGCGGTGCGTGGACGGGCAGCGCGCCACCAGCCCCGGGGAACGTAGTCCGGCCGTTCCCGTTCGTCCGCCTCGAAGCGGCCCGCGTTACGCCGGACGACCGACGGATCCATCCGTCCGGGTGAGTCACCGCAACCGCCTCGAGGTCCGGCGCCGGCGGCCGCCGGCCGGGGTGCGCAGCCAGGCGGTGATCCAGCCCGTCTGCATCGCGGCGTCCAGGAGGTAGGTGGGCCGGATCCGCCCCTTGGGCACGTAGACGAGATCCACGGCCAGCAGGGTCAGGGCCGTGCCGAGGCCGACCCGGCGGGCGTGCGCCGGGCCCTGCGGGTCGGGGGCGGCCGCGAGCTGGGCGAGCCCGGCGGACAGCAGCAGCCCGCCGGTGGTCCGCTGCAGCCACACGTCCCGCTTCGGCCCGAAGACCCACTCGAAGCTGCGCAGGTGCAGCAGCGGCCACAGCCCGCCGGCCACGTTGAACGCGCCCTGTGCCACGGCGACGGCGGTCGCGCCGTCCGCCCGCGCCGGCCCTCTCGCTCCGCCCATGGGCCCGCTCCTTCGGCTCCGGTGGCGGGCCGCCGGGTACCCGGGGCCGCGCGGCGGGAAACGGGAGCTCACCGTCCGGCGCGTTCGACCGTCGTGGTGACCCGTACCAGGGCGGGGGTGCGGGGCACCGAGCCGAAGCCGAAACGCACCGGGGGCAGCACGGCCGCCAGGACGCCGAGGTCCCGGTCCTCCAGGGTCGCCGACACGGAGCGCACCGGGCGCAGGCCGCGGACGCCGTACCACTCGCGGCGGCCCGCGCCGGCGCTGCCGCGGGTGCGTACGGTGCCCGGCAGCAGGCGGGCGGGCGGGTCCGTCAGCGCGCTGAACGCCGGGCGGGCGGCGAGCGGGCCGGGCACGGCCCGCAGCAGCAGCCCGAGAGGCCCGGGCCGGCCGGTGGTGAAGCGCAGGGTGAGCGGCCCCGCGGTGACCGTCCAGGTGCCGCCCGCCACCCGCACGTCCACCGGCACGACCCGCACCGCGTCGAAGGTGTACGTGCCGCCCACGAAAGAGGCGACCGGGCCCGAGGGGGCCAGCAGCAGCCGCTGCCCGCCGGGCTGCTCGATCATCACGTCGCTGAACGGGCCGAACGGCGACAGCGGCCAGTGCCCCAGCACGATCCGGGTGCCGGAGGTGGTGCCCAGGCCCGCGATCCAGCCGTCGAAGCGCAGCCGCGCGGGCCGCGCCCGGTCAGGACGCCGCCGGCCGCGGGGCACAGGGCCGCGACGCGCCGAGCCGTACATGCCGGACTCCGTCGGAGAAGTGCGCCAGGGGCTCGGAGGCGGGCGCGGGCAGGCCCGCCGCACCGGTCAGCGTCTCCTGCAGCACCTCCAGGGTCGCCTGCCGCAGCGGCCAGGGCTCGTGCTCGACGGGCGTCTCCCACAGCAGGCCGAGCCGCCGGGTGTACGCCCGCCAGCGCGAGGTCAGCCACACGTCCCGCTCGCAGGCCACGAGTGGATCGCCGGGGCGGGCGACCAGCCGGTAGGAGGCTGCGCCGCCCCGGCGGGAGCCGGAGTAGGAGACGGTGTCGCCGGGGGCCGAGATCCGCAGCGTGCCCTGGTGGTACGGGGCGCCGATCGCGCGGGCCGCCAGCATCAGCGGGCAGCCCACCTCCAGGGACAGGAACCACAACCCGTCCCGGCCGTCGCGGTGCCGGACGTAGGTGCGCAGGTTGGTCTCCGGGAAGGACGGAAGCCCGGGCACGGCTGCGGGCACCGCCCCCGGGCGCACGTCCGCCATGACGAACGGGGTCAGGCCCACCCAGGCCGCCCCCTGGTACGTGTCCACCACCAGGTCCCCGGGCAGCAGGGCCTGGACCTCCTCGGGCCGGTACGCCCAGTGGACGAACGTCTGCCGCAGCCACCCGGCCCGCAGCGCGGGCAGCCGCACCCGGTGTTCCGCTCCGTACGCGACCACGCACCGCGAGTCCCCCCGCGGCGACCGGCGAAAACGCACGGGCGCGCGACCCGGCCGCGGGGGGCGGGACCAAGATGGTGTCATGCCCGCTGAGAAGTCGCCCGCCGCCGGCCACCTCGACGACGACCACTACCCCGCCTACACCATGGGGCGGGCCGCCGACATCCTCGGCGCCACCCCCGCGTTCCTGCGGGCCGTGGGCGAGGCCGGACTGGTCACGCCGCTGCGCTCGGAAGGCGGCCACCGCCGTTACTCCCGTCACCAGCTGCGCCTGGCCGCCCGGGCCCGCGAACTCGTCGACCAGGGCACCCCCATCGAGGCGGCCTGCCGCATCATCTCCCTGGAGGACCAGCTGGAAGAGGCCCGCCGCGTCAACGAGGAACTGCGCCGGCAGCGGGACGAGCTGCGCGATACCTCCTGCGGCCGGTGCAGAAATTCCGGCGGGGCCCCATGAGGTTTTCCCGTCCGGCGTACGAAAATCCGGAAAAACCTGGGCATGGAATCCTGGGCTGTGCTACCGTGATAACAGTTGCAGTTTTGGTTACCAGAGACTTGTTTTTTCCGGAACTTGTTTCCGAAGCGTTCCGGATTTTTCCGGAGGGGTGATCATCGCGGCGACTCCGGATCCGCAAGGTGCGGTTTCCGGGCACTGCCCCGAAGGAGATTAGTATGGCATCTGGCACCGTGAAGTGGTTCAACGCGGAAAAGGGTTTTGGCTTCATCGAGCAGGACGGTGGCGGCGCCGACGTGTTCGCCCACTACTCGAACATCGCCACCTCCGGCTTCCGTGAGCTTCATGAAGGCCAGAAGGTGACCTTCGACGTGACGCAGGGCCAGAAGGGCCCGCAGGCCGAGAACATCGTTCCCGCCTGACGCGACGCGTCCGACACGACCAGGGCCCGCACTCCTCGGGGTGCGGGCCCCGGCTCTTTTCGCGTTTTGACACGGTTCGCTTTCCGCACCGTTTCCTCTCGTTTTCGCGCGCCCCACGCGCCGTCGCCTCGGCTCATTCTTGCGATTCCCCGGTACGCCGCTCACCGGCTGCGGGTTTTCCCCGACTCGTGCCGTATCGAGGAAGGTTCCGCATGAACCCCGCAGCCCGCACGACCGACCGCTCCACCCGCTCCCGCCGGCAGGAACCGGCCCGCCGGGGCGCTCCGTCCCGTGCGGCCCAGGCCGCGCGAGGGAAGAAACCCGCCCGGACCGCCGCCTCCGGCGCCGAGTTCGCGCTGCCGGCCACCGTCACCCCGGCCCTGCCGGCCGTCGAGGCGTTCGCCGACCTCGACCTGCCCGAACGCCTGCTGAGCGCGCTGGGCGCCGAGGGCGTGACCGTGCCGTTCCCCATCCAGGGCGCCACGCTGCCGAACACGCTGGCCGGCCGGGACGTCCTCGGCCGCGGCCGCACCGGCTCGGGCAAGACCCTCGCCTTCGGCCTGGCCCTGCTGGCCCGCACCGCCGGGCAGCGCGCCGAGCCCCGGCAGCCGCTGGCCCTGGTGCTCGTGCCCACCCGGGAACTGGCCCAGCAGGTGACCGAGGCGCTCACCCCGTACGCCCGCGCGCTGCGGCTGCGGCTGACCACCGTCGTCGGCGGCCTGTCCATCGGCCGGCAGGCGAACGCGCTGCGCGCCGGCGCGGAGGTCGTCGTCGCGACGCCCGGCCGGCTCAAGGACCTCATCGACCGGGGCGACTGCACGCTGGGCAAGGTCGCCGTCACCGTGCTCGACGAGGCCGACCAGATGTCCGACCTGGGGTTCATGCCCCAGGTGACCGCCCTGCTCGACCAGGTGCGGCCCGACGGGCAGCGGATGCTGTTCTCGGCCACCCTGGACCGCGACATCGACCGCCTCGTCAGGCGCTACCTGCACGACCCCGTGGTCCACTCGGTCGACCCGTCCGCCGCGGCCGTCAGCACCATGGAGCACCACGTGCTGCACGTCGACGACGCCGACAAGCACGACGCCACCACGCACATCGCCGCCCGCGACGGACGCGTGATCATGTTCATCGACACCAAGCGCGCCGCGGACCGGCTCGCCAAGCGGCTGCGGGCCGTCGGCGTGCGCGCCGCCGCGCTGCACGGCGGCAGGTCCCAGCCGCAGCGCACCCGGACC
Organism: Streptomyces sp. NPDC052682; assembly: GCF_040678435.1. Taxonomy (NCBI): domain Bacteria; kingdom Bacillati; phylum Actinomycetota; class Actinomycetes; order Kitasatosporales; family Streptomycetaceae; genus Streptomyces; species Streptomyces sp. NPDC052682. The sequence continues at coordinate 23,657 of NZ_JBFATS010000006.1, read as the reverse complement.
CTCACCCAGTTCAAGGACGGCGACGTCACCGTCCTGGTCGCCACCAACGTCGCCGCCCGCGGCATCCACGTCGAGGGCCTCGACCTCGTCGTCAACATCGACCCGCCCGGTGACCACAAGGACTACCTGCACCGCGGCGGCCGTACCGCCCGCGCCGGCGAGTCCGGCACCGTCGTCACCCTGGTCCTGCCCCACCAGCGGCGCGCCATGGACCGGCTGATGACCGACGCCGGCATCACCCCGCGCACCACCCGGGTCCGCTCCGGCGAGGCCGAACTCAGCCGTATCACCGGCGCCCAGGCGCCCTCCGGGGTGCCCGTCACCGTCGACGCCCCGGTCGCCGAGCAGCCCGCGTCAAGCCGGCCCGCGCGCCGCGGCCGCGGCGGGCGCTCCGCCGCCCGGACCCGCCGCTCCTCGCGCACCCCGAACTCCTGACCCCACGAAGCGGAGAAGCCTTTGACCCGTACACCGGTAGAGCAGGTGCCGGACCACGGCACCGGCCTGACGGCCCGTGACGCCATGGACGCCCCCGGACCCCAGGTCGACGACCACATGACGGTCGACGTGGCGCTGTCCGTCCTCATCGGCGCCCGCGTCACCCACCTGCTGCTGCGGGACGACGACGGCCGGTGCGCCGGCCTGGTCACCCGGGCCCAGCTCGACGCCCACCGGGGCGGCTCCTGGTACAGCGACCGGACCCGGCTGGCGGACATCCCGCTCGACCGCGGCCCGTTCACCCCGTCCGCCGCGGTCCTCGACGACGCCGAGGCCGTCATGCGGGTGCGCACCCTGCAGCTGTCCCCCGTGGTCGACGAGCACGGCTACACCCTGGGCGTTCTCACCCTCGCCCCCTGACCCCGCGCCCAGGCCGGCGCAGGCCGGCGTCCTTCCCGCGACAACCCTGTGAGGCACCATGCGCTGCGTCATCGCCCGTTTCCCGTTCGACCTGATCAAGAGCGAGGTCGAGGAGTCGATGAAGGGCGTCAAGCCCGAGGCCGTCACGGGCGTGTCCGTGACCATCGGCCGCCGTACCTACCCCGTCAAGCAGGTCGGGGAAGTGATCACCGGCCAGGACCGCCGCGACTTCACCGCCGGTGAGGTGCGCAGGGCCCTGACCCGGCTCGGCTTCGTCTGCCACGACGCCCCCACGGCCGTACCGGCGGACGCCCCCGCCCCCCTCCTCCCCTGGGAAGCGCCCCCGCTCGGCTAGGCTCCACGCCCATGGCGCACCCAGACGAACTGCTCGCCGGCATCGCCGCGTTGGTGGAGGCGGAACACAGCAGCCGGATGTCCCTGACCGTGGTGGTCCCCGGAGCCGTCATCACGGGCCGGCTGGCCCCCGAGGCCCTGTGGCGGCAGCGCGTCGCCGAGGTGCTGCGGGACTCCGCGGACCTCGGCGGCTTCGCCCCCCTGTTCTCCGCACCCCCGGCCGGTGGTGACAAGACACCGACGCACCTGCACTTCCACCTCGCCCGCATCCTCCAGGGCAGCTACGGCATCCCCGACACGGGCGGCATGTACCGGGTGGCGCTGGCGGACGTCAGCGCCTGGACGGTCGGGGACATCGGCTACTCCGACCAGTGAGCCGCCCGGCATGGGTCTAGGGATCGTGCTGTTCGGGCTGTTCTTCCTGGCCGGGTGGGCGGTGGCACTCGCCGCGCTGGTGCGCGCCGTCGTCACGCTGGTGCGGATCCGGTCCCTGGACTGGGTACGGGACCGCGGGCACCCTGCGGTACGGCTGCTGCTGCCGACCCCCGCGTACCTGCGCCTGGACAGGGCGCTCGCCGTGTCGGCACTGGCGGCCGACCTGTGGCTCGTCTCGGCGGTCGTCGTGTTCGGGGCGGACGGCGTCTTCACCGAGGACTGGATGGGCTCGTCCGGGATGATGGACCCCACCGGGCAGGCCTACCAGGCCGCAGCGGTGAGCGTGCTGCGCACGGTGGGGTGGTGGACCTTCGCGGTCGCGGCCCTGTGCCGGTGCTGGGTGACCGCCGGGGTGCAGCTGGGCGTCCTGCCGTTGGCGGCCTGGTGGATCGGGTCGTTCGACACCTACTACACCTGAACCAGGTTCGGGTCTTCGGCTTCCCTTCATCACGTGACCGCTTTTCTCACGACGGAGGCGGGATCATCTCGCCGCCCGGCATGTGCAGGCAGGTGGCGCGGGGGAGCGCGGTCAGGAACGCGTCGCCTGCGAGCGCGCGGGAGCGACGGCGCGCGTCCCCGGGCCCGGTGTGCCGGAGTCCGGGGACGCGCGGCCGGTCAGCGGGTGTTGATCAGGTCGTGCGGCGGGACCTGCACCGTGCGGGCGCCGGGCGTACCGCCCAGGATCACCTTGCGGAGCGCGACGTTGTTGCTCAGGTCGGTCTCCTGGAGCCGCTTCTCCGGGTTGGCGATCACCTGGATGTAGTACGTGCCGTTCGGCAGGCCGGTGATGTCGAAGGACTGGCCGGGGCGGTACTGGGTGTACGTGTCGCCCGAGCCGACGTCGAGCACCTCACGGACGGACAGCGAGTTCTGCTGCCCGCAGGCGGTCGACAGGTCCGTGTTCTCCGGGTGCCAGTTGGCGTTCTTCACCGTGTAGTCGATCGCGTCGGTGTTGGCCAGGCAGAACGCCTCCTTGCCGCTGCGCACCTGCTTGGTCTTGTCCTCGCTCAGCAGCCGGTAGCTGGCGAAGTCGGTGAAGTGCCAGTGCTCGTGGCCCTCGCGCGGGTCCCACTCCATGGTGCCGGTGGGGGCGTAGCCGACCTGCTTGCCCTTCGCGTCGTAGAAGTACTGGTACGCGTCCATCAGGTCCTTGCCGGGAGCGCGGAAGCCGTCCACGACCAGGGGGGCCGGGCCCGCGTTCCAGACGTTGGCGCTGAAGGCGAGGTAGTCCTTGCCGGGCGCGTCGCCGTCCTCGCCGTCGGTGATGGCGATGTCCCAGGCGGGCAGCGACCGCAGGTCCGGCTTGGGCACGTTCGCCGGGGCGCCCGCCTTGCCGGTGGGCCGCTTGGCGGCGGGCTTCAGCGCGGGGGCGATCCGCGAGCCGTCGGTGTGGCCGGGGCCGTCGCCCAGGTGGTGGGCCGTGCCGCGGTCCTCCAGCGCGTGCGACAGGGCCGGCGGGGTGGGCGCGTCGGCGCCGCGGGGGCCGAAGTGGTGGCCGGCGGCGGGGGCCTGGTGCCCGGCGGCGTGGTGGGCGCCGTGGTGGGCCCCGTGGACGGAGGACCGGGCGGCGACGCCCTCGCCGCCCTCGTCCTTGACCTCCCGTACGGTCAGCTTCACGGTCGGCCGGGCGTCGGGGAGGGAGAACAGGTCGCGGTACTTCTTGGCGACCGAGATCCGGGCCGTGTACTCGCCGGCCGGCAGGTCCACCGGCCGGTCGTAGTCGATGGCGGTGGTGTTGGCCGCCCAGCCCTTCTCGACGCCCCACACCGAGCCCAGCGTGAACGGGTTGGTGGGGCAGCTCTGCGGATACTTCGAGGTGGCGGGGGCGTCGGGCCGCAGCCGCCCGGAGGCGTTGTTCGGGCAGAAGGTGCTCGTGGTCTTCGACACCTCCTTGCCGGCCGCGTCGGTGATCGACACCTCGAGGAAGCCGGTGAGACCGGAGAAGTCCTTCACGAGCCCGGAGGGCAGCGTCCGGGTCTTGGTGCTCTTGCCGTTGCGGATGATCTGCTGGGCGACCACGGGGTCCTTGTACGACTTCCGGGTCACCTTGAACTCCAGTGGGCCGCCGTCGACGGTGACGTAGGTGCCCAGGTCCAGGTAGACGCCGGGTACGCCCTCCCAGCGGTCCAGGGTCACGGACTTCGACGCGGCGACGAGCCTGAGCTTCGGCGTGCCGGGCACGGCGGCCTCGGCCGTCCCCGCGCCGGGCGCGGCCCCGGCCCCCGTGGCGACGACGGTGAGCGCGGCGGCGGCGGTTAACGCCGAGCGCTTCAGGCGGCGGGTGGGGTGGTGCTGTCTGGTCATCGGTGTTCCTCGTCTACGAGGTATCTGTGAGCACCCTGTGAGAGCGGGAAAACCGGTGCGGGGGTTGCCTGTTGGGGACGGATTCGTCGAGAACCGCGGGGTGATCGCTTCGGGGCGGACCGGCACGGACACGGAGGCGGAATACCCCTGGGGGGTATATGGTTGACCTCCGTGAGCCCGGGAACGGGTCACTTCGACGGGAATGGGGATGAAGGTCATGGACCACAGCGCTCATCACACCGGCCACGCCGTGGCGACCTGGGGGACGGCGGCCAGGGCGACCCTGCACTGCCTGGTCGGCTGCGCCCTCGGCGAGATCCTCGGCATGGTGATCGGCACCGCGCTGCTGTGGGGCAACGTGCCCACCATGGTGCTGGCGATCGGCCTGGCGTTCCTCTTCGGCTACTCGTTCACGCTGTTCGCGGTCCGCCGGGCCGGCCTCGACCTCAAGTCCGCGATCAAGGTCGCGCTGGCCGCCGACACCGTCTCCATCGCGGTGATGGAACTCGTCGACAACGCGATCATCGCCCTCACGCCGGGCGCGATGGACGCCCATCTGTCGGACGGGCTGTTCTGGTCGGCCCTGCTGGGCGGTTTCGCCGTCGCCTTCGCGATCACCACGCCGGTCAACAAGTGGATGATCGGCCGCGGCAAGGGCCACGCGGTGGTGCACGCCCACCACTGACCAGCCGGCGGACGACCCGGGCGGCATCGCCGCAGGGGGGTGGCCGTACGGGCTGCGAGACCTAGGGGCTCGCGCCCCGTACGCATGCTCGGCTCCCTCCTGGAACCACCGCCTGCGACGGACCGCGTGGGGCCGACGGCCCTGACGCGCGTCACCGTACGGCCGGACCGCCGCACAGCCCATCGCCGAGGCGGCGAGCGCCCGGGGGCGTGGCCGCAGGGTGACGCTCATCCTCGGCGGCCGCGACGCTGCCGCCTGCGGCGGACCCTGGTCGCGTCACCGCACGGCCGGACCAGCCTCCCCAGCCCGCCACCGCGGGCGCACACGCACGGCGAGCGCCCACGCTCGGAACCGCGGGTGCCCGTACCGCCGCCTGCGCCGGGTCGTGCGTACCGACCGCCGGACCGCCGGACCGCCTGCCGCCGAGGCGGCGAGCGCCCGTGGGGGTGGCCGCCGGGTGACGCGCATCCTCGACGGCCGCGACGTTGCCGCCTGCGGCGGACCCCGGTCGCGTCACCTCACAGCCGGACCAGCCTCCCCAGCCCGCCACCGCGGGCGCACACACGGCGAGCGCCCACCCTCTGGACCGTGGGTGCCCGTATCGCCGCCTGCGGCGGGTCGTGCGTACCGACCGCCGGACCGCCGCACAGCCGGACCAGCCTCCCCAGCCCGCCACCGTACGGGCGTCACCCGCGGGCGGTGAGCACGGCGCGGGGTGACGGGTGACCCCAGTACGCGCAGAGAATCTGCGCAGCAGCATCACACAGGAGTCACACGGTCTTTCGAAAGCCTCGCTAGCGTGGCTGGCCACTCGCTTCCCATGCGAACACCCGTCGGACACGTGTGTCCCGGTCCGGTGGGTCGTCGGCATGGCGACTCAGGAAGACCGCAGATGGACTACTGCTCCACGTGCCGCCGGCACCTCAACGGCGCTCTGGTGTGCCCCGGGTGCGGCGCCTACGCCCCTGACATCGCGCCCGGCCTCGTCGACGGCCGCCCTGTCCCGGGCCCGGCGACGGGCGCGGCGCCGGGCGGTGCCGTGCCGCCGTCCTGGGAGGTCGCCGCGCCGGAGGTGTCGTACGAGACACCGGGTGACGGCCACCCCGAGCCCTGCGACGGCGGCGAGGACACCGTGGCCCCGGTGCCCCTGCCGCGGGGCCGGGCGGCGCGGCGGCGTCAGATGGCCCGGTGGAAGAAGAACCAGCGGCGGGCCGTGGTCGCGACGGCAGTCGCGCTGGTCGGGGGCGGCCTGACGTTCGCCTCGATGGACCGCTCCACCGGCGACCGCGCACAGGCGGCCACGGCCCCGGACCCCAGGAGCATGGGCGTCGCGGAGGAACCGGCGCAGGACTACACCCCGCCGGCCCCGGACCAGCCCACCCCGCGCGCCGCCGCACCCGACCGTTCCGACCGGTCGCGTACGGCCGACACCCCGGGCCGGGCCGCCGCCCCGGCCGCTCCCGCCCCGGCCTCCACCCCGTCGAGCCCCCGGCAGGACTCCGTCACCGCCCCGCAGCAGCGCCAGGTGACCGAGCCCCGGCAGCAGCCGCGGACCAGCACCCCGCAGGGCTCCGTTCCCACGGCCCCGGACAGCACCGACACGGCGCAGCCCGAGCAGGCCGCCCCGGCACCGACCGCCCCGGCGGCGTCCGGCGACGGCACCTCCCAGCAGGGCTCACAGCCGAGCACCACCACCCCCGGCTCGACGACCCCGCAGCAGGACCAGCTCTGCCTGCTCGTGGTCTGCCTGGGCTGACCGGCCCGTCGCCGCGGCCACCGCGTCCCGCAGCAGGCCGGCCAGGCGTGCGTCGGCGTCCGGCGCGGTGAGCAGCACGCGCAGGGCGTGTTCGAGGTGGTGGTGGCCGGGGCCGCGCCACCACAGCAGGTCGGCGAGGCGGGCCCCTCGCCCGGGCGTACCGGCGCGGGCCAGGCGCGCGGCCCGGGCGTGGTCGGCCGTACTGTGCCGCCGCAGCCGCCGGGAGCCGGGCCGGACCCGGCGGGCGGCGTCCACGACCGTGCCGACCAGCAGCGGCCCGTAGGCGCGGTCGGCGGGGCGGGCGTCGGCGAGGTCGGCGGCCAGGGGCCACAGGGCGCGGCGGGTGGTGTCGCCGACGGCGTCGTTGACGGCGCGGGCCAGCCCGGCGAGCACCGGGTGCGTGCCGGGCGGGCTGTCGGTGAGGCGGCCGGTGGCCAGCAGGGCGGCGGCCTCCATCAGGCAGGCGCCGTCGTCGGGGTGCAGATGCGAGAAGCGCCCCGGCTCGGGCAGCCCGTCGGGACTCCGGGGGGCGGATGGCACAGGCATGGTGGCCTCCGGCTGGGGTTCACAGGCCGGTGACGGCGTGCAGGATCAGGTAGAGGGCGGCGGCGGGCAGCCCGGCTCCGGGGAACGTGAGGAACCACGCCGTGACGATGGAGCGGGCCACCTGCCAGCGCACCGCCGAGACGCGCCGGGTCGCCCCGGCGCCCAGGATGGCCGCGGTGATGGTCTGGGTGGTGGAGATCGGGGCCTTGACGACGAACGCGGTGGTGTAGAGCACGGCCGCTGCGGCGCTCTCGGCGGCGAAGCCGCGCGGCGGGTCGAGGTGGACGATGCGCCGGCCGAGCGTGGTGATGATGCGCCGCCCGCCGGTGTACGTCCCGGCGGCCATCGCCGCGGCCACCACCGCCACCACCCACACGGGCACCGAGAAGTCGTCCTGCCAGCCGGCCGTGACCAGCGCGAGCACGATCACGCCCATCGTCTTCTGCGCGTCCTGCAGCCCGTGGCCCAGGCCCATCGCGGCGGCGGAGACGGTCTGCGCCATCCGGAAACCCTGGGTGGTGGGGCGGGGCCTGGCCCGCCGGAACACCCACAGGATGATCGTGTGCAGCAGGTAGCCGAGCGCCACCCCGATCAGCGGGGACGCCAGCATCGGCAGGACGACCTTGTCCAGGATGCCGTCCCAGTGCACGGTCGCCGACGCGGCCAGCGCGGCACCGACCAGCCCGCCGATCAGAGCGTGCGAGGAGGACGTCGGCAGCCCCTTCCACCAGGTGAAGACGTTCCAGGCGATGGCGCCGAGCAGCGCGCACATCACCAGCAGCAGCCCGGACAGGTCCTCGGGCGCGCCGATGATGCCGCTGCCGACGGTCTTGGCGACCTCGGTGCCCAGGAACGCGCCGAGGAAGTTCATCACCGCCGCCATCGCCAGGGCGATCCGCGGGGTCAGGGCCCGGGTGGAGATGGAGGTGGCGATCGCGTTGGCGGCGTCGTGGAAGCCGTTGGTGAAGTCGAACGCCAGCCCCACGACGATGATCAGCAGCACCAGAGTGAGCTCCATGGCCGGATCACCTTTCACCCGCGCACGCCGCCGCTGTCCCACCCCGTTCCCATCTTGCCGTGCAGGCCCCGCACGGGCCCGGCGGCCGCGCCCGCCGGCCCGGCCCGGACTCGGGCCGGGCCTCGCGTCACTTCCGCCACAAGAGGTGGTGCGTCACGCCGCTCGGGCTGGGCACGACCTCCAGGTGGAACCGGTCCAGCAGCTCGTCGGGGGACTCCCACAGCCGCAGTCCGTCCCCGAGCCGCACCGGCGAGACCGCCACGTGCAGGGTGTCGACGAGGCCGGCATCGAGGAACTGCCGGATGGTGGTGACCCCGCCGCCGAGTCGGACGTCCTTGCCCCGCGCCGCTTCCCGCGCCTGTTCCAGGACCGCCGCCGGGTCGCCGCCGACGAAGTGGAACGTGGTGTCGGACAGCGTGAACGACGGACGCTCGTGGTGGGTCATGACGAACACCGGGGTGTGGAACGGGGGCTCCTCACCCCACCAGCCGCGCCACTCGTGGTCCTGCCAGGGCCCGCGCTGGGGCCCGAACTTGTTGCGGCCCATGATCTCCGCACCGATGTCGCGTGCGAAGTCCCGGGTGAAGTAGTCGTCAAGGCCCCGGCTGCCCCCGCCGTCCGTGCGCAGGGGCCAGCTCGCCGTGGCCCCGGCCCAGGCGAACAGCCTCTCGGGACGGTCGAGGCCGAACGGGCGCTCGAGACTCTGGTGCTCACCGGCACCGATTCCGTCACTCGAGACGTTGAAGTTCATCACTCTCAGCAGTTGGCCCACGGGTCACCTCGTCAGATCCGGTCGCGTCACGGTGCGGCGAGGTGCCGCACACCAGGGCGTCGAACGGGGCGTGGCCGGATCGACAAGCGGCCCGCGACTTTTTCCGGCCCGGCCCGCGGGCGGCGGGCCGGGGACGCTCAGTGCAGGGACAGCACCGTCGTCAGGACGTGCCGCAGCGTGGCTTCGGTCTCCTCCGGCGGGACGGGCTCGGTGGCGCGCCAGGCGACGAAGCCGTCGGGGCGGACCAGGACCGCGCCGCCGGGCGGTGTGCCGTGCCGGGCCGCCCAGTTGGTGTCGCCCTCGCAGACCAGGTCGGCGCCGGGCGAGGTGCCCACCCGGTACGACGTCAGCGGCACGGACAGCTGTTCGGTCAGGCGGGTGGCGGCCTCGTGCCAGGTGGCGTCACCGTCGGCGTCGCTGAGCAGCACGGGCGTACGTTCGTACAGGTCGAGGGTGGAGACGCGGTCGCCGGCGCGCCGCACCCACAGGTGGGGCGCCCTGCTGCCGGGCTCGCCGGTCAGGGTCAGGGTGTCCGGGACGACCGGGGTGGCGGGGTCGGCGCCGAGGACCGCGCCCTGCGGGTAGCGGTAGCCGAGGGCCACGTTGAGGATGCCGCTGCGGGGGCCGCCGCCCATGCCGGGCGGCGGGGCGAAGCCCGGGTGGCTGTGCTCGACGGAGCGGGCGGCGGCCCGGGCGCTGGTCGCCTCAGCCACCGGGCGGCGCTCGGCGTCGTAGGTGTCCAGCAGCTCGTCCCCCGCCCAGCCGCCGAGCACCGCGGCCAGCTTCCAGGCCAGGTTGTGCGCGTCCTGGATGCCGGTGTTGGAGCCGAACGCCCCGGTGGGCGACATCTCGTGCGCCGAGTCCCCGGCCAGGAACACCCGCCCGGCCCGGTACTGGCGGGCCACGCGCTGGGCGGCGTGCCAGGGGGCCCGGCCGGTGATCTCCACGTCCAGGTCCGGCACGCCGACCGCCCGGCGGATGTGGTCCACGCACCGCTCGTCGGTGAACTCCTCCAGCGTCTCGCCGCGCTCCGGGTGCCAGGGGGCGTGGAAGACCCACTGCTCGCGGTTGTCCACCGGCAGCAGCGCGCCGTCGGCGCCCGGGCTGGTCAGGTAGCAGACGATGAACCGCCGCTCGCCCACCACACCGGCCAGGCCCCGGGAGCGGAAGGTGACGCTGATGTTCGAGAACAGCTCGCCGGGACCGCTCTGGCCGATGCCGAGCTGCTCCCGGACGGGACTGCGCGGGCCGTCGGCCGCGACGAGGTAGTCGGCGCGGATGGTGGTGTGCTCGCCCGTCTCACGGCTCTTGGCGATCGCCGTGACACCGCCGGTGTCGGTCTCGAACGACATCAGCTCGGTGGAGAACCGCAGATCGCCGCCCAGCTGCACGGCGTGGTCGAGCAGGACCGGTTCCAGGTCGTTCTGGCTGCACAGGCACCAGGAGGCCGGGCTGAAGCGGGCCAGTCCGCCGCCCGGGTCGATCTCCCTGAACAGCCACTCGCCCGCGTCGCCCACCAGGGTGGGGGTCTGCAGGATGCCGTGGTTGCCGGCCAGGGTGGCCGCGGCCTGCCGGATCCCCGGCTCGACCCCGGCCACCCGGTACAGCTCCATCGTGCGGACGTTGTTGCCGCGCCCCCGCGGGTGGCGGGAGGTGCCCGAGTGCCGCTCCAGCAAGGTGTGCGGGACGCCGAGCCGGCCGAGGAACACGGACGTCGACAGGCCCACCAGCGAGCCTCCGACGACGAGGACCGGGACCCGGTGGACGGTGCCGTCCTTCTGATCGGCTCGTGCGTTCATCTCTCTCCTCCAGCGCGTCGTCTCCGCCGTCCGGGCCGGTGCCGGACGGGCCGTCGGGGCCGGTACCGGCCGGGGTCATGCATGCCCCGCCCGAGACCGGCGCGCCGCCGGGCGGCGCACACTTCACCCGCTTAACCCGCTGCGTTCGCGCACCGCCGCACCACACCCGACGATCGTGCTCACGGGCCGACGTGCCCCGTCACCCGACGCGACGCTCGCTTCGCCGTCGTTCCCCGAGGAAGAGGTGTGCCGCATGACGGTCTCCCCCGCCGAGTCGACTGAGTCGGCTGTCCCGCACCACGACCCCACGGTCGAGTCGACGGTCCCGCACCGCGACCCCGCGGTCTCGCTCACCGCGTTCGACGGGTCCCGGCTGCGGGTCGTGCTGATGCTGGACATCCGCGACGGCACCCAGCAGGAGTTCCTGGAGGCCTACGAGCGGATGCGCGACCGGGTCGCCTCCGTCCCCGGGCACATCAGCGACCAGCTGTGCCAGTCGCTGGAGAACCCCACCCAGTGGCTCATCACCAGTGAGTGGGAGAGCGCCCTGCCGTTCCTCTCCTGGGTCAACAGCGAGGAGCACCTGGAGACGGTCAAGCCGATGGAGGACTGCGTCCGCGACACCCGCTCGATGCGGTACTCCGTGATGCGGGAGACCTTCAGCCGCCGCACCCCGGCGGCCGGGGACGGACCGCAGCCGGCGCCCCGGGTCGGCGGCAACGTGGTCCGGCACGCCATCACCTTCACCGTCCGGCCCGGCAGCGAGCCCGAGGTCGCGCGGATCCTGTCCGACTACGCCTCCCCCGAAGCGCGCGTGGACGCCACCACCCGGCTGCTGCGCACCTCGCTGTTCCTGCACGGCAACCGGGTCGTGCGGGCCGTCGAGGTGCACGGCGACCTGCAGGCCGCGCTGCGGCACGTCGCCCGGCAGCCCGAGGTGCGTGCCGTGGAGGAGGCCATCAACCCCTATCTGGAGCAGGACCGGGACCTGACCAACCCGCAGTCGGCCCGGCTGTTCTTCACCCGGGCCGCACTGCCCGCCGTCCACCACGTCACAGCGGGTCAGGACGCTGCCGGGGTCCAGCGGCTGGCGCTGTTCTACCCGGCCCGCCCCGGCTCCGGCCAGGCGCTCGCCCGGCTGCTGGCCGGGCAGGACCAGGCCGCCGCCGGCGTCCCCGGCAGCCCCCTGGTGGCCTGCACCGTCTTCCACCGGGACGACCTCGTGGTACGGCTCGTCGACACCACCGCCGATCCGGAGCTCGCGCCCGGCCCCGTCCTGGCCCTGCCCACCCCAGAGGCCCTGGCCGAGGCCGGACGGCTGCTGGACACCGCGGCCCTCGGCCTCGACGGGCCCCCGGCGGGCGACCGGGACCTGCCGCGGCTCCTCGCGCGGGCCCGGATGCGGCCCCTCACCGACCGCCGGGCGCCGGCCTCCTGACGCCCCGCCCCATCCCCCCACCTCAGGGAGTGACCGACATGGCAGAACAGCAGGCACGCATCGTCGACTTCGACGACATCGCGCCCAACCGACGGCGCGGCGGTGACGTCCGGGCCCTGCTCACGCCCACGACCGCGGGATCGACCAGTGGGTTCATGGGACTGGCCGTCGTCCGGCCCGGGGAGCGCATCGGCGAGCACTACCACCCGTACTCCGAGGAGTTCGTGCTCGTCACCGAGGGCGTCTTCGAGGTGGACCTGGACGGCGAGCCGCATCCGCTGCGTCCCGGGCAGGGCCTGTTCATCCCGAAGAACGTCCGGCACCGCTTCCGCAACACCGGTGACGCCGAGGCCCGCCTCGTCTTCCATCTGGGGCCGCTGGCGCCCCGGCCGGAACTCGGGCACGTCGACACCGAGGAGACCGGCGACGCGCGGGAGACCGCATCGGCCAGGGCGGTGTCATGACCCGGCGGGTCGTCGTCAGCGGCATAGGCGTGGTCGCCCCTGGCGGCATCGGCACAGCGGCGTTCTGGGACCTGCTGGCCGCCGGCCGCACGGCCACCCGCCGGATCTCCCTCTTCGACCCGGCGGGCCTGCGCTCCCAGATCGCCGCGGAGTGCGACTTCGACCCGGCCGCGCACGGCCTGGCCCCCGAGACCGTCGCACGCTGCGACCGGTACGTGCAGTTCGCCCTGGTCGCCGCCGCCGAGGCGGTCCGCGACGCGGGCCTGGACACGGCCGCCGAGAACCCCTGGCGGATGGGGGCCGTGCTCGGCACCGCGGTCGGCGGCACGACCCGCCTGGAACACGACTACGTCCTGGTCAGCGAGCGCGGCTCGCGGTGGGACGTGGACGACAGGCGGGCCGGCCCGCACCTGCACCGCGCCTTCACCCCGGCGACGCTGTCCTCCGCCGTGGCGGAGGAGTTCGGGGCGCGCGGCCCGGTGCAGACCGTCTCCACCGGCTGCACCTCCGGGCTGGACGCGGTGGGTTACGCCTACCACGCCATAGCCGAGGGCCGCGCCGACGTCGTCCTCGCGGGGGCCTCCGACTCGCCGATCTCCCCGATCACCATGGCGTGCTTCGACGCCATCAAGGCGACCTCCCCGAACAACGACGACCCGGCGCACGCCTCCCGCCCCTTCGACGCGCACCGCGACGGCTTCGTGATGGGCGAGGGCGGCGCGGTGCTGGTCCTGGAGGACGCGGAGCACGCCCGGGCCCGCGGCGCGGACGTCTACTGCGAGATAGGCGGCTACGCCACCTTCGGCAACGCCCACCACATGACCGGACTCACCCGGGAGGGCGTGGAGATGGCCCGGGCCATCGACACCGCCCTGGACATGGCCCGCCTGGACCCCACGGCCGTCGACTATGTCAACGCCCACGGCTCGGGCACCCAGCAGAACGACCGGCACGAGACGGCGGCGGTGAAGCGGTCGCTGGGCGACCACGCGTACCGCACCCCGATGAGCTCGATCAAGTCGATGGTGGGTCACTCGCTCGGCGCGATCGGCTCCATCGAGGTCGTCGCGTGCGTCCTCGCCCTGGCGCACCAGGTGGTGCCGCCCACCGCCAACTACGAGACACCGGACCCCGAGTGCGACCTGGACTACGTGCCGCGCGTGGCCCGCGAGCGGGAGCTGCGCAGTGTGCTGTCGGTGGGCAGCGGCTTCGGCGGCTTCCAGTCCGCGGTCGTCCTGACGGGGCCGGGAAGGAGGCTGCGATGAGCGAGCCGAGACGCGCGGTGGTCACCGGCCTCGGTGTGGTGGCACCGCACGGCACCGAGGCGGAGACCTTCTGGAAGCGGACCGCGGACGGCACCAGCAGCCTCGCCCCGATCGACCGGGAGGGCTGCGACCATCTCCCGCTGAAGGTCGCGGGCCAGGTGCGCGGCTTCGACGCGGACGGCCTGATCGAGCAGACGTACCTCGTCCAGACCGACCGCTTCACGCACTTCGCGCTGGCGGCGGCCCAACGGGCCCTGGACGACGCCCGGCTGGCGCGCGCCGACATCGACTCGCCGTTCTCGGTGGGCGTGGTGACGGCGGCCGGGTCGGGCGGCGGCGAGTTCGGCCAGCGCGAGCTGCAGAAGCTGTGGGGGCAGGGCTCGAAGTACGTCGGCCCCTACCAGTCGATCGCCTGGTTCTACGCGGCGAGCACCGGCCAGATCTCCATCCGGGGCGGTTTCAAGGGCCCCTGCGGGGTGGTGACCGCCGACGAGGCGGGCGGCCTGGACGCCCTGGCGCATGCCGCCGGGTGCGTACGCCGGGGTACGGACGCGGTCGTGACCGGCGCGACGGAGGCCCCGCTGGCGCCGTACTCGATGGTCTGCCAGCTGGGCTACCCGGAGCTGAGCCCGAGCGGCGACCCGGAGCGCGCCTACCGGCCCTTCACCTCCGCCGCCTGCGGGTTCGTGCCCGCCGAGGGCGGGGTGATGTTCGTGCTGGAGGAGGAGCGCTCGGCCCGGGAGCGCGGCGCCGACGCCCGGGCGACGATCGCCGGCCACGCGGCCACCTTCACGGGCGCCTCCCGCTGGGAGGAGTCCCGGGAGGGCCTGGCCCACGCGATCCGCGGCGCGCTCGACCAGGCCGGCTGCCGGCCCGAGGAGATCGACGTCGTCTTCGCCGACGCCCTGGGCGTCCCGGAGGCCGACCGGGCCGAAGCCCTGGCCCTGGCCGACGCCCTCGGCCCGCACGCCCGGCGGGTTCCCGTCACCGCGCCCAAGACGGGCCTCGGCCGCGCGTTCTGCGCGGCCGCCGTCCTGGACGTGGCGACGGCCGTGCTCGCCATGGAACACGACCTCGTTCCGCCGACCCCCAACGTCCTCGACGTCTGCCACGACCTGGACCTGGTCGTCGGCCGGGCCCGCCCCGCCGAGCCCCGCACGGCCCTGGTCCTCAGCCGCGGCCTGATGGGGTCCAACGCGGCGCTGGTGCTGCGCAAGGGCGCGGCGCCGACCCCGTGAGCACCTGTGAACACCTCTGCGCAGAAGGAGTACCGCACATGACCGACATGACCGAACGCGTGACCCACCAGGTGACCTACGAGGACCTGGCCGCCCTGATGAAGCGCACCGCCGGCGTCCACGTCGAGCCGGCCGACCTGGAGGCGAGGGCCGCCGAGGGCTTCGACTCCTTCGGTCTGGACTCCCTGGGCCTGCTCGGCATCGTCGCCGAACTGGAGAAGCGGTACGGTGCGGGCCTGCCCGAGCAGGTGGAGCGCTGCAAGACCCCAGAGGCGTTCCTGGCCATGGTCAACGACGCGCTCGCGACGGGGGTGTGACGGGCATGGCCGGACACACCGAGAACGAGATCACCATCGCCGCCCCCTTCGACCTGGTCTGGGAGATGACCAACGACGTCGAGAACTGGCCGCGGCTGTTCAGCGAGTACGCCTCCGCCGAGATCCTGGAGCGGGACGGCGACCGCGTCACCTTCCGGCTCACCATGCACCCCGACGCGGAGGGCCGGGTGTGGAGCTGGGTCTCCGAGCGCACCGCCGACCGCGCGGCCCGCACGGTCGAGGCCCACCGCGTGGAGACCGGCCCCTTCCAGTACATGAACATCCACTGGTCGTACGACGAGACGCCCGAGGGGGTGCGGATGCGCTGGGTGCAGGACTTCGCGATGAAGCCCGACGCCCCCGTCGACGACGCCGGCATGACCGACCTCATCAACCGCAACTCCCGCACCCAGCTGGCCCTCATCCGGGACCGCATCGAGCAGGCGGCGGGCGAACACCGCACGGCCGCGGTGCTGGCCGACTGAGCCGACGAGACGACCCCGACCCGAAGAAGGGCACCGCCATGCACCACACGCTGATCGTCGCCCGGATGCAGCCCGGGGCGGCCCCGGACATCGCGAAGGTGTTCGCCGAGTCCGACCGCGGCGAACTTCCCCACCTCGTGGGCGTCACCCGCCGCCGCCTGTTCGAGTTCGGCGACGTGTACCTCCACCTCATCGAGAGCGAGCAGGACCCGTCCCCCGCCATCGCCCGCCTGACGGACCACCCGGAGTTCCGCGACGTCAGCGAACGCCTCTCGGCGTACGTCTCGGCGTACGACCCGCAGACCTGGCGGAGCCCGAAGGACGCGATGGCGCACTGCTTCTACCAGTGGGACCGGGACACGGCGCGCTGACCGCGGACGGAACACCCCCGGGCCGCCGGCCCGGGGGTTCCGCATGCCCGCTCGTCCGAGGTGCCGCTTACGACGTGCGCGCCGGCGCGTCGCCCCTAGCCGTCGATGTCCAACGCCGTCCCGTACAGCCGCTCCGCCCTCAGCCGGATGACGAGTCGGCGCTCGGCGACCAGCTGCTCGAGGAACGCGTCTTCGTCCTCCGGCTGCGCGGCCGCCGGGATCATCGCGAGCAGTTCCCGCCCGACCGCGTCACCGGGAACCGTCGTGACCTCGGAAGCCTCCGCCGGGCCCTCGGCGACGGCGAACGACCAGACGTCGTCACCCCGCACGTGCAATGCCGCGCGCGGGTTGCGCTGCAGGTGCCTGACCTTGATGCGGTCGGCCGTGGTGGACAGTCTCACGACGCGGGCCTCGGGGTCCCAGCTGTAGAGCATGGTGGTCAGGTGCGGATGGCCGCTTCGCTTGACCGTGGCGAGGGTCCCGAACTGCTGCCTGGCGAGCAGATCGGAGAGGGCTTCGTCGGACAGGGAGCGGGGCGCTGGTCCTTGAGTCATGCTGTGATCAACTCCCGTGCCCTTCCCGGCATTCCACCCGGCGTTCGCCGGCGGGGTGCGGGACCTCACTGGCCGCCCCCTCACGAGTCTGGAGTGCGTCACGTCCGCCGAGCAGCCCGAGCAGCATCCCTACCGCCGTCTGACCTGGGACGAAGCCGATCCGGACCGCCATCCCTTCCTCTGGGACGCGGACGAGGCGGCGCAGGTCACCTCCGTCATCGAGCAGTGGGTGCCCGGCCCGGCGGACGACGACGACCCCTGGTGGCCGCGGTGGCGGTTCACCAAGCAGGTGACCGCCTTCTACGTCGAGCGGTACGGACGGTGGGCCCAGGACTGGGACTGGAGCGCCGGGGAGGGCGGTGCCGGGGGCGGTGTGGTCGGCAGCTGGTGCTGCCCCTCGCACTCGGTGACCACACCCGACGAGACCGCCGCCCGGGCCGTGGCGGCCCTGCTGGAGTGGCGGGGCTGGCTGGAGGAACTCGCCGAGAAGTTCCAGCGGTTGGCGCCTGATCGCGATGCGGCTCCCGACGAGCGCAGCTGGCATCTGGAGCGGGCCGCGGTGCGGCTGGTGACCCTGGTGGTGGACCGTACGGGCGCGGAGTCCGGCTGGTACGGGCTGTGCACGTTGGTGCTGGAGTGGTTCCTCACCTCGCACGGGCTGGACAGCGCTGCCGCCCGGGCCGCGGTGGCCGACGCCGTCGGCGGGCGGTTCGCCAGCTGGACCCGGCCCGGACAGAGGCTGGTCGACTCGGTCGGCGAGGACCTGGCCACCGGGGTGACCGGGTGTCCGCCGTACCGGGAACCTCCCGAGGAGCACACCGCTTTCGAGGAGTGGCATGAGCGCCGCCGGTGAGAGCGACGCGCTGGCCGTGTGGTGCGGGGTGCGGCGGCGGGTGGACTGGGCGGGCCTCGGCGCGGCGGACCTCGGCTCTCCCGTCGTACCGGCGGTGGACGGCTTCACGGCGTGGTGCGAGGGGCCGGTCCGGCGGCGGGACCCCGTGCGGGCCGAGCGGCTGCTGTCCGCCTACGCGCGGGCCCGGGCGGATGCCGCCCGGGGCGTGCCGCTGACGTACGCCGTGCTCGCCGGGTGGCAGCGGGCGGTGCTCGGGGCCGGCCGGGTGGCGTTCCGCAGGGGGGACGCGTACGCGAAGGGCGGGCGGGAGCGGTACGGGCTGACGCCGCGCACCGAGGCCGACTTCGCCCGCTGTCTGGCCGACAGCGCGCAGGCCGGGGTGCCGCTCGCCGCCCGGGCCGCCCGGACGTACCTGGACGTCGCCTTCTTCCACCCCTTCGACGACGGCAACGCCCGCGCCGCCCTGCTCGCCCTCACCTTCGTCCTGGCCCGCGAGGGTGTCGCCCTGGACGAGGTCGGCCCGCTGCAGACCACCCGTTACGCGGACGACCCGGAGGGGGCCGCCGACCTCGCCGTCCTGGTGGCGGTGCTGGCCCGGGCGGCCCGTCGCCGGGCCTGAGCCGGGCGGGAACGGCGACTGCCCGCACCCGGTGACCGGGTGCGGGCAGCGATGTGCTGATGACCCGTCAGTCGCCCGTCTCCGTACGGGACTTCATGCGGCGCGCGACCAGGACAGCTGCCAGGCCCGCCACCGTGAGGGCCGCCGCACCGGTCGTCAGCGGGCCCGTCCCGGCCGCTCCGGTGGAGGCGAGGCTGCCGCCGCCGAGCTGGGTCGAGGTGCCGCCGCCCGTGCCGCCGCCCGCCGTGCCGCCGGCCGTGCCGGTGCTCGGCGAGGGGATCGGCTCGACCGAGGAGGTCGGCTTCGGCCCGGGAGAGCCGCCGTCCGGCTCCGACGTCACCGTGAGGAAGAGCAGCTCCCAGTCGTCACCGGCGGAGGCGTAGACCACGTACTCGCCCTCGGCCTCGCCGGCGATCAGCTCGGGCGCCGTCGCCGTGCCCTCGGCGTCGGTCTCCACGCGCACGGTCTTCTCACCGCCCTCGAAACGCGGGCCGCCGCCGTTGAGGTCGAGCAGCTCGAAGGTGACGGGGGTGCCCACCGCGGGCACGTCCGGGTGGGTCACCTGCACCGTCAGCCGGTCCGGGAAGGACTGGCCCGGGGCCACCACCTGCCCGTCGCCCTCGACGATGGTCACGTCGTACAGCGCCTCGCCCACCTCGGCGGTGAAGGTCGTCGACGCGTCCCCGACGGACGCCCGGACCGTGAAGGTGCCGTCCTTCGCCCCCGCCACGCGCGGGGAGACGGCGCGGCCCTGCGCGTCGGTCGTCACGACCGCCGTGCGCTGCGCGCGGTCGCCGAAGTGCACGCCGAGAGCGTCCGGGTCGTCGATGGTGTAGGTCACGGAGGCGTGCGCGACCGGCTTGCCGTCCTTGTCGCGGGCCTGGATCCCGAACGGCACGAGCTCGTCGTAGGAGGGGGCGACCTGGCCGGCGCCGGAGACCTGGGTCAGTTCGGCGACCGCCGGGGTGTCCCACTGCAGCACGATCCGGCCCGGGCCGCCGGGGGCGCCGGCGCCGCCCGCCGCCACGCCCGAGCGGGCCTGGTCACCGGGGGCCCAGAACGGGTCCGTCTTCTCCGGGGGCTTGGCACCGGTGCCGGCGACGAGCCGGGCGCCGGTGACCCGGTCCGGGTCGGCGTAGCTGGAGCCGCCGCCCCCGCCGCCGGTGGTGCCCTGGTCGGCGCCGGGACCGGAAACGGCGCCCGCGCTGCCGGTCGGGCCCTTGCCGGTGTCCACGGCGGAACCGGTGCCGCCGCTGCCCGTGGTGCCCTTGCCGGTGGTGGCCGGGGCCGAACCGGCGCCTCCGCCGCCGCCCGCGTAGCCGGCCCCACCGCCGCCGCCACCGTCCCGGCCCGTACCGCCGTCGCCGCCCGCGCCGCCGGCGGTGTGGTCGGCGCCCGCGGCGCCGTTGCCGGTGCCCGCGCCGCCCTTCGCGCCCGTCGCGCCCTTGCCGCCGCGGTCCGGCTCCGAGCCGTCCTGGCCGTCGGTGCCGCCGGCGGCGCCGCCCTGGCCGTGGCCGGCCCGGTCGCCGCCCGCGCCGCCACCGCCACCGGCGATGACCAGGGGCGTGCCGGTGCCGGTGCGCACGCCGCTGCTGTTGCCGCCGCGCGCGGCGGTGCCGGTGCCGCCCTTGCCGCCGCGGGCGTCACCAAAGTCCGGGCCGCCGACGGTGACCGTCAGCTTCTCCCCCGCGGTGACGCCGAGGGTGCCGGCGACGAACCCGCCCGCACCGCCGGAGGCCGTCCTGGTGCCGGTGCCGCCCTCGCCCCAGGCCCGTACGTCCAGTTTCGTGACGCCGGACGGCACCTCGAAGTGCTGCGCGCCGCTCGCCGGATCGAACAGCCGGCAGCCCTCGAAACCCTTGGCCGGCGTGCACGCCGTCCCGTCGGGCGCGGGCGCCGCGCCGGCCGCGCCCGTCGCGGCCGGAGCCGCCGCCAGCAGACCACCGCCGCCCAGCGCGACGAGGGTCAGCGCGGCGGCACCGCGCCGGAACCGGCCGCGGCGCGGCATGGCAGAACCCTGATGCATCAGTCGAAACCCCCCACCCCGGCAGCTCCCCCTCAGGAGCCACTGATCATGCCCGCGTCAGCTTACTGACACATCCTCACCTAGGTGAGTCATTTGTTCGAGAAAGGGCTCTCTGGTGGGCACGCGCCGAGACGGAAAGGCCGGCCCGGACTCCCGAGCGGCACACGGGGGGACGCGACGGCCCGGCCCGGCCTTCCCTCTGGCCGCACTCTCGCACGGCGGACGGCCGGCCGCCGCCGCTGCGCCCCCGAACGGGCGACTCCCCCCGTGACAGCGGGCCCGCGACGGCTGGGTGATGATGTGCGCATGTCTGCCGTCGCCACGCTCGCGGTGCTGGCCCTCGCCGCGCTGCACGCCTACATCCTGGTCCTGGAGATGTTCCTGTGGACCACCCCCCGGGCCCGTGCCGCGTTCGGCACTACCGCCGAGTTCGCGGCCGGAACCCGGACGCTGGCCGCCAACCAGGGCCTCTACAACGGCTTCCTGGCCGCCGGGCTGGTGTGGGGCGCGGTGGCCGCCGACCCGGTCGGGTTCCAGGTGTCGGTGTTCTTCCTGGTGTGCGTGGCGGTGGCCGGGGTCTACGGCGCCGCCACCTCCAGCCGGAAGATCCTCTTCGTGCAGACCGTCCCGGCCCTTTCCGCCCTCGCCCTGGTGCTGCTCGCGCACTGACCCGGCGGCCGGCCAGGTGCCGCCGGGCGGGCGCTACGTCCCCTGCCCCACGGCCCCTTCCATGAGCCGCCCGGCCTCCGCCTGCGTCGCGCCCGGCGGCACCACCAGCAGGTCCCAGCGGCCGCAGCCCGGCGCGAGCAGGCACACGGTGGGGGGCGCCTTCGGCGAGGGAGTGCGCCGTACCCGCACCGGCTGACCGGCGACGACCATGCGCTCCGGGCACGCGGGCCAGCCGTCCCCGTTGATCCGGACGCTGCTGATCCGCCCCCAGGCGCGCGGCAGCACGCCCAGTAAGCCGGGCAGTTCGGCGGCCAGGTCGTACGACCGGGGCCACCACGCCCCGTCGATACGGCGGGCCGTGCGGCCGCCGTGCGGCGGCACGGCGAGGAGCAGCCGGACTGCGGACGGGGCGGACGGCTGAGGGCGCGGGGGTGTCGGGGCGGACGTCATCGGGGCTCCTGGGCAGGGAAGAAGGGGCCGAGAAGGTGGCGGAGCCGCGAGCCCGGTGTGCGTGGGGGTGTCCTGGTGCGCGGAGGGGTCCGCACGAGGGCGAGACCGGTTCGGCCACCGGTTGCGGCATACCCGCGCCCGGGCCCCCGCACCCCTGCCCGGCCGGGGCACAACGGCTGACGCGCCGCCTCCACGGATCTCCGCCGGGCCGGGCAGGTTACCCGGGCAAACAAGGAGCTTCTTCGCATTCCTGGGGCGATAATCGGACCATGAGTACGGCAATGCATCTGCTGGCCGCGTCTTCCGATCACGCGCTCGCCGTGACCATGGCCTTCATCGGCGGGCTGGTCATCGCCGGCGCGCTGATCTGGGCCGTACGCGTCGGCATGCGCGTCATGGACACGGACACGCACCACCCGGCTCCCGAGGAACAGCCGCACCTCCCGGAGGGCGGCCCGGTCTTCGAGATCCAGGAGATGCGGGAGCCCGACGAGGTGCCGGTCGCCGCGAGCGACAACGAACGGCTCCTGCCCCACGAACTCCACCGCGCCTGGACGAAGACCGGCCAGGACCAGCACCGGCGCCGCTGGTCGCCCGGATCCAGCGGCTCCTTCGGCAGCGGGGGCCTCGGCCACGTGTGAGCCGGCGGGGGCCGGGGGCGGTGGCAGTCGCCGCTGCCCGGCCGCCCCAGGCCCGGGGCGCGGCAGGAGGGCCCCGCCTTCAGCCCGCCGCGCGGTCCCCGGACCCCGACTGCGGCGGCCCGGTGACCTCGACCTGGGCCGGGCGCAGCAGCCGGTCGCCCAGCCGGTAGCCGGGGCGCAGGACCGCCGTGCACAGCAGCCGGTCGGCGTCCGGGGAGACGTGGTGGGTGAGCGCCTCGTGGCAGGTGGGGTCGAAGGCGTCGCCCTCCTCCCCGAACGACCGCACGCCCAGCGAGCCCAGCTGGGTGGCCAGCGTGTCGGCGATGTCCTTCAGCCCCGGCGTCAGCGGCTCGTGCGCGCAGGCACGGTCCACCGCGTCCAGGACCGGCAGCAGCGCCGTGACCACGTTGGCCACCGCGATCTCCCGCACGGCCAGCCGGTCCCGCCGCACCCGCTTGCGGTAGTTGTCGTACTCGGCCTTCACCCGCTGCAGGTCGGCGGTGCGCTCCTCCAGCAGCTCGCTGGGCTCCGGGTGCTGGCGTTCCATCAGCCGGCCTCCGACTTGTCGTCGTCGACGATCTCGGCGTCCACCACGCCCTCGTCGTCGGACCCGGCCTTGGCGGAGGCGCCGGGCTCCGAGGCGGACGCGGACGGCTGGGCCTGCTCGTACATCGACTGGCCCATCTTCTGGCTGACCGTGGCGAGTTTCTCGACGGCCGCGCGCAGTTCGGCGGTGTCGGCCTGCCGCTCCAGCTGCTGCTTCAGCTCGCCGACGGCCGACTCGACCTCCGCCTTCACCTCCGACGGGATCCGCTCGCCGTTCTCCCGGAGGAACTTCTCGGTCTGGTAGACGAGCTGCTCGCCCTGGTTGCGGGTCTCGGCGGCCTCCCGGCGCCTGCGGTCCTCCTCGGCGTGCTGCTCGGCCTCGCGGACCATGCGGTCGATGGCGTCCTTGGGCAGCGCGGAGCCGCCGGTGACGGTCATCTTCTGCTCGCGGCCGGTGGCGAGGTCCTTCGCGGAGACGTGCATGATGCCGTTGGCGTCGATGTCGAACGCCACCTCGATCTGCGGCACCCCGCGCGGCGCCGGGGGCAGGCCGGTCAGCTCGAACATGCCGAGCTTCTTGTTGTACGCGGCGATCTCCCGTTCGCCCTGGTAGACCTGGATCTGCACCGACGGCTGGTTGTCCTCCGCCGTGGTGAAGATCTCCGAGCGGCGGGTCGGGATCGTGGTGTTGCGCTCGATGAGCCTGGTCATGATGCCGCCCTTGGTCTCGATGCCGAGGGACAGCGGGGTGACGTCCAGCAGCAGGACGTCCTTGACCTCGCCGCGCAGCACACCCGCCTGGAGGGCGGCGCCGACGGCCACGACCTCGTCGGGGTTTACGCCCTTGTGCGGGTCCTTGCCGGTGAGGTCGCGGACCAGCTCGGTGACCGCGGGCATCCGGGTCGAGCCGCCGACCAGCACCACGTGGTCGATGTCGGACACCTTGATGCCGGCGTCCTTGACCGCCTGGTGGAAGGGCCCCTTGCAGCGCTCCAGCAGGTCGCTCGTCAGCTGCTGGAACTGGGCGCGGGTGAGCTTCTCGTCCAGGTGCAGCGGCCCCTCGGCGGAAGCCGTGATGTACGGCAGGTTGATCGACGTCTCGGTCGAGGACGACAGCTCGATCTTGGCCTTCTCGGCGGCCTCCCGCAGCCGCTGCACGGCCATCTTGTCCTTGCCGAGGTCGACGCCGTAGGTGTT